>WANO01000019.1 GCA_015521765.1 Desulfurococcales archaeon
AGTTAATGGCAGGAAGGTTTGTGAAGGCATGCTGGATTCGAGAAAGATAGTTGATGCCGTGAAGGCTGAGGCTGAAAAGATAGTTAAAGAGATGCGGCACAGCAGAAGCTAGGAAACAGGATACCCCCTATTTGATTGTGATCTAGTGTACGGCTGTGCCTTCATGGAGAAGCTCGAGGATATCTACCTCTTTCGATGCCAACTCCTTTATTTCTGGCAAGTACTCGATTAGGTATGGTATGAGTCTCAACGTATAGTAGTTCCCTAGTATTGGTATACCGAACGCCTCACCCAGTATCAGTATGTGGACTATATCCCTGTACTTAGATGCGGTTATAGTTACCTGCTGGTGCAGCCCATAGAAGAAAAACCCGAATAGGAGGTCCTTTAGCTTGTCTTTAAGAGTCTCTCCCCTTGTTCCCAGGCGGAACTTCTTTCTAACTCTGCTTTGGAAGGTCATTCTATCTACTCGGGCTTGAAGTTGTATAGGTCGTCTACAACGTATTTGATGTAGTCTATTCCCGTTATGTCTCTATCGTAGATCTTGACGTAGCCCCTGATGTACTCTCCAAGATCCCTTCTAATCATTTCTAGATACCTCTGCTGCTCCTCATACTTGGCTTTAAGGTATCCAGTTGTGTCTTTCTCCACCTGATCCTTTACAAGAACCATGTTTACGAATACCCCTCCTATAGGTATTTCGAAGTTTCTAACCATAGATATGAACCTCTTCACCACCGATATGGGTAGGGCCTGGGGTATGGTTACGAAGTAAAATCCTGTTTTGCTCGAGTCTGTCAGTATCGATCTCGTCACCTTGAACTTGTCGTAGAGTGCGACGAGATCCATTATTATAGGATCCTTCTTAATCTCCTCCAGAACTTTGTCCTTTTTGAAGGACATCTTGTATCTCGTCTCCAGAGCCTCCTTCCTAGACTGTATCATCCTGGTGAGCCACAAGCCATAAAGCTTGCTTAAGCCGATAAGCCTTATAGCGTTAGCTACAGCTGCGGTATCGAACACCACTATATCGTATTCCTTGCTCTCCTTAACTATAATATCCATAACTTTATCGAACATAGCCGCCTCCTGGAACGCTGGGTTGGTTGTAGCTATATTGATGAACGGCTCGGGGTTTATCGGGATCTCTGCCCATTTAAAGAACTCCCTCAGCCTGGTGGTTATCCTCTCCTTGTATCGCTCTACAGCGTCCTCGATCTCGACCTCCACAGCATAGAGGTTGTCCACATCCTTAACCTTAACTATCTTGTTGCCGCTGAAGTCCTGGCCAAACAGGCTTGAGAGCGAGTGTACAGGGTTTAGGGATACTAGAAGTGTTTTTCTCCCTCTAGACGCCTGATCATAGGCCAGTGCCGCGGCAATAACTGTTTTTCCAACTCCACCCTTTCCTCCTGTAAACACGTATTTGAGGTTTCCTATCAGGCTCATGGCTTCAACACCCACTCACCGATCTATATCTGGAGGGGGTTCTCCACAAGATAGCTAGCCACCTTCTCAAGCATTTTAAGCCCTTTAGGCTCCCTATCGAACATCGGTATTACAGACACTATATACTTCCCAAACTTGTCTTTTATCACGCTTAGGTACTTCTGCTGCACCTCTGCCCTCCTCGCGATCAGTGGTGAGGGGTTATTGATCATTTCCGGGGGAAGAACCTGATTCACAACTATCCCTGAGAGAGTTAGGCCCAGCTCATTAAACATTTTGAGGGCTTTCTCGGTATCTAGTATAGACATGTTCTCTGGCGTCATGACCATAAAGAACCCGGTTTTGTTTCTATCCAGCATTATATCCCTGAAGTAGGATAGTCTAGACCTTATGTCATAGAGCTCCTTAAGTATTGCATCCTCAGACAGTGGACTCCCACCCCTCAGCCTTGCCGCGATCTCGTCGTACTCTCTAGCCTTCTCCCTGGCTTCAGTTATTTTCTCAACCCATGCGCTCAGCACCTCCGCCATAGCGATCATCCTTACTCCATGCCCAAATGGAGGCATATCGAATATATAGTAGTCGTACTTTCCGGAAACAAGGTACTCGACCATCGCATCATACGTTGCCGACTCATACATTGCTGGCTCAACGGCTGATGTCTCGATATATGACTCTATCTCTTGTGGGATCTCCTCCATCTTATACATCTCCTTTATCTTCCGCTTAACATCCTCTATATAGTCCCTAATCCTCTTGTCTGCATCGATCTCCACAACATACAGGTTTGGTGCAACCTCCACCTCCCCCTTACCGAAGAGGTCCCTCTCAAATATGTCGCTTAGCGATGCCTGGGGATCCGTGCTGAAGCACAGCGTTTTCTTCCCCTTCTTCACGGCTAGATAGTAGGCTAGTGCAGCACTACATGTTGTCTTTCCTAAACCCCCCTTGCCGGCAAATATTATCATTTTCGTCTCTTTGAACTTATCGAGGTACTCTCCTAGCCCCCTCATAGCTGATCATCCATATATTATGTCTGTGAAGTCCCTCTCCCTATAGAACCTGTGCTTCCACTTCTGAACATTAGGTATCGCGTAGGGTAGCAGTCTTAGAGAGTAGTACGGCGGCAGGACCGGGAAGCCGAGCATGTCTCCAAGAACCATTAGGGTGAATAGGTGCTCAATATACATTCTGGTCTTCAGTATGCCTGTAACCTGTGAGTGTAGAGCCATCCCGTAGGTAATCTCTTTCAGAGTATCCTTTATTTTTCCCAAAAACCCAACCATGTTATGCAACCCATAAATGATACTTTATTAAATAATATATTTATATATGATAAGTTTGGAGATATTAAGCATCGGGTAAAAAACAGAAGATTCAAAATAGTATATGTATCCATAATCCTATAAGAGCTAGATCATTACTGGGTCTGCTGGGGCATGGCTCTAGCTCTAACCATAGCCCTTAGGAGTAGATAGAACATTACGATACCCATTATGAACATTATGATTCCAACAGTCACTGAGAAGGCGTTAACAGCTATAACCGCACCTATACCAACAGAGTCCCTCAGTATTGCTTGGGTTGGGTGAAGTAGCTTTGCGTTTACTGTTGCGTCATAGAACACGAACGCCTGGTAGGCTAACGCTGCTATGGTTGTTACCATCATGAATATTCCTGGAATGAATGAGTATGCGTAGCTCTTTCTCTGGTGGAGCAGGTATACGGCTACAATCAATAGCGCGAACCCGGCCAGAAGCTGGTTGGTACCTCCGAAGTATAGCCATATATTGATCCAGCTTCCCGTCAGCACGAATAGCGTGGGTAGCACAAACCCGAGTACAGATGCGACATACTTGTTGCCGAACACCCTTACAGCGGAATACTTGCTTTCACCGAAGAGCTCGGCTGAAACAACACGCCAATACCTGCCAAGTATAGTGAGAATGGTCATGGCCATAAACACCATGTATATAGCGAAGAAGCTCTCGAGGAACGGAACCACAGACTCGCCGCCAAATACTGGTGCCGTTAGGGTTGTTGCTCCCTTAACGAAGAATGCTGGATTAACCCTTGGCTGAAGCTCTGGTGAGAGAACAACCCACGCTGCTAGTGCTGTAAGACCCACAGTGTTTTCTGTGAGCATTGCCCCAGCTCCAACTGGTCTAGCGTCTGTCTCTACATCTAGCTGTTTCGACGTTATTCCTGTACTTATTAGGCTGTGCCAGCCCGATATGGCTCCACAGGCTATAGATACAAACAATGCTGGCCATAGGGGTCCCGACCTGAAGAACGCCGGGTTTTCGGGATCATAGAATTTGGTGAATGCTGGTTGCTCGATCTTTACCCCGGTTAGGGGTGACAGTAGAGAACCAACTATTAGGGCTACGATAGCCACAATTACTGGGTAGTAGGCTATATAGTTCATGGGGGTTATAAGTCTGGGTAGAGGTAGCAGTGCCCCAGCAACAAGAAGTATTATGACCGGTATTATCCATAGAGAGTAGGGAGCCTTACCCAATGCCCCTGTGGGTGGCCACTTAAAGAATGCCCCAATGGCCACCCCTATCACTAGAAGCACGACAGCTATCAGGGTTACAGTTACCACGTTCATTCTAACATTAAATATTAGGTGACCCACAAGTAGCGCGGTGAGCACCAGCACAAGCAGGGACCAGAATGTTCCGGGGAATATATCTATAACCACTATAACCACGAACATGAATGCGGCCGTTATCAGTAGGAAGTAGAATAGCAGGAACCCTAGTAGAAGGGTTCTGGCCTGCGGCCCTACAAGCGAGTACGCTATAGGGCCGAATGATTTTCCCTCGTTCCTCACCGATAGGAAGAGCGCGCTGTAGTCCTGGACCCACCCTATGAATAGGGCCGCAAATATTATCCAGAGAAATGCGGGAACCCACCCGAACAGGAGCGCTATACCTGGCCCAAGTATGGGTCCTAGTGCAGCTATGCTGTTGAACTGGAATCCGTATAGGACGTATCTGCCTACTGGGAAGTACTCTACGCCATCTGTATATAGGTGGGCTGGTGTTGGTCTTGTGGGGTCTGACTGCCAGATCTTTTTGTCAACGATTTTGCTGTAGCCCCAGTAGGCTAATGCATATATCAATAATCCGACAGCAACCATAAAGAATGGGGTTTCATGTATAGCCATATATAACACCCCATTATGTTCTTCAATAAATTTTAATTTCAATCATAATATTTAAGTTTTTAAATACTATAGATTCAATTTAAATAATAGATTAAAATTTTATTTATCAATCTTATTATAATTCTAAAGCTAGAAAGAACAGTAATGTACCACTTATACATAGCTTTTTTATGTAATAACATTGGAAAACATGTATTGATAAATAAGATAACTATATACTTTAAATTGATTTAACCGCACTATATTAGTTGGGAAACATGGATTCCGGTAATGATTCGTTTGGGGAGAGGAGATATAGCGAGCACCTGATTTCCGCGGGCAATATCGTTTTGGGCGTTTATAGGTTCATCAAGCTAAAGCTGCCTGACGGCTGGGTCGTTAGGAAGAGCGAGATCCCTCCAGAGATAGTGTATACCTCAGAGATCAATGGCGTCAGCTATGTTGCTGAAGGGATATCATACAACTATATCTCGCATGTTCTCGGGGATGAGGGGTTCCAGCTGAAGATCAGCTGTAGGAAGAGGTCTTCGGTGGATGAATCAGAGATCCTGAAGAGGCTGAAGGGCAGGGTTACCGGGACCTCCTCCGTATCTTCCCACAGGTCGTACTTCTATATTGGTGAGAAGAAATTTGGTGTTTTTAGGAAGAGATCTTTCAACTATGCCAAGGTGGTTTTCTTCTGCGATGTGACCAGGAGGCTGTTTGAGGTTGAGATTCTGGGTACTGGCTCCATCGATCATTTAAGGTCTATACTGAAGGCTATTGAATCATCACAGTGCCACGAGCTATAGCTTGGATGCCTTAAGCTCTATATTGTTGTGGATGATCGATATGGCCCAGGATATAACTGCACTGGTTTTCTACCTCGCCCTATTTATCTTGGCTTCATTTGTTGCTGGTAGAATATACAATAGCATCAAAATAAATAGGCTCAGCACCATGTTTAGGGATGCTTTGGCGGGCCTCAATATAGATGGCAAGCTTAAGGTGCTGGGTCCGAAGGCTATAGCTTTCAGCGGCGAGTCTTTCGGCTCTAGCATTGGCAGGTTCTCGATAGGGATCTTTATAATGGGCAGAGAAAACATCTTGAACTGGGCTCTAGCCAGGTTGGCTGGTAGGGATGATATAGCTGTGTTTAGGGCCAGGATTAGGGGTGTGATAAACACGGAGATCGATGCTGTCAGGGAGGGGACCCCGCCGGCAAGGAAGGTTAAGAGGATTAGAAATAAGCTTGTGGTTAATGAGCATATTTTTATAACTAGAAGGAACGCTAGTGTTTCGGAACACGCCTATAGAAGGGTGTCCGAATATCTGAGATCTATTGAGGGTCTATGGAGTTTCTCGCTGAGAAAAACAGTTCCGGAGCTTGTGGTTACCTTCTCGATCAACGGCTTAAACCCTGAAAAGATCAAGAAGAACCTAGTAGTTATAGATAAAATAGTGGATATGTCCACAACCAAGGTATAGCTACTCGTTGGCTAGGGCGTTTATTCTATGGAACTCGCTCTCTATTGCGTTCTTTAGTTTGCTGTAGTCTTCATTCAGGCCTACGGATATCCTGTTATTGATTACGAAGTATATCCGCTCCCTAGCCCTGAACTTTAGATTTAGCCTTAGCCCTCTAAGGGACATCGGGTTAACCACCTTAACCTCTATATAGTTCCCGAAGTCCCTCATCAGCCTCTGGTAGTATTCTACGACTTTGCTATATTCCTTAAGCAGATCATCCGGGTACTCCCTAATCTGAGACCCTATGTTTTCTCGAACAACAACACAGTACGGCTTGCACTTGTTGCTGAACACCATAGGGAGTATGCCCACAACCTCGACGAGTATCCTCTTCATACCTACCCACTTTCTGGGCATTTGCAGGATTCTATTTTCTTCATGAATTTATCCAATTTATTTATTGCCTTATCCGATATAACATGCTCAAGCTTCTCCGCCTCGACCTCCGCGTCTAGATCCGGTAAACCTATGCTCCTGAAGAATGAGGCCAGCACCCTATGCTTCTTGTTTAGTTTAGCTATCCTTTTTCTAGATTCGCTGGTTAGTCTAACACCCCTATACTTCTCATACTCAACCAGCCCGATCTTAGACATCTTATTAATCATCTTGGTTACCGTGCTGGGTTTAACGCCTAGGGCCTCGGCTATATCCATTATTCTCGCTATACCCCACATCTGCTCCAGCTCATGTATGGTTTCGAGATATATTTCCAGTCTCCGGCTCTTCCTAGAGTCTCCATGACCGCCGATCATTACCTCGATTTTCGATTTCTTTTTCATTATACATGAACACCTATCGCCGGGTAGATATTGCCCCTAACATTTAATTAGTGTATGAACATTATTATAAGGGCTACTGTACTTGCTGGGTCCCCAGATTTATTTACTGGATCTCTACAAAAAAATTTTAAGGATAAAACATATATTATATGGTGAGTTATATGGCAACAGATCCTGTTTGCGGAATGGAGGTTGATCCATCCACAGCACAGTTTAAGACCCTATATAAGGGTAAAATATACTATTTCTGTAGCTCACACTGCAAGGTTGCTTTCGAGAAGGACCCGGAGACGTATTTAAGGGAAGGTCCAAAGGGGATGCCTGAGCATCATCACTAGCTATTTAGCTATACATGGTTTCATGGGTAATACATCCAGATCTATGATACAAAAAATTTTTTAGTAATGATATCTATAATTATGTTAGGTGGATAAATAATCCATAGAAGTGGTTGGTATGTCTACATCGTCTAAATATAGAATGAAAAAGGAAGAGGTATTCAAGATAGTAGGTATGCACTGTGCCAACTGCGCAGTAACTATACAGAAATCGCTCGAGAAGGTAGGGGTAAAGGCTTCGGTTAGTCTAGCGTCGGAAGAGGCTAAAGTGGCCTACGATCCGGAGACTATACCACCTAAAAAGATACTCGAGGCTGTGAGAAGAGCTGGCTACGATATATATAAAGAAGAGATCATATTTGTTGTAGAGGGCCTAGCATCGGCAGAGGACGACTCACTCGTTGAGAGGAGGCTATCCACAGTTGAAGGGGTGCTTGATGTCAGCTCTAACCACGCTCTGAAAACTATAAAGATCGTGTTTAACCCACTAACAACAAACCCCCAGGAGCTTAGGAGAGCTGTGGAGGAGCTGGGGCTGAAGATAGTTAAGGAGCAGGTTGAGGAGGAGGTTGAGGATATTGGTAGAATGCTTCTTGAGAGGGAAAACAGGATACTTAGAAACCTTCTCCTGATAGCTACCCCACCGACAGCTGTCCTGCTTATATTAACCTATATAGCGCCTCTAATACCCCCTCTAGCTGAGTTCGCCGAGTCCTACTTCGCCAAAAATATACTTGGGTTCATCCTAGCGACACCAGCGATGGCTGCGGGATCATATAGGTTTCTCAGAACAGGCATTAGGGCTCTCCTGAATCTAGCCCCAAACATGGATTCTCTAGTAACGCTCGGGACGTTTTCGGCATATATATTCTCGATACTGGTATCTCTAGGTCTCGTAGCCGGCGAGGTGTTCTATGAGGCTGGCGCGGCGGTAATGACCTTTATACTCCTCGGTAAATACCTGGAGTCTAGGATGAAGCTTAGGACTGGCGAGGCCGTCAGGAAGCTTATGGAGCTTCAGGCTAAGACGGCTAGGGTGATTAGAGACGGCAGGGAGGTTGAGGTCCCTATAGACCAGGTGAAGGTGAAGGATATAGTTGTTGTGAGGCCTGGAGAGAAGATCCCTGTGGACGGCGTTGTGAAGTCGGGTAGGGGGTATGTTGATGAATCAATGATTACGGGGGAGCCTGTTCCGGTAGAGAAGAATCCAGGGGACCCCGTGGTTGCTGGGACAATCCTGACCAGGGGTTCCCTAACCATCTCTGTTACCAGGGTGGGTAAGGAGACTGTGCTTGGCCAGATTATAAAGCTGGTTAGAACGGCTCAGTCTTCAAAGCCTAAGATCCAGGCCATGGTTGATAAGGTTTCTGGATACTTTACGTGGATAGTGATCACTATAGCCATATCGGCATTCATAGTATGGTACTTCATTGTAGGGGTCCCGCTCTGGCTAGCAACTATATTTGCAGTATCGGTTCTAGTTATAGCTTGCCCCTGTGCTCTCGGCTTGGCTACCCCTATGGCTATTATAGTTGGTTTCGGGAGGGCTGCGGTTAATGGTATATTGATTAAGGATCCGTCTGTAGTGGATAAGCTACCCAAGATAAACTATGTGATATTCGATAAAACAGGCACCTTGACTGAGGGTAAGCCCAAAGTAAGGAGAATAGCTGTTGTAGATAAAGATCTGGATGAGAATGAGATACTTAGACTTGCAGCATCAGCAGAGTTGAAGAGTGAGCACCCCCTAGCTCAGGCGATTATTTCTGAGGCTAAGGAGAGGGGGCTGGAGGTCAAGGAGCCCGAGGAGTTCGATAGCTTATCTGGTATGGGTGTGCTCGCAAGGGTTAACGGCTCATATATAGGTGTAGGCAACATTAAGCTGGTTAAGGGTCTCGAGGCTAAGCTGAATGGCGCCGAGTCAATAGCGAGTGAGATCATGAACGATGGCTTAACTGCTGTCTATGTGGTTAAGGACGGCTCGGTTGTTGCTGTGCTGGGTATCGGAGACGATCTCAAGCCAGGGGCCAAAGAGGTGGTATCGTATCTTAAGTCTAAAAATATCAAGGTGGCTATATTGACCGGAGACACCAGGACAACCGCGATGGCTATAGCCAGGAGGCTTGGCGTGGATGAGGTGATAGCCGAAGCTATGCCTGAGGAGAAGGTAGAGAAGGTTAAGGAGGTTCAGAATAGGGGCTTTAGGGTAGCTATGGTTGGTGACGGCATAAATGATGCGGCTGCACTTACCCAGGCTGATGTTGGTATAGCTGTTGGATCTGCAACCGATATAGCTAAGGAGGCTGGGGACGTTATTGTTCTTAGGAAAGATATATATGGCGTGATCGATGTGTTCGAGATAGTGAATGTGGTTAGGAAGAAGGCGATGCAGAATCTGTTCTGGGCCTTCATATATAATGTCACGTTAATACCTATAGCTGCTGGCGTGCTTTATCCAGCATACAAGATAATTTTAAAGCCGGAGTTTGCGGGATTAGCAATGGCTTTAAGCAGTGTGTCGGTGACTACATGGGCGCTAACCCTTAAGAGGTGGAAGCCTAAAAGGAGGTGAAGACTTCTATGGCCAGGGCTATCAATCCCGTTAGGTTGGAGGAGGCTAAGGCCCTGAGCGACGAGCTCAGGATAATTATTCTCGACATGCTTAAGGAGAAGCCGATGAGTGTGCTTGAGATTGTTTCCGCCCTCAAGAAGAGAGGGATCCATAAGACTCCCAATGCTATCAGGTATCACTTAACGGTTCTAAAGGATGCCGGGCTGGTTAACCTCACGAAGGTCGGATCTGTCCTGAAGTACTCTGCCAAGGATATGTACTACGCATACACAGCGGTGTCCGAGGACTCCGAGGAGCTTATGGAGAAGATAGATAGTATAGCCTCGGAGATAGCCCCAATGATAGATATAGTTATCAAGCACCTACTAGATAAATACAGGTCTGAGGTGACCGAGATAGCTAAGTCGCTCAAGCCCTGTGAATTTTGCGTGACCTCGCACTTCATTGAGCATGTGGTGTATGAGATCATTAAGAGGGCAACAGGGTTATCTATAGCGAAGCTATCTAGAGAACACTACTTCAAGGATAAAGAAGGCGAAGACATCCACGAGGAGACATAGAATTTAAAACTTTTTTATTTACCAGCCAAATTACAGGATCGAATTAAAAATCAGCTTTCCCCGAGATATCGCTGAAGCGCGACATAGGCCATGTCAGCCTGTAGGAATCCCTCTCCAACAGCATTCGTGGACCAAGTAACTGTTTTATAGGATTCTGCAAACACATCATATACTGTTGCATTGAACCACGTTATTTTCAGCGCTGAGCTCTCTAAGATCTCTTCCGCAACATACTGGTTTAAGTCGATTACCCCATCGGCAAGGTCTTTTTCAAGAAGCAGGGCGAGAACCCCACTAACGTGAGGGGTAGCCATAGAGGTCCCCGCCAGGAAGTAGTATTCGCCAGGAACACCCTCAGCCCAGTATGGTGGGTTTGCTGCCCCATAGGGGGTGTAGGGACCCACTATCCAGCTTCCTGGTGCGAGCACATCGAGGTCCTGTCCTGGGAGTTCTCTAGATGAGAACTCTGTTACGTATATGGCGTATGATAGATCCTCTGGCACATCCGAGATTCTCCACCAGTTAATGTTGAAGCTATCGTTAACGATCCACTCGCCAATCCATCCAGCAGCCCCAACAGATATCACCGGCTGATAAGCTGCAGGGTAGGCCATGCCATCCTCTCCCGCGTTACCTGCTGCTGCAACTATAAATACTCCAAGGCTTATAGCGTAGTCTATAGCCGCTTTCTCGAGGGGGGTTAGTTGGGGACCTCCGAGACTCATACTAATAATCACAGGATTAACAACGCCGTCTGGCTTGAGCTCGTTGCCTCCTGTAGCTAGCTCCCTCTCAAAGATCTCGGCAATATACATTATTCCAGCGGCAACATCGGTTGAGAAGCCGAATCCGGCGTTTCCTAAAACCTTAACCGGGATAACCTTAGCGTTTGGGGCCACACCATCAACTGTGTAGAAGTCGTATACTCTGAACCCTATTATCGTGCTGGTTACATGCATGCCATGCCCATTGGTGTCCGCCTCCCACGCATTCTTATTGAGTACCTTCCCGGTAACCCAGTAGGCAGTTGCTAGCGCCCCAAGAAATGCTGTTGCATGGTCGCTATCTATCTTCTCTTCAGGGAAGTAATCCCTCCACTGAGGCTCAAGACCAGTATCTAGAACAGCAATATAGACTCCTGAACCAGTAAGGTTATATAAGTTGTGGAGTGTGGGAATATTTATGGTGTCTAGATTCCAGCTCAAAACCCCGTGATCGTCGCTTGCGGGTAGCTTCTCATAGTTGATCCCAGTGGTCTCGATCCTGACAGCTAGGCCAAATTCCTTTATGCCTGGTAGAGATTTTAGCCTATCTATCTTGTTTGGATTTATGGCTACAGCCAGACCATTTATTTTGTCGAATCTATATATAATCCTTCCTCCAAGTTTCTTGATATTGGATATGTCATCGCTAGTTATTGCTCTCTCAAATATGATCTCCGCGATAGCTACCTGATTAGCTTTTGATTCAGTTACAATTTTATTTTGAATACCTATACCAGTTATGCTTAGCGATATCAGTAGCAGAGAGATTATAGATATATAAATTTTTTTATAATTCATAGAATATACACCTCTCAATTAAACATTTATATCATACTAAAAAAATTTATTAACAAAAAAATTAATATATCTAGTGAAAGGGTCGAGAGACATGAGTGAAAAGATCAGCCTAACTAAAAAAATTATTGTATCAGCAACACTGATATCCATGATGCTGATAGGGATATTTCAGTTCGCAGTTGTTGAGGCTCAAGCCGATATAGCTAGGATACCCCTGCTATCAAAACCCAAGTCACTGAGCCCGTTTAAAGTCGATACGGTATGGACAGCCATCGTTGTTGGAACAGTGTTTGAGTCTCTGGTAGCTACAGACCCCAATAATCCATCTAGAGTGATTCCGTGGCTTGCTGAGAGCTACGAAGTTAATGAAGACGGTACGGAATGGGTGTTTAGACTCAGGAAAGATGTTGTGTGGCATGATGGTAAGCCTTTTACCGCTGACGATGTAGTGTTCACGTTCAACCTGGTTAAAGAAAGGAAAACCTCTGGGTTCTGGTATACTAATGTCCCTATAATTGTTGAGTCTGTAGAAAAGATCGATGACTATACAGTTAGATTCAAGCTTAAACAGCCCTATGCTCCATTCCTTCTCAAGATAGCTGCGGCACCGATACTGCCGAAGCATATCTGGGAGCCTATAGCTATGCAGGAGGATTTTGATCCGTCCAAATACGAGCCCACAATAGACCAGCTGGTGGGTACAGGACCCTTCAAGATAGTATCATTCGATCCTGCTGTAGGAGCTAGCTATGTAGCAAACGAAAACTACTGGGGTCCCAAGCCAAAGATATCTAGATTAATATACCCAGTTATCGATAACCAGGACGCGATGTATCTAAGCCTAAAGAAGGGTGAGGTAGATACAGTGACCTGGAGTATTCCGCCGAATGCCGTGGAGGAGGCTATGAGGGATCCTAATATAGCAGTTATGTTTGTTGTGGAACCCTCATTCTTCTTCCTAGGGTACAACACCCAGAGGTATCCGTTCACGCTAAAGGAGTTTAGGAAGGTGATAGCGTATATTATAGATCGCCAGTACATTGTGGATAATCTATTGGGAGGATTCGGTATACCAGGCAATCCAGGACTGTTAAGTCCTGTTTTTGGTGAGATGGTTAATCCACGGTCGTTTGAGTATGTTAGGTTCGATCTCGAGGAGGCAAGAAGGATACTAGATTCCCTTGGATTTATAGATCGTGACGGAGACGGTATAAGGGAAACGCCAAACGGAACAAAGCTGGAGTTCGAGGTTATTGGCCCGGCATATGATCCTGTGAGGGTTCAAATCGGTAATCTGCTTGCCCAGTGGGCTGCGGAGGTTGGGATAAAGATCAATAATAACCCGGTAGATCTAAACGAGATGATTGATAGAATAGTTAACACCGGAAACTTTGACATGTTCCTTGAGGGCTGGATAAACGAGCTTGATCCGGACTGGATATATGATCTCCTACACAGCTCCCAGGCAAGCCCCAACGGATTCAATATAGCTAGATTCAACAATCCAGAGCTAGATAGACTGCTGGAGATGCAGAGAGTAATAACGGATTTCGAGGAGAGGAAGGATATAGTGTGGAGAATACAGGAGCTGATAGCGGATGAGCTACCATATGTATCTCTCTACCATAGGGTGTCCATATATGGTATAAGGATCGATAAGCTCGGAGGGTGGGTACAGTCGATAGGCTTCGGATATAATCCCATGGCTATAGCGTTCGGCTTCGTAAACGGCTGGAGCCTACTGAATATCCAACCAGCTATGAACCTACCGAAACCAGTAATCCAGAATGTCAGGTTCGAGACTACAGGAAACAAGGTAATGTTTGAAGTCGCCGTTGAGGTTAATGGTCAGCCCATGAGTAGTGGCGAGGTAATAATAAACATGATTGGCCTAACTAAGCCAGGATTCAAAGGACAGATAATGCTAACTGATCCCTCGCCGAACGGTGTATTTAAAGGCACCCTGACTATACAGGGCTTCGAGCCTGGAAGGTATCTGGCTCAGATCATAGCTAGGGACCCCAATGGAGGTATGTCGAAACAGGTGTTAGAGATCGAGATAGCCGAAGCAATGGAGCCGGTGGAAACCGAGACGGTAACGGTAACCGAGACTGAGACGGTAACTCCTGAGAAAATGGAGAGGGAGATGATGGAGGAGGCTAGAACGGTGATTAGGGAGGTTACTGTAGTTAAAACCGTTACTGGTGTCGAGACGAAAACAGTTACCGTTACGGAAACTGTAGCTATGGGTCCCTCGACAGCTCAAATAGCGGCTATAGCTATCATAGTTATTGTGGTGGCTGGCCTAATAGCGTTCCTATCTAGAAGAAGGTCGTAGAGTCTACATTGAGTCATATATGGTAGCGGTGCCCCTTATTGAGTCTAACTAGGTATATAGTTAGAAGGGGTATACAGTCAATCATCACTTTTTTTATTATTTTAGCCGTAACGTTCGTTATAATCAGGATTAGGGGTAACCCGTTAGCCTTCTATATTCAGAATCCGAGGATCCCGGCTGAGGTTGTGAGGGATCTTATTGAAGAGTGGGGGATCAATGAGCCCCTCCACATCCAGTTCATTAACTATCTTTTAAAGATATTTCAGCTTGATCTAGGATACTCAATACACTATAGAAAACCCGTTATCGAGCTGATAGCCACATATCTTCCATGGTCTATATGGCTTCTTGGGATGAGCGTGACTATATCCCTTGTTTTGTCAATGATCATTGGGAGCTATCTAGCGACCAGATACGGAAGCAGGCTTGATAGGTTTATGGTGTTTATGGGCTTAACTATTAGATCGTTCCCTGTATTCTGGATCGGGATGATCATACTATATTATTTCGCCTACACCCTCAACCTTTTTCCGATAAGCCCAACCACATATCTTTTGACGTTCCCTCCCCAAAATATACTTGAATGGATAACCACATTGTTCTATATTTCGGCTCTACCAATAATCTCTCTCGCTATGGTTCATTTTGGTGGAGATCTAATAATAATGAGGGGTGCAGCACTAAGCGTATCTACAGACGACTATGTGGTTGTAGCCAAGGCTGTGGGCTTCTCGAACTCATATATATTGAGGAAGATCATAATTAGAAACTCAGTACTACCCATGGTCACATATGCCTCCCTAAATTACGCCTTAATAATGAGTGGTTCAGTAATAATAGAGGCTGTATTTAGCTATCCGGGTGTTGGATGGCTTATATATCAAGCCGTACTGCTTTCGGACTATTTCTTGATCCAGGGGGCCTTCCTAATATTAAGTTTAGTTGTTATAGTATTCAATTTCATAACGGATCTAATATACATGCTACTAGATCCTAGGGTGAGGCTGAGATAGTGTACAGGGATTTAGTTGCTTCACTAAGATACAGCATAGAGATTATTGGCTCGATTACCGTAGGAAGGGTAGGTCTTATACTACTAACTTTATTTATAATGATAGGTTTGTTGGCAGATCTTTTAGCCCCATACGATCCATCTCAGCCCGTATCGGAGCCATATCAGCCACCATCACCACTCTATATATTCGGCACCGATGGACTGGGAAGAGATATATTTTCTAGAAGCCTATACGGGATAAGAACATCAATAATAATTGGTGTTCTCACAGGTCTGCTCACAACGATGATTGGATTAATGGTGGGTTTGATCTCAGGTTATAGAGGCGGACTAGCCGACAACATCTCTACAGCGCTAATAGATATAATGCTTACAATACCACCTCTACCCCTGATAATGGTTTTGGTTGCTATTCTAGATAGAAGCTTCACCACCGTTATACTGGTTATAGCTCTAACGTCATGGCCGCAGGTGGCTAGGCTGGTGAGATCTATGGTTCTGAGTATTAGAGAATACCAGTATGTTGAAGCAGCTAGAGCCCTCGGAGCTGGTTCATCCAGAATAATGTTTAGGCATATACTACCTGCAGTTATACCCTTAGCGATATCCCAACTTATAGTATCTATATCATACGCTATAGTTATTGAAGCTGGACTGGCTTTTCTAGGGCTCAGGAACCCCCTAGAACTAAGTCTGGGTATACTGCTTAATGAAGCTCAAACGGGTGTTGGGACAGGCTCGGCATTTGTTGCGGGTGCTTGGTGGTGGATACTCTTTCCGGGAATGCTTATATCCATGATAGTCATGTCGTTTGTATTTATAGGCTACGCTGTCGATGTAGCGATTAATCCAAGGCTAAAGAGGTATTAAACTGTCTTTAGCTAATAGCATCAGGACTGGCTCTCGGCTCTATATAGGTGTTCACTGGCCTTCTAACTATCTCCTCTGTAGAATCCTTCTCCCGATCTCATCTACAAGTCTCGATACCTTTTTAAGGGCTTTTTTAGCATCCTCCTTACCACACCATCCCTCGTAAAAGCACGTATGCATACCGTTTGCTGACATCCACGCATCATATACCCACTCCCCAAAGTCCTTTTCAACCCTATTCTTGAACTCCCATAACTCTCTATGGCTAGTAAGCTTTTTACCTTCGGCCAGTTCGGCATAGGCCTTGATGGCTAGCGCTGTTGCTCCCCAAATTTTCTCTGCGGCTTGACGTATGTTGCCTTTATCTATCTCCTCCCGCGATTGCTCGAGAAGATCCTTGGCAGCCTCAATATATTCCTGAACTCTCTCCTCAGGATCAATATTTTCAAGGATCAGCTCCAGTATGTATTCCTCAACACCCAAACCCGATTTCCGGGCCTCATGCTCAAGCTTCTCCAAGATGCTCTTTGGAAACTTAAGGTTTATGGCTCTATCCATTATTTTGCTTCCAGATTTTATTGGGGTACATCAGTATTAATTTCTGAATGTAGTGATACGGTGTTGATGAGTTTCCCTCTCACGGTGCCTACTTTTAAGAGGGCGGTCTCTAGCGTGTATTCGTCGGCTTCATCCGTGCGCTTTATGGGTTTAGTCTAGCCTAAACGTCACAAGGGGCTCACATCTTTGTTTAGTCTCCTCGTTCCATCACAGATCATCGGCCACTTAATAGTCAAAAATTTAAACAAAGAATATCTAAAAGATCGTTAAACAGATAACTGTTTATAGAACCTTAGAGCAGGCTATACGGATTTTATAGAGGGATAGAAGAAAGATCAAGGATCTATATGCTGGAGCTTTAATAAATGAACCGGAAGCAAACTATAGTTGGGCACAGAGGTCTTCCATAGATCCAAAGTCTAAAAAAGAGGTGTAGAGCTATTTTGTCTTTGTTCCCAGCCCGTACGGTCTTTATCCTCCTAGGCTTCTCGCGCTCTCAATGATCCACCACTCCTCCATTATCTTAAGCATGTCGTCCATCTTTTCAAAAACCAGTATGTATGATAGATCCAGCTCCACAACACCAGGAGCTCCAGCTCTCCTAAGATGGAAGACAACATCAGCGAAAACAACTATCTTATCGCCAACAGCGCTCGCCGAAACACTCCTTATAAATACGAACCTAGCCTCATTGCCGGCTATGAATCTAGACCAGACACCCATTATCTCCTCACTACCCATATATAGGCCGTGAAGAGGACCCCCAATCCAGTAGAGCTCCGCGTCTTCAGAATACTGCATAGCTAACCCGTTGAGGTCCCCCGCTGATATATATGCCCAATGCAGCAGAGCCTCCATCTTGGCCCTATCCACATCCTCCTCCTGAACCTGTGC
>WANO01000020.1 GCA_015521765.1 Desulfurococcales archaeon
CTTTTAGTTTTGCTAATTTTAAACACATCAACAACGATAGTGTCGCTGCCCGTGCTCCTCTCTTAGTCTTGCTATTTTTAAACTCATTGAAACGGTATATGTGCGGGCCGAATACGACTCTTAGTCTTGCTATTTTTAAACCCTCACTTTCACAAAAGATACCCCAGCCAAAACTGACTCTTAGTCTTGCTATTTTTAAACAGGGATCTACCTCTGATTCCTATTATTATGTTGTCTTCTCCCTCTTAGTCTTGCTATTTTTAAACCAGATCTGCTACCAGGGATCCGTTTGGGGACGTGGAGTTCATCTCCTCTTAGTCTTGCTATTTTTAAACTAGCCGATCTGTAGAACCCCTTTATATCGTCCCTCTCTTAGTCTTGCTATTTTTAAACAGGGATATCTATCCCTAGCGAGCTGGCGGGGAGGCTTGCTCTTAGTCTTGCTATTTTTAAACGCGCCTTCTCTACGAGCATGTCAGCATCCTCCTCTTAGTCTTGCTATTTTTAAACTGAGTTTCTGGATATTTATTGTTGTTTTGCTACTTATAAATCTAGTGTTTTCTACTCCGAGCAGTTTTATTATCGTCCAGATACGTATCAAAAGTATTCAGAGAAAAGTATATAAGCTATAATAAAATAATGTTCCCTTACCTTGCTATCTGACGTTTGTAACTTCTTTTATCCCACGTAATAGCTAAGTTCTTTCTAGTGCATTTACCTTCCAGGTATTTTGCTAAGCAAATCGCCTTAAGAAAAATATACTGATAAGGTGTTTTGCCTGTTTTTGTGTGACGTAGGGTTAAATAGTCATATAGCTTTTTTATAGCCATATTAACTGAGTCTCTGTCCAGCTCGCCGTCTTCAGCTAACGCTGGTAGTCCCTCTCTATTGATTAAATCTATTGTTGCGTGTATCGCTATAGGTTTAAATTGCTCTGTGTAGTCAAATGTTAATGGAGTACTATATCTAGTTCTATGTAAGAAGCCGTATGTGGGGTCTAGACCTGAAGCTAATAGTGACTTGGTTGCTAAACTATATAATACCGAATACATTATGCTCAGAGTTTTATTGAAGGGATCTGAGTGACGAGGTTTCCTGCCGTGAAACTTATATTTATTTTTAAGCTCAGATAGTGTTGGTTCTTTTATTAGATCTATTATACTATCCCAGAGTATGTTTGTTGCTTGTGACTCCCAAAGTCTAATTGTATATTCGAAATCATAAGAGTCACTGGTATATTCCGGAAGATTAGGTATTGATGGAGATCCCTTCTTATAGTATATTAGAATATTCTTCATTCCACCTATTCTTGCTTCTATATAGCTTAGAGCTATTTCAAGTCTAGACACTTCGCTAATGGTATATTGGAGTTTTCTGTAGTGCGGATTTGCAATTATCACTGGATTATATATTATTCCGACCGAATCCTTCGCTATTACGGTTACTGGTATATTAAATGATGATAAAACACTTAATACTCCTGACTCTATATTCAGGTTACTTCCTACGATGAGTAAAGCGTCAAGATCCCGTATTGGATACTCCTTTATGTATTGCTTGTCTTTATCCATATATTGGAGCTGTAATATGCTTCTCGACTTTATCTTAAGTCTTCCCTTCCTTCTTACCACCAGAATTCTCCTCATAATACTTAGCCCCCTATATGAGCGGGTTTGGACATACTTGGCGTAGGTCGCAGTTATAACAGAGACTTGGCGTAGGTTTTCTCCTGCTACCATTGTATATAAGTAACCTTAGTTTTCTTACATCCCTTGTAGTTAGGCATAGTATTGAAACTTGTTCCGGCGTCGCTAATAAAGCGAATGATGGTCTGAGATTTCTTATGTAGAGACCGAGAATATATGCAGTAAGCCACTCTTTGGATATATGTGTCGCTGGTCTCGTTGTAACCTCTATTGCTAGATTTACTGGACCATAGGATGTGCTCCATAGAACGTAGATGTCAGGTCTCATGACAAGGGTTATGTACTCGTCTTTCCAGCTAGGTTGCACTGAGTACTCTATTATTTCTTCCCTCTTCATGTATAGGGTACGCTGTGACCTATCGAACCACTCGGCTACTATTTTCACTATCTCATCGTGTATCCTCTCCTTATACTCCCCCACTATTGGGGGCGCCTGCGTTGCAAGCGGAGACATGCCTGAGAATATTATCTTCCAAGCCTCTTGGCATAGCGATGCCCACCTTAGATGTGTGCCCCAGATGTGGAAATTATGGGAGCTCATATCCCTTTCCACCGATCTTCTCGATACCCATGCGGGTAACAGTGTACGCCCCAAAGTACTCTTCTTCTCTAACAATGATGATAAACACGTGGTCGCCCTCATCAATGATTTCCTTAGCTTTTTCGGCAATCCTCTCGGCAAGCTTTTTCCCACCAACTCCTGCATAGACACTCCTGTTGATGATTGACAGGCCCATCCTTGCAAGGAACCTCCTAAGCCTCCCCCTAACCTCTTCTCGGGAGATGTCGTATGCGGCAATCACGATCACCCTAAACACCCTACATCATAAAAGCAGGGCTACGAGTGGTCTCGCTTCCCCCCTACGGATCAGTATAGCATTGAGTGTGTATGTAAGGTATGCCGAAACCTCCTCTGTAGTCTTAATTATGGCGACAGTCTGGTCCCTGACAGACCCAACAATGGGCAACTCTATTCCCACATCTTCCGAATCCTCGACCAACCTAATGTATAGGTAGAAACCTAATTCTGATAGCTCATGTAACGTAGTTATAGTCCCTGCTAGATGATCACCTAAACCTTCCCTTATATCATAGCGAGGCTCTAGTACTAATATCTGTCTCCCTGGTGTAAAGTCTATTGAGAGCTTAACTGCCTGGCTAACTATCCCGTCAGGTGCTCTATATTTGTGAGGATGGGCACTACGAACAATATAGTTTCTGAGAACGGATGAGATGTCGCTTGGACGCATACATTCACCCCGGTCTTTAGCCTGGCAATTAGGGTACTCTACTAGGACCTCAAAACCAGAGCCTCTAAACATCATGATGTTCGCAATAGATTCTGGTGGACCAAAGAAGCGTTTGAGCACGTTTTCATTTCCCATAATACGTTTAGAGAGTTCCTTAAGAGTGCCCCCGGGTTTTGAGACCTGTGCAAAAGCTACTGTAGCCGTGTACTCTAGTAGAGCCTCTCTAGCAGTCAGAACCTCTCTAACCCCTCTAATATTGGGGAGTTCTAGTTCTACTTTAGGGAAGTCCCTTCTTACCGTTTCTACAAACATCTCATAGGGTACAGTTTGTCCGTCAAGCTCTGATAGTGGGCCTTCTTCTCCTGACTGAGGGGTAGTGATTACTATTTTCGAGTCTGTCTTTCTCCCTATCCTGCCAAACCTCTGTATTAGTGTGGCCCAGTTGAACCCTGTTACTATACCGTATCTGACATTCTCCTTATCAATACCCTGTGAGATCGACTCACTCCCTACGAGCAGTCTTTCCCCCATATCACTACATCCTGGGGGCGGAGTTGTTACTCCACATTCTACTGGTATTCCCTTTCCTGTGAGCACGTCAACTATTGGGGGTACCTGGTTTATTCTGTCAGTCACTATGAAAACTCTTCCCCCGCTACTAATTACCCTCCTGATTTCACCAAGCTTAGCCAACACAATGCCTGGAAGATGATCGCCTACCTTGAACCATTTTCCGACACCTCTACCCCTAATATCGAGATGTATTACCTCGACCTCTGTCTCCCCCCGAATCATAGTCCCTGGATCTCCCTTCTCGCTTATCTCCGCATCTATGATCTTGGGTTTCAACATGTTTGTAAGTCTCTCGTAGAGCATACCCTTAGGGGTGGCCGATGATAGTATTACTGGCTCCCCCCACCCAACATGTTCCCTGTATACTTTCAGTATGGGGATTAATCCTGATGCCTCATAAGCACCGTAGAGGTGGAACTCATCTATAAACCAGGGGTATTTTAGCAGGCATTGCCTTATCTGCCCTATTTCAGCTAGGCTACCCCTAGATGTTGCAACCCTTTCTTTCGACAATGCGTAGTCTATAGGCATTCCCTCCAGTGCCGATAATATAGTATCGTGCACAGTATATCCCACCTTCTCGAAGTCACGGTACATGCCAGCCATTATGAGGAGAGCCGTATCAGGGGTTGTTAGCGTTATAATATACTGTTCCCCGCCAGGTCTATAACATATCTTCTCTACAATATTCCTTAATACCACTTGCCTTTTCGGAACCAGTCTCCCATCCTCACTTCTCTCGTACCCTATGTATCTCCCGGAAAGCAGTACCATGGCTACTAGCTTCTTCGACACAATCGGTGGTCCATCGCGTTTTCCAGGGTTCACCTCGTATATACGTAAAACATCCTCACCTAGCTCTGAGTGGTGTAGGACTAGTCTAGCATTTAGAGCGCTTCTAAGCACCTTATCCAAGCTTTTCTGCTGGTCTAGTAAGAGCCTGTTGTTCGGGTATACTCCCACAGCTCCATGATCTCCCAGGAGAAGAGACAAGGTCTTACCTGAACCTGTAGGGGCAATATGTAATGCGTCTTTTTTACTTGCAAGAGCCTCCATTACTTCCTCTTGGAATTTTCTGAGCTTCCACTTGCCTAAATTTGTAGAGCCTTCCTTAGCATATACTGGTTTTACCCTGAAAGATATTTGAGAGAATATTTGAGAGGCGAACGCAGTCATCAGTATTCCCCTACACGAATGATGGAGCTGCAAGAACAGCGTCTCCTGCCACTATTACTCTCTCTGGTATGCCGGTGAGCGCTATGTTGCCAGAGTAGTGGCGGAGGATTCCATGATAGCTCTTGGCAGGGCAGTCTTCGGCGTTGAATGGGTGTGATATACTCTTAGCTCCGCTATATTCCTCAACCCTACCCATTAGCTTTCTCTTAATCTTCAGATAGAACGTACCGAAGCGTTTAGAGCCTAATCTAATTATTTTTGGTCGGGATAGCTCTGGGCCCGGCTTCAACAAGATATAGGTTTTAAATACAGAGCCCGGAAGGAAGACTTGATTGGAGGTATAATCTGGTACCGGTGCCCTTGTCTTCGGCTTAAAGGTTAAATAACCTGTCCCCCCAATCGAGAACGTCAGTGTTCTAGCGAGGCTTTTCCTTGCTATAGCGGGATAAATGTAAAAGCCGTACTTATCCCATATATTAGATGCCGAGATACTCCTCGTTATTAAATTGCTTATTGATACGTACGATGATTCGACCGGAACCCCTAAAAAGGCTAGTGTAAGAGGATAGTTATGGATGATGGGTAGTGCTATGTGTGTATACTTATCTCTCGGCTGTGCATACGTATGGAACCAAAAAATACCGTGTAGCTCGAGTTCCACCTCCAACACTATAATTTTAATCTGTTCATGCTCCTTCATGGTAATGCCGTGGTTTAGTAGGGTTCTCTGCAGTGGCATCGCGATCACCGTGATGCTTCTTCATACTTCTCCGACCCCCTGATGAGGTCTAATATCCTCTTTACTATCTGTCTGTCATACTTTACTGTATCGCTCCAGAGGTCCTCCCATACGTTTGTGTTATCCATGAGATTCTTGAAAGCATTAGTATCCAGAGACGTGAACCTCTTCTCCTTAACAAGTTCGGTAGTCTTCTTTATAACTTCGTCTATCGCTGGCGGGTACTTAGCTCCTCCATACTTTTCTGCTAGTTTCCGTGCTATTTCTAGCGCGGACGCTGTCTCGTAGCTCCCACCCTTTATCCCTATAAGGTATACTCTAACTCCTCCGTAGAGCCTCTCCCTGCCTCCTAGCCTATCAATACTTGACAGAACCGCTAAAAACGCTTTTAGCTCCGCTTCTGTGACATCCTCTAGCGTCACCTTGCCTACGAATATTGTTCCTGGTATTACGTGGTAGTCGCTGTAGAGGCCCATGCCAGTCCAGCTCACACCGTCTGCCACCTTACTATGGGTGTATTTGGCAACGCTCTTCTCTTTGTCTAGGAATGTTATGGCTGGGTCGAACTCTACCCTACTCTTTACTCCCACAGACTCGCCGAAGACATTCTTGTTCTTGTTATCGATGGTATCAAGGAATTCTAGTGTAACGTTAGTTATGACTGTTCCAAAGAGCGCACATGCTGGGCAGAACCCGTCCATGCCTACATCAGTTGTCTCTCTCACATCGCCTCCAGGAGGCTGTATGTAGCAGTTCCAATTCTTAGGTTCGTTAATGGCTTCCTTCGCCTTTATGAAGCTTATAACAACTTCTCCCTTCTTATTTCTCTTTTTCACCTCATACTTGTACATGTTTGTCACCTTTTCCAGGTACTCCTTCATCTTGTTGGAGTTGTCCCTAAACCATCTTAACTGGTTCAACATCTTCCTCCTAGCTACCGCCTGTAGCTTTTCCGGAAGTATTATTGGCACCTCGTACTCTGTGCCGGGTAGCTTTATTAGGGTTATGTCCTCTACACCCTCGGTCCTCGGCAATATAGCGTTCACAGCCTCTACTAGGAATACAACTTCTACTTTCCTGTTCTTAGGAAATACCCTATCTGGCTCATCTGATTTCCTGAGGGTGGATTTCAGAGACCCGCCCAGAGACTCGGGTGTTACCCTTTTATTCTCGTTATTTGCATTCACTACCTACCACCTCCTTACACTTATCCTTGAATCGATCGTCGCATAGACGATCGTGGTGGAACTCTTTGACGAAAAAACATAATTGGGGGTATGGGAACCCTG
Organism: Desulfurococcales archaeon; assembly: GCA_015521765.1. GTDB lineage: Archaea > Thermoproteota > Thermoprotei_A > Sulfolobales > AG1 > WANO01. The sequence continues at coordinate 6,734 of WANO01000020.1, forward strand.
AGGCCGAGTCTAGGGCGCTCCTGATGGACTTTGCTAGGAGGCTCTTAACGGATGGATTATAGCCCCTCACCTCACTGGAGAACTTCTTTAGAAGCGCGTGGAGCAACTTCTTGAAGTACTCCGTGTCGCTGGGCGACGGAAAGCCAGGGTTATAGTACTCAACTATGATTGGTATCCACTCCTTCCACTTCTTCTCAGATAGCCTCAATAGGGTCTCTAGCGCGCCCCAGACCTCTTTTGTCCTCTCGTGGGTGCTCTGGCCAGGCCTATAATACGCTACTATGGCCCCCAATCTCTCAACTATCCCTGCTAGACCTAGGGTCTCGGGATCCTCCACTAGGAATTTGTACCCGTTCATATTCCCACCCCTATACTTGAAAGGGTCTCTGAGACATGATCATAGGAAAAAAGATCTAAAATGGGAGCCTGCCCCTTGCCTTTCTTATATTTAGGTTTGTTCAGGGTTAGGAGTGCTAGGGGGGCGTGTTCCGGACTTAAATCTAGGTATTGGAGCGCTTCGCTCCTCTCCATTCTTCCCACAGTTGCTAGCAGAGGGCCAATCCAAGGAATTAAGTGTCCATACTCTTTATTAGTAACAGGGAAGTCCAGGAGCGAAAAATTGTAGGGGGTTAATACGGGCCTATCAACTATGCTTGTGTCTATGCTTGGGAGAAACTTCACCGGATATATTCCCCATGAGACCAGCTTACCAATATGCAAAAAGACGCCATTTACTTCGGCACCCCTACTTGTCCTATGCCTAAACAAGTTCTCAGTTTTGGGCTCTGAGACTTCCTGTGTACCTATCGTAGCCGAAGAGTAGTCTAGAATAAGCCTCTCAGCCTCAGCTTTACCCACGATTGGCTCATTGATCCTACTCGACCCTGCGAGCACACGACCTAGATGGTTTAGGAGCTCTATAGGTATGGGCTTGCTTATAGATACTGCTAATACCCCTGTTAGCTTCCCTACGAACCCTGAGCACCTTATGCCAATGGCCTCTAGTACGCAGAGAGGGCAGAGACCAATCTCATTTTCCCATTGGCCCTTCCACCCTCTAACGACAGCATGTGCTGGCAAGAACCTGTTCCATTTCTCAAGAGTAACGCTTACTCCAGCTATCTTGCCGAACAAGTTAGTCCCTATCGAATCCTCAGCCAAGTGTTGGAGCCCACATAAGGCACACCTGTGCGTATCAGCTTCCCCTAAATCCCTAAATTCAATATCTGAGAATTCTATATTGAAGAATAGGTCTCTTATACTAGTAGGTAGTTTTGGATAGAGAACCCCATTATTTCCTAGTAAGGATACCTCGTAAAACATTCTAGCAAACCTGCTCCAGGCCTTGGTCTTTATTTCATCTCTTGTTATGTTTATTTTATTTATTGTAGCAGTCTCGCCAGACGCTTCTGCTCTCTCGATATCAATATAAGGTATAAGCTCCTCGTTAATTCTAAGCTCGTCCCAAGATGCTTCGAGTACCTCTGGTAGTTGATCCTCGTAGGTAATCACGTAGAGACCCCATGGGCTGGCTAGTGCTAGATGATCAGTTTCCCTAATGTGCTTCTGGTAGAATTGCATCATTATATAGCTTCTAGCAACTACCTGTGGAATCATTACACTATAGAAGCGGACTGTTAAGTCTGGGTTAAGACTCTTTACCTGATCTCTTAGCCAAAATAGAAGGGCTATACCTTCTAGTCTCCCTTGTACCATGTCGCCTATGTGGCAGATCAAGGATAGCTCCTTGGGTAAACCCCGGATTGGTATTCCTTTGCCACACACATCGCTTTCGAGAGCATCGTCAATATACCTATAATAATCTAGTTTTTCAAGCTCCTCAAACTTGTCTCGTATATACTTCTTGGCGCTCTTCAGCGAGGAAAGACCGTCCTCTACAAGTTTTTGGTGGATGTCGTGGGTTACCCCAAGGAAAAAAGCCAGCTCTCTCATATCATCCATCTCTGCAAGTGTTGCCAGTTCGTGAGCTATCAAACCAGTACTAAGGCTGTGTAGTAGCAGTGACAACGGAGCGTGATACTTCGCTGGCAGGGCTGATAGTGGTGGTGGTAGTATTCTATACGCAAAATCCATCATTTCAGACATCAACATCGTATTTACCAAATTAATATTATACCAACTTTATATTTAAATTTTAATTTCTATTTTGTCCTATTAGTAAAACTAAAATATTGGAATAAACTATATATGTATTGGTGAACTATGTAATATGGCTACATGTATATTGGTTCCTATAGGTGTTACTAAGGAGACTGTTGAGAGAATACTTGCAAAAAGCGATATCGATATGGTTAAATGTATAATAGCGGTTACCGTCCCTGGTTTCGAAAAGATTAAAGAGCCTATTATTAGGGCTATAGGGTATCTTGCTGATATGCTTGGTGCTAGACTGCATAGGATTCTTATCGAGCCTGAAGATCCTAAGGGTGCGAGACTCGTACTAGACCTGCTGCTTAGTGAACGCCCTAGTACTGTTGTGTTCGTAGGTATAACCGGGTCCAGGTATCTTTATCCCATTATAACCATGTCACTACTACAGTATTGGAGACTCACAAATGCCAAGATACTGCTCCAGCATGGTATCGAAGGGGAGGAACCGAAGCTGATACCATTTCCAGGATTCTTTGCGCCAGCTATGCGGATTAGTGGGGTTCAGAAAAAAGTGCTTAACATAGTCTATAGCATTAATAATACACTATCGGGAAAAGACTTGATGGAGAAGTATGGCTTTACCAAAAGCGTCTATGCAGTACTAGAAGACCTTGAACGTAAAGGTCTACTAATTGTCAGGCGAGGTCGCATCGAACGAACATTTCCTGGAGAACTGCTCTATAATATCATTAAAGAGTGATTAAAAATGTTTAAAGCTATAAGAGCATATCTATATGTAGAATCAAACGAGATCATAACAGTCTTCACAGGACAGCTAGTTAAGACCTTAATATATGCTATTACCAAGGAACTCAGAATATTTAGAGGAATACGAGGAATAGTAAGCCCCATCCACATATCACCTCTCTTTAGGCCTGGAACCAGAGATTTCACACTTGGTGAAGTTATTACACCCATATACGAAACTAGAGACAAGAGCCACAAGCTAAAGCCAGTAGAAATCAATGGAGAATATATAATCCATATAGGTGGTGATGCAATGCTAGTAGAAAAAATAGCAGAAGATCTATCAAAAATTAAGAACCCGCTCACAATAAAGTTTTACGATAACCTAGTAACGTTCAAGCTGCAAGATAGTAAAGATGTCACAAAAGAAATATGTTCAAAGCACATCTCAACAGACAAGGTAACATTATATCTGAAGGCTCCAGTAAAACCTTTCAATATATATACCCCCTCAAGACTACCTAAATTCAGCATATCCGCTCTAGAAATACTGATGGTACCATACATGCTATATCGAGGAGCACCTACCCTAACGGATGCCGAGGTATTGGAGGCTATGAAAGTGCTCGGGCTACTAGTAGAAACATACTATAGCATGACAACAACAAAACCGATACTTATACCATATAAGAGTAAAGAACCCGCCATGATCGGAAAAATAACCTACATAATAGACACTAGAAAAGACGATAAAAAAAGAGAGATAAAAGAAATACTAAACATAGCAGAAATTATAGGCATAGGAGAATCACGTCAAAACGGATTTGGCACAATAACGTGGACAGAAAAGTAAAACGCTAATGCTGTGCTTACGTAACCAACATCAATGCCTAATGTTGGAAGTATGAATGAGGTATCAAGAAGGATTTTTAAGGTATTTTGATTGTTCTTCAAGGCTGATCCTCTCAACCTCTTCAGGATCTATAGACGTTATCTTTTCGCCTTTAATCGCTAGCCATAGCGGATCCCTTATAGGCTCCAGAATTATTTTCCCATTTTCGACTCTAGCTAAAAGCCTATCGCCCTCCCTTAGGCCCAATTCCTCAACTATAGCTTTAGGTAGATGAACAGCGTATTTCTTTCCTACTTTCATCTTTATTTTCCGGCTCAATATGATATACCTGATTTTTCTCTATAAACAAAACTAATAAGCATAAACCAGGTAGAAGAGAGTGTGTTAACGCATAAATCTTCGGTATCTAGAGACTGCTAACTATAATTCCCACAGATATAGCTGGGTGCGTTGATGCTGTGAGATATAGTTATTAGCTGATATTTTAAATCAATATGGTGCATGGAAAATGAGTGATACCGCGAAAAGCTTTAAGGTTGGTGAAGATGTTGTGTACACTGTGGTTAGGGAGAAGAATAATGATGTGATTGGTAGGGTGGAGATTCAGGTTAGGATAGATCATATTAGGAGGGGGACCCCTTCTAGAGAGGAGGTTGTGGATGCGGTATCAAAGATGTTTTCTGTGGATAAGTCTCTTATTGTGGTTAAGAAGATCGTGTCTGTATATGGTAGGGGGACCTCTATAGCCAGGGTGAATATCTATAGGTCTGAGGAGACCCTAAGGAAATTCGAGCCGAAATACTTAATTGAGAGGTTGCAGAAAAAGAGTGATGAATCCAAGGAGTGAGGAAGGGGTGTATTAGTGCATGAGCGAGTCTAAGAGGTTTAGGTCCTCTATGTATGAAATCGATCTCAATACAGGGAGCATAAGGCTGAAAAATAAGAAATGCCCCAGATGCGGAAGCATTATGGGCTACTATAGGGCTGGAGGCGAAAGATGGTACTGTGGCAAATGCAGATACACAGAGTTTGTTGTCGGTAGATCTAGGGCTTAGCTAGATCTATAGCACCCCTGCTAGGTCTACACCTGATCGTCCGTACCCTATATCCGTGTTTTCTATATATCTCATGCACCCTACCCTCTATAGGCTCGATGCTTCCAGGATCAACAAGGGCTATAATGCTTGGGCCAGCCCCGCTGATAGCTACACCATATCCTCCTGCTTTGAGGATCTCTTTCTTAACGATCCTATATAACGGTACAAGAACCTCCCTAGCTGGCTCAACTATCACATCGTTAAACCCTTTCCCCGCTATCTCCGGCTTGCCTGTGGCTATTCCATAAATCAGCAACGATAGATATATAGAGTTCCTTATATGATTCCTAAGCGGTACTTCCTGCGGGATTAAACCCCTACTATATTTTGTTTTATGTTTTGGAAGATCTATTTCAGGTATTATTAGAAGAAACCTAAACCTCTCGCCATTAGAGATCTTGTAAACATCCTTAAGCGAACCACTATCGTCCATATCAACCATTACGAAACCACCCAAGAGACTGGCCGCTACATTATCGTAGTGCTTGCTTCCAGCCACCAGCCTTTCACCCTCTGCAGCTATATCTAAGAGGTCCCTATATTCTAGGGGCTCGCCCAGAATTCTGTTTAATCCCGCTAGACCTCCTACACTGGACGCCCCACTGCTACCTAACCCCTTCCCTGGAGGTATATTTTTGTGTAGCTTGATCTCTAGATTAAGCTTTTCTCCAACAACATCTAGAAACCTCAATACAGGTATTGTAACCGCGTTCTTTTCGGCATCGGCTGGCACCTCATTGGCGTATTTGCCCTCGATCTTTAGCTTGATCTTGCTGTATCCCTCACCAACCACGCTCACCTCAACCCTATCGTAGAAGGCGTTGTGGGCTACAGCAACTATATCGAATCCTGAAGCCAGATTTGCTGATGTGGATGGGACCTCTACAGCTATCCTGCCGCTGGTTGCTAGAGGCATTTTGTTTCGGTAAATTTATACTATAACTAAAATTATATACTTAATCTAGATACTAGTTTAAAGTTGGGTGTATTGATATGAGTAAGTCGTCAGATAGGTATTTTACTGGTTCTCTAGTGGAGATCGCTAATAGATCCTGTATCGATGAATACACCGACCACAAAATATATGAGGAGCTATCCGCATCAAGATTCGTCAGCAGGGAGGCATCAAGGAAGCTTAAGGAGATGTCGAGCCATGAGCTCAGACACTATGAATTCTGGAGAAAGTACTCATCCAACTGCAGGCCCAGGCTCCTGAGACTAAAGATCTTATTCTACAAGATACTGCTAGTACTGATGGGCATAACCTTTGTTGTTAGGTTCCTGGAGAAGCACGAGAAGGATGTTATAGAGAGCTACAAGTCGATTCTCAATAGCATACCCATGGAGGACCGCGGCACGCTTGAGGACATAATAAAGGATGAAGAGCTCCACGAGGACAACCTAGCCAACAGCCTTAACGAGGTTAGGATAAAATACCACAGCTTCGTGGTGCTGGGGCTATCGGACGCAATAATAGAGATAGCGGGCATACACGCAGGCACCCTTGGCGTGTACGACAATACAATAGTTGCTGGATTAGCTGGATTAATAGCTGGTGTTGCCGCATCGATAGCTATGGCTTCAGCCGCATATAATCAAGCCAAGCAGGATGTTAACAGCGGTATAAGGCCTGGTGTTTCAGCGGTGTATACTGGTATAGCCTACGGCATAGCTGCTGTTCTGCTTGCCCTACCCTACTTCATTATACACGATATATGGTTTGCCTTTGTGGCATCGATACTTATCTCGATACTGATGATAAGCTACATAAGCGCCTTCGCTTCTGTGGTATTTGATAGAAGCTTTAAGAGGGAGTTGATCGAGACGACACTAATAATTCTAGGGGCCTCAGCAATACTATATTTCTTCGGCGAGGTTGTGGGCTCCTTTATAGGTGTGAAGGCAATATAGTTTAATAATCTATTTTAATAAAATTTTATTAGCTGTAGCGCTTAGGCGGTGGTGAATCAATATATCTGCCCAAGTAAGGCGGTGAAAACAGGAAATGGGTGGTGGCGAAAGAAACGCTGGAAACGATATAGTTCTTGAAACAAGTGGGTTGAGAAAGAGCTTTGGTGCTCTAAGGGCTGTTGATGATGTTAGCATGAGTGTTAGGGATTCCATGATCACGCTGATTATAGGACCCAACGGCTCTGGAAAAACAACACTTATAAATACTATAGCTGGAGTCTACAAGCCCGATTCAGGGAAAGTCAAATTTAGGGGTATAGATATAACTGGCTGGCCCCCCTACAAAATAAATGAGCTAGGTCTAGTGAGGACCTTCCAGATCCCTCAACCCTTTACTAAATTAACTGTTATTGAGAATCTTCTTATTTCTTCTAGAGATATCGATCGCGTATCAATATCCAAAAACCTACTGAGGAAATGGATCGAGAAAGAAAGCAGCCTTGTTAAAGAGGCCTTCAACATATTAAAGTTCCTTAACCTGGACAAGGTTTGGGACCACTACGCCTATGAACTGAGTGGGGGCCAACTCAAGCTTCTGGAGCTTGGAAGAGCGTTGATCAATAAGGCTAAGCTGATTATTATGGATGAGCCTATAGCTGGCGTTGCACCAACCCTTGCACACAGCATACTTGGGTTTATGAGAAAGGCCATCACGGAATACAATGTCACCTTCCTGATTATTGAGCATAGGCTCGATATAGCCTTGAAATATGTTGATTTTGTCTACGCTATGCATAGAGGCAGAATTATATCTAGCGGGGTTCCCGATGAGGTTATTAAGGATCCAAAGGTTATAGAGAGCTATTTGGGGGAGGAGATCAAGAAATGATCCAGGTAAAAAGCCTCAATGCGGGATACAGAAAGCTCCATGTCCTATATGATGTGGATTTTGAGGCTCTAGATAAAGGAATAACCGTTATAGTCGGTCCAAACGGATCGGGAAAATCCACTCTGCTCAAATCCATAGTGGGGCTCACCACAATATATAGCGGAAAAATACTGTTTGAGGGGCAAGACATAACTAGAGTGCCAGCATATAAGAGAGCTAGGATGGGAATAGTATTCACGCCACAAACAGACAATGTTTTCTCAAACCTCAGCGTTGAGGAGAATCTAAGAATGGCTCTATATACCGTAGATAAATCAGAGTACGACTCGAGACTCTCCCAGGTTTACGATCTGTTTCCCCAGCTAAAGCTATATAGACAGAGACGCGCTGGCGAGCTCAGCGGTGGTGAAAGACAGATGCTTGCCCTTGGAATGGCTATGGCGAGAAAGCCTAAGGTGCTGATTATGGATGAGCCAACTGCACAGCTCTCGCCAAAGTTTGCTAGGTTGATCCTTGATAAGATTGTAGAGATCAATAAAAACTTCGGTATACCAATAATACTTGTGGAGCAAAACGCTAAGGCTGCTCTTAATATTGGGGATAAAGCATATCTCCTAGTTGGTGGAAGGGTTATCTATGAAGGTGGCGCTAAGGATCTTTTAAGCAACCCTGAGTTAAGCAAAATGTATCTGGGGCTATAACATTAAAAATTATAATTTTTATATTTTAGCTAACTGATATAGATTTCGATCCTATTATCAAGACTCCCCTATAATCCTCTTTAATAACGGGTACGCCTCTAGAGCTCTCTCGTATGCTATCATGTTGTAGTACTGCTCCAATATGCCTATAGATAGAAGTATGCCTATTCCCCCTCCATAAGCTAAGGTTAGGTCAGCCACAATAACTATTGAAACAACTATAAGCGTGCTGAGGACAGCCAGCGGGTAGATGTATTTAGCTAGCAACGCCTCCAGAACACGTGGGTTTCTTCTTAAGCCGGGGACCTCCAGCCCGGCCTTAATCAGTCTCTCGGCTTGTCCGGATGGGCTTAAGCCGGCAACCTCTATCCACATTAGCCCAAACAGCAGTGCTAGACCTGTAAACAGTATTGTGAATACAGCTATCCTTAATGGATCTACGAAAAGCTCAAAGTATCCTCTGGGTGGGTTGAGATAGTAAATTACTCTATCAAGGATCTCAGCTGCTGTTGGGTTCGCTGACAGTAACGACCTGAATATTATTAGGTCTGAGAACAGGATAGATACCAGCAGTACCGGTATGTTTGTTACGTATAGAAACTGTAGCGGGACCCTGGTTTTTATTCCTCTCAGTCTCTGAGTGGTAACTGGTATATACACCTTCATCCTCTGCAGATATATTAGTATCACTATCAGCACAATCATTGATATAAGCCCCAGCAAGCCTGGCAACGTCTGCCCGATCTGGGGATTAACTCTTACAAATAGGTTCTGCATATCTAGTGTACCATTCATGGACGCCCATACCAGGAACGGTATGAATCCTAGGGGCTCTGAAGTCGTCTCCGATACAGGGAATGGCGAGAAGATATTATTGAAAACACTCATAGCTACTCCAGCCAGTATAAATAGTGAGATACCGCTACCTATGCCCCAGCCTTTCTGAAGCATTTCATCAAGCAGTATAACTATCAGGGTTGCAAACACAAGCTGAAACCATACAAACGCTCTTATAGCTGCGCTCGCATCGACATCAAATATGGGGTTTGGCCCTGTTAAGAACCAGAAGTTGGATCCTATTATAACGAAGCCGAAAGCCTCTACCGAAGCTATTATTATAGCTAGTGTCTTCTGAGACAACGTGAATAGTCTTCTTCCTTCGGGCCTGGATAGGTCTAGATTTATTATTTTTGATCCAACCAGTATCTGCATTATCAATCCAGCAGTAACTATGGGGCCTATCCCCAGTTGCGCTAGAGTGCCTTGCGTCGATGCAAAAACTATCTGGACTATTTGGGGTAGATCTCCTAGGAACCCGCCCACATGCTGGATACCATAGAGGGGCACGGATGACATTAGGATATAGAGTGCTAGAGCTATAAAGGTATACAGGAATCTCCTACCCAGTGTAGGCTTAATAACAGGCTTCGGAACACCTGGAAAATATTCACCTATTTTTGCTAATGCCTCAAGCACAGCCATTTAGAGCAACACCTATAGTGTCTAAAGCCATGGAGCTCACTAAAAATTTAACTAATTAAGCTATTAAATACTATGGCCTGATGCGCTAGCCATTCAAGATACTGCAGGTGTGTATCTTTGAAGGATGGGGATAATATCGATGTAGGCGATAAATACGATAAGATCATGAAACTAGCCGTTAGAAGAGGCTTCTACTGGCCCTCATACGAAATCTACGGCGGTGTCTCTGGATTCTTTGATTTAGGCCCTTTAGGGGTTAGGTTAAAAAACAATATTGTTGGGTTGTGGAGGAAAGTATTTATAGAGCTTCACCAAGACCTGGTTGTCGAGATAGAAACGCCTATTATAGCCCCTGAGGTGGTTTTCAAGGCGTCGGGGCATGTGGAGAGCTTTACCGATCCTATTGTTGAATGTGTTAGGTGCGGCAGGAAATTCAGGGCCGACCACCTGATAGAGGCTGCGGTCAATATAAAAACTGAGGGCTTGAGTGTGGATGAGCTTACTAGGATAATTAGAGAAAATGATATAAGATGCCCCTCATGCCAGGGACCTCTAAGCGAGGTTAGAACATTCAATCTTCTGTTTAAAACCACTATCGGCCCCTATTCAGATAATGTGGGCTACTTAAGGCCTGAGGCTGCGCAGGGGATGTTTGTTTCCTTTAAGAGGGTTAGGGAGGCTATGAGAAATAGGTTCCCGATAGGTATTGCGCAGATCGGGAGGGTTTCTAGAAACGAGATCTCACCTAGACAGGGTATGATTAGGTTGAGGGAATTCACTATCATGGAGATCGAGTTCTTCTTCGATCCCGATGATCCTAGATGCGATCTACTATACAGAGTTGAAGATCGAAAAATCAATATCCTGACCGCAGATATGAGGAGAGAGGAGATTCAGGAGCCTCAGCCTATAAAGATATCTGAAGCCGTAGACGATGGTGTGATCAAGATACCTTGGCAGGCTTACTGGATGGGTGTCAGCGATGTATTTGCTGAAGCTTTAGGTGTGGATAAGGACAACATCTATTTCGAAGAGAAGCTCCCCCATGAGAGGGCTCACTATGCCCAGCAGGTGTTTGACCAGATGGTTAAGGTATCTAGATGGGGCTGGATAGAGATCTCGGGGCATGCATATAGAACAGACTATGATTTATCTAGACATATTAAGTTCAGCAATCAAAGTCTTGAGGTCGTTAAAACCCTCGATAAGCCCATGAAGATCACTGAGAAAAAGATTAAGATAGATAAGCTGAAGATTATTGAAAGGTACGGCGGTGAATCATCTAAAATATTTAGAGCGTTAAGCAAGGTAGATCCAAGCGAAATACATCGGTACATAGATAACAATACAGGCAAAATATTGATCAATGATGTTGAGATAGATCCAGATATCATAGTTGTAGAGGAGCATGAGAAAGAGATCAAAACAGTAAAATTCATACCCCACGTAGTCGAACCCTCATTTGGTGCCGAGAGACTGCTCTATATAGTGCTAGATAACAGCTATACCGAGGATGGAGAAAGAGTACTTCTAAGATTCAAACCATATATTGCCCCGATACATGTGGCGGTGCTACCGCTTCTCGAAAACGATGAATCAATGGTTAAGATAGCTAGAGGCATATATAAGAAGCTCATAGCCAACGGGGTATCAGCCATATACGACAGCTCAGGAAGTATTGGACGAAGATACGCTAGGGCTGATGAGATAGGGGTCCCCTACGCGGTTACCGTAGATCACCAAACCATAAAGGATGGAACAGTAACTATACGCTTAAGGGATGATAGAAGCCAAATTAGAATCAGTGAAAAAGATCTCATATCATGGATCAGGAAAGAGACAGAGGAACAGCTCTGGAGACATCTCGACAATATAATGATGTAGCAGAGTATATAGTGTGGAGTTAAGGATTTTTCTGTTTAGCTAATCTTAAAAAATTATACTCCTTCAACTTCCTCTATCATTAAGATATTCTCTTCAGGTATACCGAGCTCGTTCACGAGTATTTGCTTCACTTTATATCTGTGGTCCCCTTGAAGTTCTATCCTGCCATTTTTGGCTGTACCGCCTGTGGCTAGCCTTGATTTAAACATGGAGGCTAGCTTTCTTAGATCATGTACGTTCTCGTCTAAGCCTTCTATTATGGTTACTTCTCTTCTAAATTTTCTTCTTTCCAGCCTTATTTTAACTATTTGATTCTCGGCAGTTAGTTGCTGGCATATTTCTGGGGGGAGACCTCCGCATAGGCTTTCAATAGAGTTCTTCATACCCCTCTTAATACACCCCATGTATATTATCTAAAAAGTCTTTATAAAACTATCTATAGCTTGTCGCCAATAGCTCTAATCAGCGATGCCAGATGTCTCTTATTAATATATATTAATGCCAGTAGAGATATCTGGAAAAGATCGGGAAGCATTGCCCTGAAATGGTTGTTTGATTCTATCGTTACTATCAATGGGTAGATCGATACATATAGATCCTTTCTGCTAAAGATATCTAAATAGAACGTTAATGCTAAAGCCAGTAGCGAGATGTTTAGCGAGATCTTAGTGAATGTTCTAAGTATGATGGAATGGATAACCAGCAGAATAATAAATGTAAGGGCGCTGGATACAGCTAGCACGGTTGCTTCAGAGCCGTAGTACTTTATAGCCCTATATATATGTGAATTAATAATAGACATGTATATAATCAGAAGTACTACCCCATAGATCAGCAGACCTAAACCTATATTCAATACAGCACTTCTAGATTGAGGATCCAAAGTCCTCCATCCCACCGCCTAATATCAGTTAAAGCTATTGTATATAGCTATTGATGAATATCACGTTTTCTTTATTTCCTCTATTATCTTCTTAACCTTGTTGAGCACGTCTTCAGGGTCTCTGCCGTATATAGTTACTGTCGGCTCCTTGCCGTAGTCTCCCAGATCTATAATCGCATCTAGGCGGGAACCAGACTTTTCAAAGGCCGTCTTGACCTTCCACGGTATAGACATACCCTCCTGCTTCTTCACTTCTTCAGGCTCCTCTATTCTTCTATCGTATATGTAGTACTGGAATCTCAGCTTCTTGATTATGGCCTCTATATTGCTACTGTACCTTATGTTAATAGCTGATCTCATATCGGGATAGAACTCCATAGCTTTAAGAACCCCCCTAGCAACATGGCTAGATGCACCAGAAACAGGGTAGCCTGACGCCTTAGGTTTCCCCATGAAGTTTATAATTCTTCCTGGAACAGCTACCACATCTTCTATGCCTTTAGCCAGGTATCTAGGTATTGAATACACGAAATTCACCTGGATCTCTGGTATTAACGCGGCAAAGTCGTCTATGTTCTCAAGCTCTCTCACCGATTTATACAGCATATTCTGGGCCCTATACTTCTCAGCATCTATAGCTAGCTCAGCCATTGGGTTTACTGGGCAGTGGCCCTTCCCCACTCTATATGATCTTTCTATGGCTTTAGTTATAAAGTTTTTAGCCAGCTTTATCGCCTCTATAGGATCTCTGCCCAAAGCAATATACCCAGCAATAGCTGCAGAGAAGGAGCATCCAGTGCCGTGTGTGCATCCCGATACTTTTTGAGATGTTAGCCTGATCACCTCGTCTTTCTCACTATTATATATAGTATCTATGCTGTAGCTTCCTTCTAGATGTCCTCCCTTAACCACGACAATATCCACATTATATGATCTGGATATCTTCTTCGCCGCTAAGGAAGCATCGTCCAGATTCCTTATTTCCATCTCTGCTAAATGCTCAGCTTCAAATCTATTTGGGGTAGCTATCAATGCTAACGGCAGTAACCTGTTTTTCAGATCCTCGATTGCGTCGTCTCTAAGCAACTTATCGCCGCTTTTAGCGTACATAACAGGATCAACGACAAGGGGAAAGCCGTATTTCTCCACCACCTTAGCAACCGACCTTATTATACCTCTATTACTCAACATACCGGTTTTGGCGGCATCGATACCCATATCCTCGGCTATAGCCTCAACCTGAAGCTCAACCATCTGGGGTGGTATGTCATGGATCCCCTGAACACCAAGCGTATTTTGTGCAGTTACGCTTGTTACTGCCAGCGTGCCGTGAACCCCTATAGCCGCAAATGTCTTTAGATCTGCAGCTATACCTGCTCCACCACCCGAATCTACGCCAGCTATAGTTAAAGCTACAGGGAGCTCATTAGCTGTTTTCGCCATTCTTCAACACCCTACGATCTCTCACCTAAAGTGATCTACATGAGGAAAATATAGAGGTCCCGCTCCAGATACATTCTAGAACCTTAACTCGCTCACTTCAGTTCAGATTCCTCTATATCTTTAATAGACTTTATATTCTTGATCTCTGAAGGATCAGGCTCCTTAACAGAAACCCATGCATCGATAATTTCTTTAGCTACCTCCTCACTAACCAGTCTACCGCTAACCGCTAGAACATTTGCATCGTTCCATAGTCTAGCTCCTTTAGCTGTTTGCGCATCGTTACACAGTGCAGCCCTTATACCTTTCACCTTGTTTGCCGCTATAGAGACCCCTGTACCTGTATAACACACAACAACACCCCAGTCAGCCTTCCCTGTGCTTACCATTCTAGCTACTTCATACCCCACAAAGGGCCAGGGTTCAGGCTTGTTTGTTTTGAGCGATCCTAGTGGAATCACCTCATATCCTTTTTCCTTTAGATACTCATAGATCTTTTTAGCTGCCGGATAAAGATCATCAGAGCCAACAACCACTTTCTTACCTAACTTGCTGTTACTGTTTTTGTTTGAGCTACCCAAACTATCACCCATAATAAATCTTTAGCTAGATTATATTTATAGGAATTCAAGGTAGCCCCCTTTAGATACGTTAATCAGCCCCCTAGCTATAAGGTCTCTTAGAACTTTATTAGCCTCCTTCCTATCCATACCAAGCTCAGATACTAGGATCCTAACTCCATCGCTGAACTTAAGCTGACCATATATTGTATACGCCTCATACAGCTTGTCTAAAGACAACTTGAATTTGGATCCTATATCTGCTAGCATTATCCTGTATCCACTAATCTTTATGTAGGTCTTTTCATTGCTTGCGGAGTCAACAATCATGTATATGTTTTTCCCTATATTTTTCACGCTATAGGCGTTAAACCCCTTCGACATCAATAGCGCTACTCCTCCATTACTGTATACAGCCAGCGCGTACTCAAGTCTCTTTCTATCTGCCAGAATATCTTTTAGGGGTGAGAATATGTATTTGCTCCCTTCCTTAATAACTAGTGATTTATTTAGATCCGCGCCTAGATACCTAAGAAACCTGTCTAATGTATCTAGACTTAGGGACCATCGATCATATAGCTCAACAACATTGTCCTCTAAGTAGAATAATCTGTAGGCTATGTTGTAAGCGAGCAAACCTGTCAATACAAATCTATTTGCTGATATGAATGCAGATCTATCGATGAAAAACTTCTCTAGACGCTTCAGATACGTATATACGCTTTTTTTACTGTTCATCGCGTCTACCTATCTCCCTAAAACAAACGCTATATATAGTAGGGTTAATATTATGATGGCTAAGGGAGATGTATATATATCGATCGATCCTAAACGCGTTTTAACTAGAAGAATGCTCTTAAGGGGCTCGGGGATATTGAGGTTATTTATCGATTTAGCTATAATAGGTGATACATATAATAATAACCCAATTATCAGCAGTACAGCCCCTAAAAATATCAGTATTGTAGCAGATACCTGTTGATCATACACTTTTAACCTCCCAAATAATATATTAGCTCACCTAACTTATAGAATTGATTTCTTTTAAGCAAACAATACAATATATCAAACATAGATATGACGCTCCCAAGTCAATATACAGAATAATAAGGAGATTAGGGG
>WANO01000021.1 GCA_015521765.1 Desulfurococcales archaeon
ATTGATTACGGGTTTTTCGCCCATAAGTTCATCCTCATGCTATTATATACTATAATTAATTAATATAAGTAATCACTATAAAATTATAAAGATGCATAATCTATGTTTATACAGGTTCAGGGATCTAAAAATACATATATGCAGATTAAAGCCCTAAAGCCATCTAAAAACCTAGTGATACAGCTACGGAAAGAGTCTTTCGGGGTCTCTCGGCAGAAGCCTGGCCTCTCTAATATTGTTGAGCTTGAGGATCTGCATCACAACACGCTCTAAACCTATACCCGCACCACCGTGGGGAGGTGCACCGTATTTAAAGAACTCTAGATAGAACCATAGATCATCAACATTGAGCCCCTTCTCCCTAGCTTGATCTGCTAGAACATGATACCTATGCTCTCTCTGGCCGCCGGTAGCTACCTCAAGACCTCTGAATAGGAGATCGAAGCTTAATGTCCAATCTTTATCTTCGGGGTCCCTCATAGCGTAGAAAGGCCTCACTTTCCAGGGGTAGCCGGTTACGAAAACGAAATCCGAATCATACTCCTTCTCGACATACCTGTGTAGCATCTTCTCGGCCTCGCTATCGAGGTCCTCGCCATAGGGTATTTTCTTGCCCATTGAATCCAGTATTGTGTAGGCCTCCCTAATCGATATCCTCGGGAATCTCTTGGGTATTTTAACCTCCTCCACCTTGAACTCCTCTATAATCTCTCTGCATCTTGGATGCCGATAGACATACTCGACCACGTGCCTGAAGGCGCCTTCAGCAACAGATAGTACATCCTCTAGGGAGTCTATGAAGCCGACCTCATAGTCTACAGAGTGGTACTCTGTGAGGTGCCTAACTGTATGGTGCTTCTCTGCTCTAAACACGGGGCCTATCTCAAACACACGCTCGAACCCAGCTATCACACCCATCTGCTTATAGAACTGAGGTGATTGAGCCAGAAAAGCGCTTTTATCGAAATATACCACTGGAAAAACCTCTGCACCCCCCTCTGTTGCCCCCCCAACGATCTTCGGGGTGAATATCTCAACAAACCTATTTGCTCTGAAGAACTCTCTAAATGCGTGGGCTACTTCGGACTCCATATAGAATATAGATCCTACAGCGGGATTCCGGGTGTCTAGCCACCTCCATCTAAGCCTTGTAGGTAGTTCTGCCTTCAAACTGGATCCGATCTCTATGGGTGGAGGCTCCACAGTTTTTGATAGCACCTCTATGGATTCAGGAATTATCTCGCCACCACCCGGTGCCTGTTTGCTTCTTTTATATACTCCAGTAACCTTGACTACGTCCTCTCTATTGAGTTCCTCCGCTACCTTCAGCACCGACTCGGGCACTTGGCCTGCCTTGATCACTATCTGGATCACGCCCTCCCTATCTCTAACCAGTATAAACTTGACTCTGCCCAGATCCCTGACCCTATCAACCCATCCATACACAGTGTATTTCTCGCCGTCTAGACCCTTCAACAGGATGTCTCTGGTAAATAGCTCCTTCATGGCATCCACTCTACCCAGTGTATTTACTAATCAAGGTTATTGGATGCATCAAAGATATATAGGTTTTACTGCCTGCCTGACCTGACCTCCTTCCATCCCTTAACTATATCTCTGCCACTTGAGCTACCGATTATATCCGCTCCGGCCGCAACCATTATGGCTAGGTCCCAGACAGATCTTATACCCCCAGACGCCTTTACGCCAGTAGCCGAGCTGGCCACGGCGCCCTTCATTATTATCACGTCACCTATACTTGCTCCTCTAGGCCCGAAGCCCGTGGATGTCTTGACATAGTCGGCTTTCTGCTCGGCAACTATTCTGCTGGCCTGGTCTATCTGTGAGAACGAGAGATAGCCTGTCTCGATAATTATCTTCACACCGAGACCAAGGTCTCTGGCCTTCCTAACCACCTCACCCACCTCTCTTCTAAAGCTCTCCCATCTCTCCTCAACTATATTGCCTATATTAGCCACAACGTCAACCTCGCTAGCACCTGCCGAGCCGGCTACCTCTATCTCATACAGCTTAGCCGCTAGATCCGTGTTTCCGTGAGGGAATCCTACTACTGTAGCAACCTTTGTTTTAGCTATCTCTGACACAAAGCCCGCAACGTATAGCGGAACAACCAGCGCTCTAAATCCCAGTGAGTCGTTTTCTTCAACAAACTTCTCGAAGCCCTTCACGCCTGTGTTTGGTTTGAGTAGGGTCTGATCTATTATCTTTGCGGGGTTATCTATCCTCCTAACCAGTTCAGCTAGATCAAACCTGCTCAATCTATCCAGTCACCCGTAGATATTTTTGTTGGTATATAGGTATCCATAAGAAATCTTAGCCCCTTACTGGTTAGCGCCTCGATCTCCAGCTTTGCTTTCTTCTGCTCGAATATGGATAGCTCCATAAGCCACTTCTTGGTCTGGAACCACTTATACTGCTTAAGCTCCTTGGCTCTCTTAAGGTCTGTATCTTTAGCCCTTATAATATAGTTTCTCCTCTCAGCCTCACTAAGGTAGGGCTTCTTCTTGCCTTTGGGATCCCCGAAGATATCGCTCATAGAAACACCCAGAAACCTAGCTTCTGGCGTAGCTAGCCTCTCGCTCTCGTAGGAGAGGGTTATTGAGCCTACCTTAAACACGCTATATATATAGAACCCATAGGGATCGGAGTTGTGGTAGATGGCCCCGAAACCTCCAAAGAACGAGTTGCCGTTTGGTACCGCTAGATCATATACGTACCCGCTATACCTGTATTCCTCTATGCCCGTAACCTTAGTTCTATAGATCTCTGGAGACCCTATGGTTTCTCCTCGCGACACCCTATAGAGTCTAGACCTCAGATCCGGTGAGCCGAGCACCTCAAGATATACGCTACCCCCAGCATCGATTACTCGAGCACTAACACCTAGCGAGAGAAGTGTGTAGATCAGCACCTTGCCTGTTTCAGTATCGAACACGTCAAGCCTGAGTTCTGAGCCTCCATTCGAGGCGTTTACAGCTTCAAAGACCCTGGAGATGCATTCAGCTCTAGCTGTATCGCTATCTGCACCTATATATGCGTCTCTACACAGGTCTTCTAGCTGGTCTCTTAGGGTTGGGAAGCTGGAAA
The DNA here is from genome assembly GCA_015521765.1 of Desulfurococcales archaeon. Classification (GTDB taxonomy): domain Archaea; phylum Thermoproteota; class Thermoprotei_A; order Sulfolobales; family AG1; genus WANO01. Next base: position 3,109 of record WANO01000021.1, read on the forward strand.
ACATCTTCCAGAGGCTACTGATGGGTATTTGGGGTATAGATCTGGCCACAAGGACATGGTCCCCTAAACCTATATCCTTTGCTGCAGCAACCTCAAGGGTACCACCCCTATATCTAAATAGGCTGTGGCCCTTGGTAACCTCGACATATCCGTATCCATCCAGGTATATCCTGAGTATCTCATCCTCTATCCAGTGCCTATAGACATATGACACATCGCTCCAATACAGCGAGTCCCCGTTCATTGCTAGAGCCTTAATGGGAGCCGCCGCCCACTCTTTGTCGCTGTAGCCTGTGAAGTATGGATCCAGTATATCCCCAATAGCTCCAGCCTCAATGCTGTGGGTCAGCTTGTTTTCAACAAGTATGATCTCGCTGCCAGGTATGCTGTCTGTTAAGATATATACAGGTAATTTAAGCTCCTCACTAAGCCTTCTAACGAATCTCCTTGTAGCCCTATCCGGCTGCCCGGCGCTCGTGATGAGCAGAGCCTTATATTTCTTCCAGAAGCCGGCTCTATGGAGCTGCTGGAAAACGGCGTCCTTCTCTATGACCAGCACGAACTCCGCATTGACGTCCTTAAACTCTATTAGATCTGGTGTAGACTCTATGGCGTATGCTCCATGCCCCATCTTGCTCAGATCTATTATGTCGTCACCGCTCTTTATCCTCATATCACCCACTACCTTCCCCTTTTCCTTTGAGAGGATCAGCATTTCCTCCCTAAGGAGATTGGTGTACACCTCTATATCCCGTAGAACCGAGTCGCTCTCCGACTGCTCGTCCCATGTGTTTTCCTCCCTGATCCTACCCCTATAGTCTCTGTACTTGATTGTGTGCTTACCCCTATAGTAGAGATCTCTTATAGTTGGGTACTCGTTGTTGACTAGGGCTTGATAGATTATAGACGCCATCAGTATCGTCTGCATGAATCTCCTTGCCTCATGGGAGTCGAGAAATCTCCTCTCAAACACATCCTCTCCTATAAGCAGGAGCTTCCTGTCCCGATCATATATTGTGTTTGAGAGCGTCCTCTTAGGGATGACCAGCACAGGTTCCTTGCCGTTTAAAATACTGTTCATCACCTCAATGAACCTGCTTCTAAGTATATTACCCGCCTTCTTCCTCGCATCTATATCTACCTTAGACGTGAACTCCGCCATGCCATCCACCCCCGGGATCTACTCTATTTCCACCACAACATCCCTCACACTTCTTATACCCTTAACATTTACCTTCCTCTTCACCAGCTCAAACAGTTTGGATTCCAGGATCTCTATACCTTTACTCGGGTTGCCGTCATACCCTATTATCGCTAGGCCTCTAGAGATTTCAGGTATGTACTTTATCAGTGTGTATGCCCTCCTCTTTATCTCCTCGGCCCTTCTGACCTGGTGTATATATGTTCTTAGGGATCTCAAAATCTCCCTCAAGCCCCTCCTGATCTCGGCCTCAATCTCCGGGACGTCGGCGACGCTCTCCTTTCCGACCCCCTTATAGGGTATCTTGGTGCTACACACATGTACCAGAACCGCTATCTGGCTCGGGAAATCCACACTGTACTCCTTCCAGTCTATCCCTGAAACCACCTTGAAGGCTACATCTGTTCTCTCGTCATAGAGGAGTGGAATCTTGTTTGCGAATCTTAGGAGGAGTATGTCGTTAGGATCTTTAGCGGGCTTTATTTTCCCTCCAAAAGCAACACCAACTTCAACTATAACTGCGTGGCCCTCGTAGGCTGTAGGTTTCCGTGTAATCGCCTTTACAAATGACGAGTTAAACATTGTTTTTAGCCCTAGCTCTATTAGATCGCTTCCTATAGGGCTTAGATGATCCGCTGAAGGCCTCCTGAATCCGCTAAATGTCTTAAGGGTGTCTGCCAGCTTCACCAGATCCGATCTCGTGAGCTTCTTAGGGCTACGCCTAGGATCTATACCGGCCTGCTCAAGTATGCGCTCGGCAGTTACGCTTCCAACACCCTGAAACTCCTTCATTAGAAGCTCCTTCACTGTCTTAGCCTTGCTGATAGATACTATAAATCTGAGCATCTCAAGATCTACTCCATGGGGGTGTGGTTTAACCTCTTTTGGTGGAGGCGGGATCTTGTCGGTTACCCTCCTGAATATATATGTGTTTCCATCAGGATCCCTAAAAAGTATTGTTGCGTATGGAGCTATGAGCGCTGTCCTCCTGATATATTCAACTATTCTTGATTTAGATCTCGACCAGTCCCCCAGGAGTGAGACCTTAACCCTTGTACCATGCCAGTTCGACTCCTTGTGCCACGAGGACCTCTCCAGCACGTTGGGTGTGTTGTTCCTTATATCTATAAGCATCTTGAAGTAGTAGATCCTCGAGGACTTTATGGGGCTCGTATAGATCTCTACAGGCCTACCCACAGTTATCTGGCCGTATAGAACAACCATCTTGGCCCCTAAACCAAACATCCCCCTTGTCTGTCTAAGAATATATTTGCTGCTAAACAGAACCTGCCCGAAAGCCTGTGGAACGTAGTGGGGTGGTATACCTATCCCGTTGTCCTCAACAGTTATCGTGTATACGTTCTCTTTCTCCTGGTCTCTATCGATCATCACCTTGATATTGGGTAAAATACCGTGGGCGTCTGTAGCGTCGAGGGAGTTCTCCACAAACTCTCTGACAGCCTGATACAGCGCCCTGGCTGGATTTGCGAAGCCTGCTAGCTCCTTGTTTCTGTAGAAGAATTCCGATGGTGAGATCGCCTTAAATCTCTCAACACTTACGCTCAATCCTTCATCAACCCCTCTAATAGTATAGTTTTATAGGTGGGTACAGTATATAATATCTTCTAACCATTAACTATTTCAATCAGCAAGAATATATATGCAAATATACCATATAAAGATTTACAGTATATACCTTATATATAAGTCTACTAGCCCTATATATTATATATAGGGTATAGATAGTAGTGAAGGAGGCAACACTATATAGGGTTATTGAAGAGGATCCTGGAAGAATAGAATGCACAGCCTGCGCAAGGAGATGTAGACTCAAGCCGGGTCAGGTGGGCTTCTGCGGTATAAGAGGCAATAAAGATGGGAAACTCTACCTCCTGAACTACGGCAAGATTATTGCCATGCACGTTGACCCGATAGAGAAGAAGCCCCTAACCCACTTCCACCCAGGATCAATGGTTCTCTCGATAGCCACAACAGGATGCAACTGGGCCTGCATGTATTGCCAGAACTTCGATATCTCCCAGAGAAGAATAGTGGAGGGCTTCGAGTTCACGCCGAGAGAGATAGTTGAGGTAGCCAAGGAGGTTGGGGCCCAGGGAATGACCTACACGTATAATGAGCCAACGATATTTGCAGAATTCGCCCACGACGTTGGCGTGGAGGCGCATAAGTCTGGACTGTTCAATACTTTTGTTTCGAACGGGTACCTAACTGATGAGGCTGTCGACTATATAGCTAGGTTCCTGGACGCTATAACCGTTGACTTCAAGGGTAATGCGGACGATAAGTTTGCTAGAAAGTTTATTTTGATTCCTTCATACGGGCCTGTGTTCGACACTATACTTGAGCTGAAGAATAAGGGTATATTTATAGAGATAACGGATCTGGTTATACCTAGGGTGGGTGATGATCTGGATAAGGCTAGAAGGCTAAGCAAGTGGATCTATGATAACCTGGGCCCAGACACACCGGTGCACTTCCTTAGGTTTCATCCAGACTATAAGATGATGGACTATCCATGGACACCTATAGAGACCCTGGAGAAGCATATAAAGATAGCTAAAGAGGTGGGGCTGAAATACGTGTATATAGGCAACGTTCCGGGACACCCCTACGAGCATACTTACTGCCCAGAGTGTGGGAATATAGTTATTGAGCGCTATGGATTCGAGATCCTTGAGTGGAGACTGACTAAAGATAATAGATGCATATTCTGCAACGCAAAAATACCTATTGTGGGAACCCTCGCCCCAACATATAGGGGTGAGAGATTCTTTACTGTTCCAGCTCTATATAGAAAGAAAATGTTTAGGATAGACTCGAAAGAGCTTGTCTCACCAAAGCAAAGCGGCAGATAATGGAGCCTCGAATATATGCTACTTTAGAGACTTTATAGCCTCACATACAGCCTCAGCGAACTCTCTGGTGCCCAGATAGCTTGCTCCCTCGATATGCCTCGCTATATCATACGTGTACTTCCCGGACTCGATGGCTGACTCAACACCCTTCCAGATCAGATTGGACGCCTCGCTCCAGCCCAAATGCTCTATAAGCATGGCTGTAGCAAGGATCGTTGCTGTCGGGTTAGCCATGTTTTTCCCAGCGTATTTCGGCGCTGTCCCGTGTACGGGCTCCGCGAAAGCGTATAGATCGCCTACGTTTAGGGCTGGAGCAACCCCTATCCCCCCTATCAGGGCGCTGGCAGCATCACTTATGTAGTCTCCATTGAGGTTTGGGGTAACTATAACGTCGTAGTCCCATGGTCTAGTTATTATCTGCTGAAACATGTTGTCGGCAACCCTATCGTTAACTAGTATCTTGCCTTCAGGGACCTCGCCTCCGTACTTCTCGGCTAACTCCTTCTCTGTGACTATATAGTCTCTAAACTCCTCTATAGCAACCTCATACCCCCAGTTCATGAATGCGCCTTCTGTATACTTCATTATGTTTCCTTTATGCATCAACGTAACCACTCTACGCTTATTCTTTATGGCGTACTTTATAGCTCTCCTAACATGCCTCTTTGTCCTGCTTTCGCTGATCGGCTTTAAACCTATACCAGTATCAAGCGAGAGCTCTATACCGAACTCTCTATGGAGGAACTCGATTATCTTCCTCGCCTCATCGCTACCTGCCTTCCACTCGTAGCCTGCATAGACATCCTCGGTGTTCTCTCTAAAGATCACGAAATCTATCTTGTCTGCATACCTGCTTGGGGCAACCATTCCTTTGATATATTTTACTGGCCTTATGTTGGAGTAGAGGTCTAGAGTCTGCCTCAGGGCTACGTTGAGCGATCTATATCCTGAGGCTATGGGGGTTTCCAGAGGACCCTTTAGGGTGACTTTAGCCAGCTTCATCGCGTTTATCGTGTCTTCGGGGAGCGGGACCCCATAGATCTCCATTGCTTTTTTGCCTGCATAGATCTCCCACCACACAATCTTCCTACTCCCACCATACGCTACCTCAACAGCTGTATCAGCGACAATCCGTGCCGCACTAACTACTTCGGGGCCTATGCCGTCGCCCTCTATGAAGGCAACTATCGGCTTGTCGGGGACCTCCATATCTCCATCTTTAAATGCTATAAATTCGCCTTCCTCCGGGACCTTAATCTTTTTGAACTCGCCCATGTCTATCAGCTCATAGATAGTGTTTGTTGGAGGGATATAATGATAACTGGATGCAATAAATATAAAAGCATCCTTTCCCAAAAAGCAGATTAGAATGTAAGGGAGCGCTATGTGATGGGAAATGAGAATTATAGATCTGGCTCTAATGGCTATTGTAGCCTTCTATATCATTGGTGTAGCGTATTTTATATATAGCGATGCCTCATCCAGGCTCCCTGAAGAGGGCGGTAACCCCGTAAATAGGGTGGATATTGAGAGGGTGCAGCGGGACCTCTTGAATAAGGTGTGGAACGATCTTAGAATAATGTATGATGTGGACGGCTATATCAGGATCAATGAGACCGTAACTATTATAGACTCAACCATAGAGGTTGTTATAACCAGGAACCAATCAACATCAACCTATATTGTTCGCTTTAATGGAGATCCGCAAGTGACAGGGATCTTCAGAGAGATCCATAACGTGACTCTTGGAGACATAGTTGTCGGCTCGCTAAACCAGGTGTTTGTTGACGAAGAGCCCATCGAGGTGTCCTCGACGACCATTGACGGGATCAATGTTAGGGCCGAGAAATACTCTATAGGTAGATACATGCTGACTCTATTTATTGAGGAGCGCATTGACCTTCCTATAAGAGTAGTTATTGAGTTTGGAGATGGTAGAATAACTCTTGATGCTAGATCTATAAACGTGTTTCAATAGCTTGACGAGCATTTATTTAGATCGATAGTCTTACATAAATATATATTTTTCCTAGAAGTATTAGAATGGGTTAAGATAATGTCATTCGGACCAGCTGGAATGGGGTATGATAGGGCCATCACCATATTCTCGCCAGACGGTAAGCTGTATCAAGTTGAGTATGCGTCGGTAGCTGTTAGGCAGGGATGGACGGTTATAGGTTTATCCGGGAAGGACTCGGCTATACTGATTTCAGAGAAGAGGAAGCAGTCTAACCTAATAGAGATAAAGGCTCTAGAAAAGATCTTTATAGTGGACACCCATGTAGGAGCAACGTTTGCCGGTCTAGGGGCTGACGGAAGGGTTTTAATAGACTATGCGAGGCTAGTGGCTGCTAGACATAGATTCGTGTATGATGAAGCTATAGATATCGAGTCCCTAGTTAGGCAGATTGGGGATTTAAAGCAGTTCTTCACTCAGCAGGGCGGTGTCAGACCCTTCGGCGTATCCCTAATATTTGCTGGGGTGGACAGGAGGGGGATACATATATTTAGAACGGAACCAAACGGACTGTACTTCAAGTACTTGGCCGTCTCAGCAGGTTCGGGAGAGCAGGCCGTTAATGAGCATCTAGAGAAGAACTATAGGAGGGATATGAGCTTTGAGGAGCTAGTGATCTTGGGGCTGAAAGCCCTTAGAACAGCTACGGAGGGACCAATAACAGGTGAGAATGTGGAGATAGGATATATAAAGCTTCCGGAGGCGACATTCACGAAAATGAGCGATCAGGAGCTGGACGACTTCATCTCTAAAGCCGGGGTAGGTTCATGAGTAGACAGAGAGAGTATGTTGTTGCTAGATACGAACATAAGGACTCTAGGTTTGAGATTCTTGTTGATCCGGATAAAGCTCTTTTATATAGGGAAGGCAAGAAGATAGATCTAGATGAAGTTGTGGTAAGCGACTTCATATATAAAGACTCAAGAAAGGGCCTTAAAGCCTCTCCAGGAGAGATAAGAAAGGTTTTCGGTACAGACGATCCTAAAGTAGTGTTCGATAAGATACTTAGGGAAGGCGAGCTACAGCTAACCACTGAGCAGAGAAGGAAGCTTCTTGAGGCTAAAAGAAAAAGGGTTATAGACTATATAGCTAGAAGTGCTATAGATCCATCGACAAAAACACCGATCCCGCCAGCAAGGATCGAGGCAGCCCTAGAGCAGGCTAGGGTATCGATAGATCTATATAAGAGCGTGGAGAAACAGGCTGCTGAAGCGGTTAAGGCTATAGCTAAGATAATCCCGATAAAGATTGCGAGGGCTATAGTTAAGGTTAAGGTACCGTCTAGATATGCTGGAAAAGCATACACTCAGCTCATGCGTTTAGGTGAGGTTAAAAAGAGTCAGTGGCTCAATGATGGTTCTTTGGTTATGGAGATAGAGATTCCGGCGGGGGCTCAGAACGAGGTTATCGATAAAATAGCTCAGGCAACAAGGGGCGAGGCGCAGGTTAGTGTATCTGAATTTAAGTAGAGGATTTGGCTATAGCTGTTTTCTAGCTATATAGCTTTATAGTTTTGTGTGATGTGGGTCGAGGCATTATAGATATAGATTGGATAAGTGTATAGATATATAGCGTAGCTTTGTGGGTGTTGGATAGAGATGAGCACGTCTAACGAGAGCTCCAGCGGATCTGGAAATAATAGATTTAAAATATATGTTTCACACAGATCTGTTGTGTTGCCGGGCCAGTTGATTGGTGAGGGGGAGCTCGATATAGAGTATGGATATAGCGTGTATAGGCACGGATCTAAATACTACTCCACCGTTGTAGGAGTTGCGGAAGTTAGGGAGAATAACCATATTAGGATAGTTCCTCTTCAAGGGCCATACATACCTGTCGAGGGAGATATAGTGATTGGCATTGTCGAAGACATTAGCATCGCTAACGCGGTTCTCGATATAAGGTCCCCCTATAAGGCTATTCTTCCAGCGCCTGAAATAATAGGCAGACAGCTCAATACATCGCAGGAGCTGTTAACGAACTATGTGTCTGTTGGTGATGTGTTTCTGGCTAAGATCGAGAAGTCCGATCTTTTGAGGGATCCCGTATTAACTCTGAAAGGAAAGGATCTGGGGAAGGTCCTCGAGGGAACCCTTATAG
>WANO01000022.1 GCA_015521765.1 Desulfurococcales archaeon
CAGTATATTTCTTCGGGCACGATCATTCAGCTAGATATCCCGATACAGTATCGCTTAGAGGGAGAAAACACATAGCTGAGCTCGCAAATATAAAGGGAGCTAGAAGAATTGTTGTATTTATAGCTACACACCCATACGCCTCTAAATTTAAGCCCAGTAGAGATGATCCCGAAATATCCAGCATACTTAAGTATGCAAGCTCTCTAGGTGTGGAGATTAGAAGCGTGAAGATGGCTATAAACCACGTTGAAAAATCAATTGTTCTACTTGACCCAGATCTGCCGGTTGAATTATCTTACTAGCTTGACCAGTCCAGCCATCTAGCTACCTCGATTCGAAACGCCTAAATAGCGGGCAGAAGCTACATATATGGTATGTCTTCTCCAGATTAATTCTATACTTGCCTCCATCATCAACGATGCTGTCTTCTCCAAAGACCTTCCTAATCTCGTTCGCCATCGCTGAACCAATGTTCCATGCCGAGCAGATGCTGTTTGAGTTATAGCTGCATTGTCTTGATTTCCACATACCAATTGTTTCGGCAACTATATTTATCCATGATCTGCTGCCAATACTATCTATCTTGCGCTCTAGATTCTGAATATATTTCCTTAACTCCCCTATATCTATACCTATTTTGGTGATCTGGCTACCAAGCTCTATATAGTTATCTAGAACGTGATCTAGATCTTTTTTAACCTTAGAGTAACTATCCTCAAGAGCCGTTAACTTTTTCTTAAGCTCACCAACCTCATGATTCAGATCTTCAATCAAGCTAAAAGGATCAATAAACCTAACCACATCATCAACCTGGATAGTGCTATCATATTCCTCGCTAGAGACATCACTGTGTACACCGCTATTCTCGTTTGGGTGTGGGCCAATAGATTCCTCAGTATTGCCTGTGTTGGAGTGCTCCTGGCTATCTGTATGGTGCTCCTCTGTGCTCAGGTGATTAGTATGGATCGTCGAGTATATCGTTACCCACTCGCTATATCTGTCCCCATTTCTATTCTCGCTATATGGAGTCTGATCTGAGGTATCCATCTTTCATCATATATCTAGCTTTATCAATTTATGGTTTTAAATGGATTGCCCCATAATATTATTTTCATTAACTTGTAAAAAGACCGCAGTGATTATGGTATCTATTTATAAGTATTTTAACAGATGATTGTGTAGGGATATTGGCCAAAATAATTGGTGAAGGACTATCCTTCGACGATGTACTTCTAGTACCTAAATACTCCGAGCTCGAGTCGCGCTCCGAAGTCAATCTAGAAACAAGATTCACTAGAAAAATAAAGTTGTACATCCCTATAGTTAGTGCAGCCATGGACACAGTTACCGAGTCATCGATGGCTATAGCCCTAGCAAGGGCAGGCGGGATAGGAGTTATACATAGGTTCATGACTATAAACAGCCAGGTTAAGGAGGTAGCGAAGGTCAAGAGATCTGAGGGTCTCGTGATCGAGAAACCATACACTATAGAGCCGAAAATACCTGTTTCACACGCAAGCGAATACATGGATAGGCTTGGTGTTTCTGGACTTGTTGTTATCGATTACGATGGTAGGGTACTGGGTATAGTTACTCGAAGGGATCTCATGTTTGCTGACCCTAATGATCTCGTTGAGGATGTAATGACCAGCAGAAAAGATCTTGTTGTTCTAGATGAAGGCAGAAACATTAAAGATGCGTGGGAGCTCATGAAGCAACATAAGCTGGAGAAAATACCTATAGTAGATAAAGAAGGCAGACTCAAAGGGCTGGTAACCGCTAAAGATATCTTAAAAAGAAAAATTGGAGGCTCTTCAACCCTAGACTCAAAAGGGAGGCTGGCTGTTGCTGCAGCAATAGGTGTTAGAGGCGACTGGCTTGAAAGGGCTATGGCCCTCTACTCTGTAGAGGTCGATTCCCTGGTAATAGATGTTGCACATGCACACACAAGAAGGGTTATTGAGGTCCTCAAGAAGCTTAAAAACGAATTCGGAGATGAGGTCCAGATAGTTGCCGGGAATATAGCTACTCCCGAAGCCGCTGAGGACCTCATATCTGCTGGTGCAGACGCTCTAAAGGTTGGGATAGGCCCTGGCTATGTATGTACAACAAGGATCGTTACGGGTGTAGGAGTCCCTCAACTGACCGCAGTAATGAATATAGCTGAAGTATCAAAGCTATATGATATCCCTATAATAGCTGATGGCGGGATAAGAAGCTCGGGCGATATTGTGAAGGCGCTAGCTGCCGGAGCATCAACGGTTATGCTTGGGTATATACTAGCTGGAACCGATGAGGCCCCTGGCAGGATCGTTGTAGTTAACGGAGTGAAGAGCAAGCTTTACCGGGGTATGGCTAGTGTGCAGGCCTACATAAATAGGGTTTCTATTGATGGTGAAGATCCTTATGATCTAAGCTACTATGCTTCTGAAGGCGTCGAAACATACATACCCTATAAGGGTAGCGTTGTAGATATCATAAAAAACATAGTGAACGGCATAAAATCCGGGTTCTCGTATGTGGGCGCAAGAAACCTAAAAGAGCTGTGGGAAAACGCGACCTTCATCAAGATAGCCGGTGGGGCGTTTAAGGAAACATACAGCAAGCCCGTAAAGGGGTTACAATGATAGACGTTGTAGTTGGAGGCTTCTTCGGGGATGAGGGGAAGGGAAAGATAGCTGCTTACTTGAGCCTAGCCGACTCTCCAGACGCGTCTGTAAGAACCGGGAGCGTGAATGCTGGGCATACGGTTGTCTATGATGGAAATAGCTGGAAGCTTAGGTCGCTACCTTCTGCATTCGTTAACCCTAGGGTTAAGCTGTATATAGCTGCAGGTGCCTTGATAAGGCTTGATGTCCTACTTAAAGAAATTAGTGAAACAGGCGTCCACGACAGGCTATGTATAGATCGTAATAGTGGGGTTATAGAGGACAAGCATGTATCGTTTGAGCAGAGTGATTCGGTGATGAAGGGTATAGGCTCAACAGGCCAGGGGGTGGGAGCTGCGACTGCCGATAGGGTTCTGAGAAGGCTAAAGCTAGCCAACGAGTTCAAGGAGTTGAACGGCTTCATTTGCGATTCTCTAAGTGAGCTACTCGATATCATGGATAGGGGTGGAAGGATTATAGCTGAAGGTACCCAGGGATATTATTTAAGCCTATACCACGGCACATACCCATATGTGACTTCGCGTGATACAACCGCATCCGCTATATTGTCCGAGATAGGGTTAGGGCCTAAATCTGTGGATCAGGTTATAGTTGTTTTTAAGTCTTACATAACTAGGGTCGGGGAGGGTCCCTTGCCGGGAGAACTAGATCATGATGAGATGGTTAAGAGGGGCTTAGTTGAGAAGGGTACAGTTACTGGTAGATTGCGGAGAGCTGCACCATTCAATGTGGAACTCGCATTAAGGGCTGTTAGATCTAATTCGGCCACCCAGATAGCTTTAACCAAGATCGATGCTTTGTTTCCAGAGAATAAGAATGTTAGATCGTGGGAGAAGCTGTCTCGTGAAGCAAAGAGATTTATTGAGTGGATTGAGGAATCCCTCAAGGTGCCGGTAACTTTAATAGGGACCGGTGAGGATGTTCTTTCAATCATTGATTTGAGGAAGCATCATAAGATCATGTAGGTCTACATGTGAGCCTGTAGATTATCAATATTTGCCTGTATAGTAATTTATTAGATGATTATAATGGACATGATAGAGATACTCAACACCATAAGGAGATTCTTTGAACTGAACCAGTACGAGGCAAAGGCCCTTATAGCGATATATAGAGGTGCGAAAGACTATAAGGAGATATCGGAGATCGGAGAGATACCTATGCCAAGGGTATATGATATAGTTAGGGGGCTAATGAAGAAGGGCCTAGTTACGTTTGATCGAAACGGATTTAGAGCTATAGACCCAGAAGTGCTTGTTTCAAAAAGGATAGCCGAAATAAAGGCTGAATTCGAAACAGAACTCGCCAGAGCCAAAAGTATGGCCTCGGAAGTGTCGAACATACTAAGAAATCTAAGGATCAAGGAACCTAAAGTTGAGGATTTCGAAGAGATCGCGATTCTAGATACCATAGAGCAGATCCTGACATTCTTCACTAAAGCTATATACGACTCAACAGAGATCATAATGCTGATACGAAAAGCCATTAAATTCAGGAATATATTTATATCGGCGCTAGACGAAATAGGTGAAGGCAAAACGGTAAAGGTTATCGTGCCCAACACAATAATACTTTCAGATAAGGAGCGTGAATTGGTTGAGAGGTACAATATAAAGATCAAATATTCTAGATTCGTCCCACACGATATGATGGTTACATCGTCAGGGTACATATTTCTAGGCTTCCCATATAGAACAGACTACGAGAGCGACAAGCCCCTCGTTGTGGTAATAAAGAATAAGGTGGTGGCTAAGGCCGCCTTAAGCGAGCTTTCGTCATTCTTTAATGAGCTCGCCTAAAGAACGGGGCTTATTTCTCTTAGCTAAAGAATAAAAGCTTTTAGATATAGATTATTTTAGTCTATTTAAATCGGCGGTAAGGTGGTTTTTAATTGTATAGAGTATATGAAGTTACTGATCTTGTAAGAATTCCTCCCAACATGTTTGGAGAGGACATAAATAAGGTTGCTGAGATGATCCTTAAAGATAAATACGAGGCTAAACTCGATAAAGATCTGGGTCTAGTAATATATGTTTACGATGTAAAAGTAGACGAAAACGGGATCATAATTCCAGGAGATGCAGCACCATATCACGGAGTTAGATTTAAAGTTCTCAGCTTTGTCCCTATCCAGCACGAGATCGTTGAGGGAAGAGTCAAGGACGTGATAAATAGAGGCTTATTTGTAGATATAGGTCCCCTAGACGCATTTGTACATATATCACAGACTATGGATGATGATGAAATAGAATTCGACGATGCGAGAGGCGCGATTGTTGGTGCTAAAACCAGGAGGTTTGTTGAGAGAGGCGATATAGTTAGGGCTAGAATCACTAATGTATCATATTCATCACCGACGGGTATCCCAAGAATAGCTATGACTATGAGGCAGCCGTATCTGGGTAAACTTGAGTGGATACATACAAAATAGGATGAGACGGGTTTTAACTACAACCCACCTACAGCGCGGATGCCTTTAAAGTTGTCCTATGTGATTATATCTACAGTATTATATTCTTTGATATCTAAATAGGTGATAGGTAAGCCTATAATGGCGTGGAAAATTACCCAGCCTGAAGTCAATATTGGTGTCGTTGGCCATGTGGACCACGGCAAAACAACTCTTGTGCAGGCTTTGACCGGTGTATGGACGTCTAGACACTCTGAGGAGCTTAAGAGATCTATGACAATCAAGCTTGGATACGCCGACGGTAATATTGCTGTGTGTGGCGATGAAAACGATCCAAACTCATACACTATAAACGAGAAATGTAGAGATGGCACAGAATCTAAACTTTTAAGGAGAGTATCCTATGTTGACTCACCTGGCCACGAAGCCCTCATGGCAACAATGCTGAGTGGAGCGGCACTGATGGATGGCGCTATACTCGTTATAGCTGCTAATGAGCCTTGTCCGCAGCCGCAGACCAGGGAGCATTTGGCAGCTCTGAAGCTTATTGGCATAACTAATGTGGTTGTTGTACAGAACAAGGTTGATGTTGTTTCGAGGGAGCAGGCTCTAAAGAACTATAGGGATATAAAAAGCTTTTTATCATCAATGGGGTATGAAAAATCCGTAGTTATACCTGCAAGTGCTCTACATAAGGCTAATATAGATCTTATACTATACGCTATACAGAAGTATATACCTACACCCGAGAGAAACCTATCTGCATCACCACTAATGTTTATTGCCAGAAGCTTCGATGTCAATAAGCCCGGAACCCCTCCAGAAAAGCTTCTGGGTGGTGTTGTGGGTGGCTCCCTGATCCAGGGAACGCTTAGGGTCGGTGAGGAGATAGAGATTAGGCCTGGAATCAAGATAGACAGGGCTGGCGGGTCAGAGTATAAGCCAATAATTACTAGGGTAACCTCTCTGAGATTCGGCAACTATAGCTTTGATGAGGCAAAGCCTGGGGGATTAGTTGCTATAGGTACAGAGCTGGATCCCTATATAACTAAGGCCGATAAGCTGGTGGGCCAAGTTCTAGGTAGGGTGGGAGGTGTCCCTGATCCGGTTGTCCAGCTTGATCTAGACTACACGCTTCTCGAAAGGGTTGTTGGAGCCAAGCAACTAATAAATATCGACAGGATCAGAGTCAAGGAGCTCCTAATGCTCACTATAGGTACTAGTATCGTTCCTGCGGTGGCTCTTAGAGTATCGAAAGATGTATTAAGTGTAAGGCTATCTAAGCCCACCGTGGTTATAAAGGATCTAGGGATAGCCATAAGCAGGCAGGTTGCTGGGAGATGGAGACTTGTTGGGTATGGAAGGCCCATAAATATTTAGGAATATTTAAGTCTTGAATATTTGCTAGAATCATGTTAAAATATCTGGAATTCACACATACTCTAGAGAATCACATATTTTTCTTTTAAATCCCCTTTTTGAGAAAGGTGTAGCTACTCATGAAAACTCTATTGGTTGTGCTCGATGGGCTTTCTGACTGGCCGGTGGGAGAGCTTGGGAACAAAACGCCTCTCGAGGCTGCCGAAAAGAGCTTTATAGATAGATTGGCATCGCTAGGTGCACAGGGATACATGGATCCTATCTCACCCGGAACCATACCAGGTTCAGATACGTCCCATTTAGCTATATTCGGTATAGATCCCCGAAAATATTATCCGGGTAGAGGACCATTTGAGGCTATAGGATCTGGAGCGATCTTGAATCCTGGCGATGTTGCTTTTAGAGGAAATTTTGCCACAGTTAATGAAGATATGGTAGTTACCAATAGGAGAGCTGGGAGAATAGATTTCGGGCTTGACCAGCTAGTTCGCGACCTTAATTCAGAGCTGAATAAGATGGATTTTGATGGGGTTAGAATAGAGCTTTATAGGGGTGCCGAGCACCGTGTTGCTGTTGTGCTGAGAGGTCATGATCTGTCATATAGGGTCTCCGATACTGATCCGCATAAAGAGGGTTTAAAGGTCCTCTCAAGTAGACCCCTAGATAATGATCCTAGATCCATAAAAACGGCAGAGGTTATAAACAAATTCACATCATGGGTACATAGGTTTCTAACAGATCATAAAGTGAATAGAGATAGAGTAGAGCACGGATACCTTCCAGCAAACATCATCTTGGTTAGAGGTGCGGGAATGATGAGGAAAATACCAAGGATAACTGAGCATGAGAGACTAAACATCACTAGGCCAGCTGCCATATCTGCTACTTCACTTATCAAAGGTGTATGTAGACTTGTTGGGTTTGAGGTGTACCATCCGGAGGGGGCTACAGGAGGATTAAATACAAGGATAGATGTTAAGGTTGATACAGCTATAAAGCTTCTTAAGGGTAATTACGACCTGGTGTTTCTACATTTTAAAGGTACTGATTCGGCAAGCCACGATGGAAAACCCGACGCCAAAAAGAGGTTTATTGAGAAGGTGAGTAGCGAGCTATCAAGGATTTTTGACGAGTTTAATGGGGAGATAGTTATAGGCATTACTGGAGACCACACAACATCCAGTATTAGAAGGGAACACGCGAGCGATCCTGTACCGTTCCTTGTGTATGCTCCAAGAATGTTTAGGGATAGCCTATCTACCTTTTCTGAAAGGACCTCTAGGCAGGGAGGTATGGGCAGGATCAGGGGTGTAGATCTTCTCTATCTTTTAATGGATCTTGCAGAGAAGCAAGATAAGTTTGGGGCTTAATCGTCTCTTTAATATTGAATCTATCTTTATTTAGAGCCCAATCCTAGAAAATCATGGCTATATACACTCTAGAGAACGCCACAATGATAATAATGGCTAGGGTGGTGATCATGGAGAGTGCCGAGGGTAAACAGAAGATTGTTATAGGCAGGGAGGAGCTTGAGAACGCTATAAGTGAGGAGTTTAAGAGGTTTAGGAAACGGGTTTTATATGTGCTTAAGAAGGCACAGGCATCAAACCATAGAATAGGTGTTGTTATCCAGACATCTAATCCTGTTAGATCTGCTATACAGATAGCAGATCTCTTAATTAAAGCCGTTAAAAAATCTACCAGGAAGGAGAATAAGATTCTTTTCGTTATTCACGACGAGTTTGTTGATGAGGTATTTAGAAGCAGAATAGCCAGCAGACTAATCAAGAAGCATACTGAAAAATCCTTTGTTGAGATAGCAAGATACGAAAAGTCGGAGCGCTTTCTCGGAACAACGTTTCAGTATCTAGTTATGGATCTGAGCGACAGCCTAAAGCCCAACGACATTGGTAGGTTAATAGGTATTATTGAGGGTGGCGGGCTAGTTATTCTAGTTACTCCCCCCTTCGATAAGTGGCCAGAATCGCGGAATCTCTTTAGAGAAAGTCTAGCTGTACCCCAGTTCCCTAAACCCAGAGCTATTTTCGTTAGGTGGTTTATAGAGAACATACTGGCCTCCGACGCCTTTGGAGTGTATGACTCTGACGCAGATAAGGTTGTTAAGTTCCCGAAATATAGGGAGTCTATAACGGTTAGACAAGAGATCAAGATACCTGAAGATATCAGATACCCAAAGGAGCTATATGGCTTAGCCCTGACCATGGACCAGGTAAGAGTCATAAAGGCCATTGAGGAGCTGATTAAGAAACCCAAAAAGAGAACGTCTATAGTGATTACTGCCAACAGGGGTAGAGGTAAAAGCTCTGCTGTAGGAATAGCTATAGTTGGCCTTATAAGAGAACTTCAGAGGATCAAAAATAAGGTTAGGGTTGGGGTTACCGCTAGATCTATAGACAACGTGGAGTCCCTAATGATGCTGGCTAGAAAAGCTCTAGACAGGCTAGGGGTAAAGCACAGGGTAATCGAGAAGAGAGGGAGGGTTATTGAGATAAAGGGGGACAGGTTCTCTATAGAGTATTGGGAGCCTACGGTAATTCCTAGACTTGATCTCGATGTGGTTATCGTCGACGAGGCGGCCGGGCTCCCCGTTAATATGCTTTGGTCTATATGGAGATCATGCAACAGGTCTATCTTCTCTACAACAATACACGGCTATGAAGGGGCAGGAAGAGGTTTCTCGGTGAGGTTCCTAAAGAAGCTGAAGCAGGATCCTGATACAGAGCTACATATAGTTGAGATGGAGGAGCCTATTAGGTATGGGGTAAATGATCCTGTCGAAAAATGGCAATTCAGGGTCCTCCTTCTGGATGCGGAGCCCGATAGCGTTGATGACGAGGACCTCAAGCTGATATCTGAGAAAAAGTTCATCTACAGAAGATTCTCTCCAGAGGAGCTGTTTACATTCGACAATGAGAAGGTATTAAGGAGCCTATTTGGGATCTATGTTCAGGCCCACTACAGGAATGAGCCGGACGATCTAGGAATGATTGCTGACGCGCCACACCACAGAATAAGGGCCCTACAGCTACCAAACGGAAAGATTGTTGCGGCTGCACAGCTCGCTGAAGAAGGGCCCATCCCGGACGATCTTGTAGATATTGTTTTGTCCGGAGGAAAAATGCCTGGAAACATAATTCCTGATAGGCTGATCAAGCATTATAGGGTTAGAGAAATAGCCAAACTGGTTGGCTGGAGGATAGTTAGGATAGCTGTTCATCCAGATCTCCAGGGTAAGGGTGTTGGATCTGCATTTCTAAACTATATAGTTGAGGAGGCCACAGAAAAGAACCTTAACTGGGTTGGATCGGGATTTGGAGCAAGCGAGGAGCTGTTGAGATACTGGATCAGAAACAGCTTTATACCGCTACACATATCTCCAGATAGAAACCCCGTTTCAGGAGAATACACAACCATCGTGATCAGGGCTATAGATGAGGAAACACGTAAACTGGTGTCGGAACTTAGAAAGAGATTTATAGTTAAAATCATTGAGAGTATGCATGACACGTATAGAGATATGGAGCCGCCTATAGCCAGGCTACTTCTAAAGCCCTACAACTGTGAGGAGCTGGATTTCGAGGTGGAGCCTCTATACTTCAATAACTATGATCTTGATAGGCTTAAACTTTATATTAAAGGGCCAATGACCTATGAGTCATGCAATGATCTTATTGCAAAAGCCGTGAAATGGTATATTAAGAATCCATGTCCACGTGAAAGACTGAAGAAGATCGATGAGCTCATGATTATAGCTAAAACTCTTCAGGGCCGTTCATGGGATGATATATATAAGATCTTTAACATTCCTCGAGGAAAAGCAGTGGAGCTTTACCGAGAGATTATATATAGAATAATGAGAATAAGTGAGCTATCGGAATACTTCTCAGATCTAGACGACAGATTCAAGTAGATCTTTTGTAACTAGACCCTTCTCAATGAGTTTCCTGACCTCATCCTTAGTGTATTTATATATAACATCAGCCTTGTCAGACTGGAAGTCCCATGGATAGCACAACACAATATCTCCTGGAGACATCCATACCCTTCTCCTGAATTTCCCGGGTATCCTTGCTTTTCTCTCAACACCGTCTGTGCAGAATACATAGATCCAGTCTGCACCAAGTATGTCTTTTACTACACATATAACCTGATCTTTATCCGGAAGTAGCAACTCTGATCTGTTTTCTCTCTGCTGCATATATTTCTTTTTTGGCAACTAGAATTCACACCCAAATATAAAGTACTTAAAAAAATATATACTTTTATCCGAGTTTTATAAGCCCGTTTATATCATCTATAAAAAGCAGACTATAAACAAAATATAGCTGTAGCAAGCCACCTATCGAGCCTCCTCTCTGTTGAGCCAGCAGGCTGAGTAGTGGTTCTCCCCAACATTGAAGTACGGAGGATCATCCCTCTTACAGACATCCATAACATACGGACACCTAGGATGGAACCTGCATCCAGGTGGAGGGCTTCTTAGATCTGGTGGGACGCCGGGAATCCACTTAAGCTCCTTCTTGCCACCTATTCTAGGTATGCTTGCGAATAACCCCTGGGTGTATGGATGTGCGGGTGCCTTATAGATCTCGTCTGATGGGCCGATCTCAGCGATCTTACCACCATA
>WANO01000023.1 GCA_015521765.1 Desulfurococcales archaeon
CTGTTAGCTAGAATATTTCGAAATTAAGATATATATTGTTTTGGTTACTGCTGCACTACAGCTAGTTGAGACTGCTTAGGATTCACTTTATTCTTTTAGGGATCGTTGAGGTGCTTCAAGATGATGCGTCAGGTGCTGTTTTTATAGGCTAGGGTTTGCGTTAGATCTCTAGATCATCTTATATGGGCTGGATTTTGTGGGTAGAATATTGGTAGATTTCAATGGCTGTTGGATCAGTGGTAAAGCATTATGTTTATGGATCCGACTATATTATATAGTTGGGTTTCTAGAGGGAACAGGTTTAAATGTATATGTATAATTTAAATCATGGGAAAGCCGGTTGTGAGCGGCTATGAAAAGAATTGATCCATATAGTCTCGTTAGATCCTTAACCCCAAGATCCCTACTGAAGTTCGGCATCTACATATTTAGCGGGCTCATATCTAAATCCCTCAAATCAAGAAGAAACACAACACTCACATTTAGATGCAGCCACGGATATAGAGTTATAGACTACGCAACCCACTGGTACCTGCACCACATAGAGCAGCACTATGAGGCTAAAACATTCAGATTCCTCGAAAACGTTGCGGGCGAGGGAACAGTGATCTATGATGTAGGTGCTGGTACAGGAATCTACACCATACACACCCTAGGCTGGAGAGGCTTGTCAGTAGCGATCGAACCATTCCCCCTAAACACACATCTACTGCTGGAAAATGTGGCGCTGAACAAGCTAGACTTCGAAAAACTAACTCTAGTACCCTTACCACTATGCAACAGAAGCAAAACCACGAAATTCCATGTAGCCGCAAGGCAGGGTCAACACACAATAGCGGATAGCGGCTCGGAGAAGCTATACTCACTAAATATCCCATGCCTAACAATCGATCATGTATATGAGCTAACGAATTTGAAGCCAGATATAGTAAAGATCGATGTTGAAGACGCAGAAATTCAGGTGCTGGAAGGAGCACAAAATCTCTTAACGGAAAAGATCCCAAGCTATCTCATAGTTGAAACAGACCTGAATAACATAGATACGATAAGCAATATGCTTAAAAAATACGGATACACCCTCAAGGAAATTCTAGATCGATTGCCGGACTCGATGAAAGCCAATCTACTATTCCAAAAATAATAGGAGCAAAGTAGAAGCCATCAAACACTATTCCAACCAAGATACAGCTACGTACCAAAGGATCCATGAAGAAGCCAAATCGGCGGAAACAGTAAAACAGTAGCATTTAATCCTAGCTGCCGAGTGCATCCTTAATAATGCTGGACATAACGATCATATATACAGGAAGATATAAAAACCTACGCTAATTAATACGCACTACTGTGCCTGTATCGTTCCTCTCCTCTTTAATCTCCCTATTGTTCTGTTCAGTATTTTTATTCCTGCTACGTAGAAGATCGCTATGGACAGGATCGATAGAGCTATCGATTCATTCAGCCCTACAGGCATCGATGCCTGACCCATAGCCCCTCTCTTCATGATCTCGAACGGGTACGACAGCGGATTTAGTTGCATTACCGTTTTCAGCTGATCTGGAGCCGCGTGATAGGGCACCATGCCGGAGAGTATAGGTATTATAAACTGCATCGCGTTAGTAGCTATCCACGGCCTCTTCACAACCACAGCTATAGAGCTGTATATAAGGGCAAACCCCGATGATGCGAGCTCAGCAAGCACATATCCCAGCGTGAAGAGCCCGAGATTCGCTGGTAGCGCGTTGATTCCTAGGGATGGAAATATGATCGCTACAGTCAAAACCATAGCTGGGAACGTCGATATTATGGAGTACACAGCTATAGATGCATAGTGAAGCCATACGGGCTCGGGCGAGGAGGCTATATTCTCCAATATACCCAGCCTCAGCTCCCTCTCGATGCAGTGGCCAACAATCCATAGCTTATCGGATATTATAGCCAGAATAAGCACGCCCCAAGCAATCCAGGCTAGGCTCCCTGGGTCAGATATGAATAACGGGTTATAGATAGCTAGACCCAGAACAATACCCAAAACCCACAGGGGCCAGGCCAGTATATCGATCACAAACTCAAGATTCCTAACATAGGACTTGATGTAGCCATAGACCTCAGCCGCTAGGTAGGAAAGCAGATCAAACACCCCTATACCTCAATAAAGAACCAAACCTCCTAATCAGAATATAGCCGAGAGCAACATAGACCAGGGATAGAGCAGCCAACGTATAGAAACCCCTAAAGCCATCCTCAAAGGCACCAGCAAGAAGAAGAGACCTAGAAACCTCGATAATGTGGGTAACTGGGAGACCTCCAGCAGCTAAACGGAGTATGTGGGGAAGAACATATATGGGGTAGAGAGCCCCAGAAAGAATAAAGAACAGCGCCTGAACAAGATTAACGATCTGAGGAGCCTTATACACCAAAACAATCATGCTGATCAAAACACCAAAAATAAAGACAGGAACCATCCCCACAACCAAGGCAGCGATAGACAGGGCCACAGAGACAAACCCGTAGCTAGACAGGGCGTAGGCTATAACAGGAGATATAGAGAGCCCAAAAACGAGAAGCATGGCTAGAAGAAACGGTATAGAGGAAACAGCAATAGCTATGTTAACCGATACGGGTGTCAGGGACAGGCTATCGATCCTTCCAGAAAGCATCTCAGTATTGGCGAACTGGCTCATCGAGGATAAAACAACCATGGACACGGCAATTATAGAGACTCCCACAAGCTGATACCTAAAAGGGTCATCGTAGCCGGTAGCCGCACTGAAAAGCTCATTGCCGGAACCAATAAGTCTGCCACCAAGATAGAGAACACCGATAAACATGTAGACTATAAGCACTATAGAGATTAGCTCAGGGACCTCGCGGGCAATCACCCTGAACTGAGACTCAACTATAGCTAGGTAAGGTCTAAGGCCTCTAAACAACGCTTTCACCGCCTACAAGATCTATAAACACATCCTCTAAACTGGGCTCCCTAACGC
>WANO01000024.1 GCA_015521765.1 Desulfurococcales archaeon
AACATGAATAAAGCAAAAATCTATTAAATAATCGATAGATATATGCAAAAGCCTCCATCTAGCTAGGATCCAAGAGACCTGTACTCCTCCCTCAAAACCTCCATAGCCCTATCAGTAGAGTAGAAATCAACCTTGAGAATCGCTCTAGCCCTGCCGCAGTCAAGACTAGAATCCCTGGGCCTGGGGGCAACCCACTTAAAGTCCCTCTCGTACGCCTCAACAACTAGGCTTGGGTCGAACCCCAGCCTCTCAGCAACTGTCTTGGCGAACTGGTATCTAGACATTCTCTCCCCGGCTATGTGTAGTGTTCCGGGATACCTTATTTCTAGTAGCTCTACTATTGATTTGGCTAGCAGAGTGTTTAGTGTTGGCGATACATATTGGTCCTTCAATGCTTTAATGCTTTCTTTTCTGCTGAGTTTCTCTATAATGTATTTCCCGAAATTCACTTTGCCGTAGCCTACTCCATATATTGCGCTTGTCCTTACTATTGTGTATAGTATATCTTGTGATTTTATGGCTTCTTCTCCGAGAAGCTTTGTTAGTCCGTAATAGTTTATTGGTGATGGGGTATCTGTCTCGCTGTATCTTCCTTTTGATCCATCGAATACGTAGTCTGTGGATATGTATATGAGGTATGAGTTCACGACCTTTGATATTTTGGCTATTGTTCTTGTTGCTTCAACGTTCACTTTCCATGCATGCCTCTTATTGAGTTCGCATCCGTCTACGTCGGTATATGATCCAGCATGAATAATAGCGTTGGGTCTTATCTTGAGAATTAGGTCCTGGAGTCTAACTAGATCTTCGAGATCGATGCTTACCCATCTAATGTTTCTCCCCTCTATGGGTGGTTTGTTCCTATTGTATAAAGCTACTATCTCGTTATCTGTGTCCTTCAGCTCGCTAACGATTTTATGGCCCAACAGACCGCTTGCACCGGTAATCACTATCTTCATAGCTTGCTTTCCCCGTTAATCCTAGCTCCATGGTGTGTCTTGTACAAAGTATTTATCGCTTACCAGCTTCTCCCACCACCATCTGTTGCTGATATACCACTCGATTGTTTTCTTCAAACCATCGATCCATTGGGTCCTGGGCTTCCATCCAAGCGACCTTATTTTGTCTCCCCTCATAGAGTATCTATAGTCGTGGCCCGGTCTATCGTCTACAAACCTTATCAGCTCCTCGGGCTTGTTCATGAGCCTCAATATATCTCTAACCACATCTATATTTCTCCTCTCATTGAATCCAGGTATATTATATACCTCTCCAGTGGCTCCCCTATCTATAACTGTTTTGAGGGCCTCACAGAAGTCCTCGACATAGAGCCAGTCCCTTATCTGGCTTCCATCCCCATAGATCGGTATGGGCTTACTATGCAGGGCCCTAACGATCGTTTTGGGTATGAGCTTCTCCACATGCTGATACGGCCCGTAATTGTTGCACGGCCTAACAATCTTTACCGGGATCCCATATGTTCTGTGGTACGCTTTAACCAGCAGATCCCCCGAGGCTTTAGATGCTGAATAAGGGCTACTAGGATTCAGCGGCCAATTCTCGTCAGCAGATCCTCCATCCCTGAGGTCTCCATAGACCTCATCGCTCGATACATGTATATACTCTCTAAAGCTATGCCTCCTCAAAGCCTCCAGAAGGGTAAACACACACAATATGTTTGTCCTGATAAACGGTGCAGGCTCATTAATACTTCTATCGACATGCGATTCTGCTGCGAAGTTAACTATATAGTTGGGCTCCTCCTCTGAAAATACTTTATCTACTAGTCCCTCATCGCAGAGGTCCCCCTTAACTAACTTTACCCTGGGTTTATCTATAAGATCCTTTAGATTCTCTGTTCTCCCGGCGTACGTTAACTTATCCAGAATAACAATGTTTGAATCGGGATCTAAATGCCTATAAAGGAACCTAACGAAGTTGCTTCCCATGAACCCGGCTCCACCAACAATAAGGTAGTTCAACACGCATCATCAAATAGATTAAGACCCAAAAATACTAAAATATAGTTAAGCAATCAAAAACATGCTAGGTAGCGTAGATTTGCCGTTCGAGTTCGAGAGGCTGGAGATTCCAGATATAGTATTGGTTAAGCCAAAGAGATTCACTGATTACAGGGGCTTCTTTGCGGAGCTATATAAAAGAACGGATTATCTATCAAATGATATCCCCTACGATTTTGTTCAGGTAAATATGAGCATGTCCAGAAAAGGAGTGGTTAGAGGCCTCCACTACCAGGTTAAACCCTATGAGCAGGGAAAGCTAATCACTGTTGTATCAGGAAGGATCTATGATGTAGCCGTAGATATCAGAAGAAACTCCAGATACTACCTCAAGCATGTAGCTATTGAGCTGTCGTCAAGCGATTTAAAGCTACTCTGGATCCCTCCGGGGTTCGCCCACGGATTCCAGGCTCTGGAGGATGATACATTGGTGCTTTATCTAGTTACAAAGGAATACAGCCCCCAACATGAGAAATGCATAAAATGGGACGATCCCACACTATCTATTAAGTGGCCAATAAAAGAAGCGATAGTAAGTGAAAAAGACCAAGAGTGCCCTAGTATATCAGATTCAGAGACTTTCTAAGTTGTAATTTAATTAAATACAAAAAACTAATTTATTTGGTAATGAATGTGAAAGCTATACTAAGACATTTAGCT
>WANO01000025.1 GCA_015521765.1 Desulfurococcales archaeon
ACGCTCCTCACCTGGTCAGCCATGGAGAAGCCCATCTTAACGCCTCTAACGAATTCAAGCTCCATGCCATCTAGCCCGAGACTCTTAACCGTTTTAAGCCCATCGATCGAGTTTTTCTTTGGCGATGATAAAGGTATGCCTGCTGTACCGAAATGAAGCTTATCAATCTTGATCAAGTAAACCACCTAGAGCCCTCTAATCTGACGCTCCTGAATTTAATCTTATCATAATATACGGATATATAAAGATTTAGAGCATTATACGGAGAACAATATATGGGTACTACATAGATGGAGATAGCTCCGGCACATATGTATAACTGCGTGGAAAATAAGTATCTGATACATGTAGACCTGTGCTGTGGGGACATAAAGATCTAGATAACCTTTATTCTTGGACTCTCCTCTCCGAAGTCTATCTCCATGTACTCCATGCAGCTTCTTGGGAAGCCCAGAACAATGCTTACGTTGGACAATCTTTTATCGTTGTCCTTCTGAAACTTGATCCAGATCTCCTGAACAAACATGTATGTTCCCTCAAAGCTCTTGCTCTTGGTTACGGAATATGTCGAGTAGGGAATATCGTTGAAGACCACCTCAAAGATCTTTAACGCTTCATCCACCTGAATGCATGTAGCCTTCTTGAACCTGGAGATGCTGTTGATATAGTTTCTTATTTTGATAGCCCTCGACACTATATCGATGGTATTTATCCTGTAGACAGTTCTGCTGGAAGACATGCTCTCAGTACTAATGCTTCACGGAAAACAAGGGATAAAAATATTACCCTTAAACAGCTTGATAGATAACCAGTATCAACGCCTCCATCTCCTGATAAATTCACCAACAAGGATGGGTTCCTCCTTAACAACCCACTTCCTGGCTCTCGCCTCCCTCAGCTTCCATGTCACATCGATCCATGAAGCTAGATCGGCAACCTCATATATAACCATGAACTCGTGATCGCTAACCCCGAAACTATATGTTGTATACGATCTAATAACCGAGGGATCGCTCAGCTCCCTAGCCATCTTTATGTGCTCACCCATAATCTCTCTGCGCTCACCATACGGGAGAAGATACCACTCAGGATGCTTCTTCATAGGGTAAGCCACAAGGTATCTCAGGGGCTCCATATTGAGGTAGATAGACATATGATCGGATCGCGAACTCTCGGAACTCTGAGACACGTATGGTGACTGCCTGTATATAGATAGGGACGAGAAGGAGGGGAATATATAGCCCTTATACTCCTCGAAAACCCTATACTTGAAGGAGGCGAATAGAGAGGGGTCGGTGGCCACTACCCAGTATATCACGTCTGCGTTATCCAAGATAGATCTATAGGATCTGACCTCGACAGCGTCAGAGGAAAACCTGGCTATGTAGTCATCAACGTTTGCGCTGATTGAGGACCTCTGATCACGATCCAAACCCCACCAGCCAGGCGAGAAATGCATAGCCAATATATAGATATATAGGGGGCTATCCATAGCCGCACCAAAATATATTAACCAATGGATTGATATAAGGTAAAACGCGCCAGAAAAACAAACAGATCAAGCATGTAGCCAACCACAGAGAGTAGAAATCACCACAAATCACCTTAATAAAACTCGAAAACTAAAGTTATCTGTAGTATATCTCGAAACCACCATAGCTGGCAAGTGGTGCTCGATGAAGATCGCTATATCCGCAAGCGGCGGTGGACACACAGGCTATGCAGTGGCTCTAGCCCAGCACCTCTATGGTATGGTAAATATAGAGTTTATAGTGCCAACAAACGATCAATGGACAGAGAGCAGGGTTAAGAAGTTCGGTAAAGTTATCCACGTAAAGAAGCTACGCCAACCAAACGAAACAATACTTAAGTTCATCCTCGGCCTCCCCAAGGTTCTGATAGACAGCATTAAGTGCGCCAGCCCTGAATGGAGATACTTCATCAGTACAGGATCAAACCATAGCGTTCCACCAGCCATAGCCTCATGGATCAAGAATATACCAGTAGTAAACATCGAGGCAAGCACAAGATTCACCAAGCCGAGTTCATCGGCAAAGTATCTAGCTAAAATATCCAGGGTAACCGTCCTCCAGTGGGAGGAGCAGAAAAAGCTACATCCCTACGGGGTGGTGTATGGCCCCTTCTACGAGAAGCCCGAATACGAGGTTGGCGATGATGGGTATATCCTTATAACTGCGGGGACATACGGCTATAAAGATCTCTTTGATACAGCGGTGAAGCTGGATATGGATCGTGTGGTTATGCAGACTGGGAGGGTGGATCCAGAGAGATATAGAGGGGTGAAGCCTAAATGGATGATCTTCGATTACGACCCAGAGATAAATCGCTGGATAGCTAGAGCATCACTAGTGATAACCCACCTGGGTAAAACAGCCATAGACTCGACACTAACCTACAGGAAGCCAACGATAATAGTTCCCAACCCTGGATGGAAGCTGGCTCCTGGATCGAGAGACGCCGATATACTCGCTGAGAAGCTGGGGGCATGTATGCTTCCCCCCGAAAAGCTGAATATAGATAGCCTATACGAGTATATAGATAGATGCAGGAAGGTAAGGCCTAAGGAATACCCAAACGGGGCCGAAAAGCTAGCCAGGGAGCTCATTGAGGAACTCATATAGCTCGGAGCCACGGGGTCCCCTATTTGGCTGTGGAAAACCATGAGCTCCCGGAAGTCAGGCTTAGATTATCGACGCTACTCAACTATATATCCATGGTATATAGGTTCCTAACCTCCATAGCCTTCACCCTTATAGTTATACGTAGGCTGGAGATCGATGAATACGGAATCTTTGTTCTCGGGCTCAGCCTCTTAACCTCTGTATCAACAGTATATAATCTATGGATCCCGTGGGGGATCAGGAGATACATCCTAAAGATCCAGGAGTCGCTAACGGGAACACTAATTCTGAACCTGGCGTATGGCCTATTAAGTATAGCCATATACCTCCTGGCTGTGCTGTACTACTCAACAGTGCTGGGGGAGAAGAGCCTCCAGCTACTGATATTCCTTATTATAGTTGCGTCTAACCCAATAGTTCTTCTGGCCCAATCATCTGTAGCGCTAATAAACCCACAGCTATTTGCCGTGGTTAAGATTGTCTTTGAAACGCTGAGGATCATGCTAGCATATATATTTGTGGTTGTTCTTAACCATGGGCTGGTTGGTGCTGTTCTAGCCCTAGCTGTATCGACTATAGTATCGTTCCTGTATGGTTTCCTAACCCTAGCTAGGAAGGGGTATATAAGGTTCAAGCTGGCCAACATAAGGAGAGAGATATCCTTCCAGCTGAGGGCTGCGGCAACAAACATTTTTCAGGTTTCAGGAATGATACTTGAGAACCTGGATAGAGCGATAGTGACTGTTCTAGCTGCGCTAGCCTCTGTAGCCGCATATATGGGGATAGCCTATATACCCAGAAGCGTTATAGCTTCAGGCTTCGGTACAATAACCCTAAGCCTGTACTCCAAGATGCTGAGGGAACCCAACAGGGGCTACCTGGTTGAATCGCTGAGGCTCTACTTCCTGTTTACGGGCATACTACTAAGCCTGCTTCTATCGCTGTCTAAGCCTATAATATCGTTCTTTAATCCGAGCTATATAGATGCGTGGTTACCGCTAGCCATTGTGTCTCTCGAGATCTTTATATTGGGCTTCGCAAGAGTATTTAACCTGGCATCGGCTGGAACGAGCAGGGAGGATCTGGAAGCCAGATCGGTTAGAGATATAATAAACACGCCTATCGGAAGGATATCTATATATGAATTCGCTAGAGCCGCAATAGGGCTTGGTGTGGGGACCTCTATGTATGTTGTGGCTAGAGGTATTTTTGGTGATCTTGATCCGTGGATGGTTGCACTGATCTACTCCCTCTCATGGTTGTTTGCATCGATAATCTACAGCATCCAAGCATTGAGACTTGCCAGTAGATACCTGAGGCCAGAGATCCCTGTACGCGAACTTGTATCGTTCATCGCGGCCTCATCCGCAACTGTTTTAGCTGTGTACTTTACCGGGGGAGCCGATATTGTTGTGGAGTCGTTCTGGATCGACTCACCTAAGCTGGCGGTGTATCTAGCCATGGGCGGGGTTGTATATATAGCTGTTTTCCTCACTCTATCACCGTGGGCGAGGGACCTCTCTA
Source organism: Desulfurococcales archaeon (assembly GCA_015521765.1). GTDB lineage: Archaea > Thermoproteota > Thermoprotei_A > Sulfolobales > AG1 > WANO01. The sequence goes on from WANO01000025.1 coordinate 4,167, forward strand.
GAAGAGCATTAAACCTCCTGATTGAGGCCGTCAGATCCAGAAAGATAGGTAGAGAGTGATACGTTGGCCTTCATCGATAGAGCAACCCTGTATGGGGTGGCTGTAGGGCTCATAATGGGTTTCATAGACACCTACGGCTATGCGGTGTCGGGCTACACAACCGCGGAGATATCTCTTATAGCGATCCCCGTGCTGGTTAGGGTTCTCTATGGGCGGGGCGATATAGATCCTAGAGAGGTGTTTAGGTCCACAATAATAGCTTATGGAATAACCCTATCGACAGTAATAACCTCCGGAATGCTCATAACCTACGCGCTCACGAAAGCCATATACGAGGACAAGCTGTATGAATCGGGATTCCCCTCATGGCTCTACAGCGACTCCGAAGCCTGCTTCGTAAACCCATTCTCATGTAGCTGGTTCTATATATATCTCTCACTAGCCTCACTCAGCCTAACAGGTGTAGGGTTCTTCTATGTATTGAGGCATGTATTCCTAGATAAGCTGAATCTCCTCTTCCCTCTCGGGATAGCTTCTCAGATAATCACGCTAATAGTCTCGAAGCTGAGGAATATAGCTATCTACCTACCAATAATAGCTATAGGTTCCATGCTTCAATTCTCGATCTTTATGCTTGGAGTCCCCAGCATAGATTTAACTCCAGAGCTGTCGAAAACCATTCCAGGGACCTCGCTGAGCCTAACACTCAATTTCCTAATCCTGTTCCTAGCCCTTATACTGCCCTACGGAACATCATTCAGTATTGGGTTCGGGAGCATCACAATCTCGCTTGTGGTGGTCCCTCTAGCGGTCTTTCTAGGGCTTGTTGCGATCCCAGCAACTGATCTGGTCACTATCGATGATGTCCTGAACTTATCAGCTTGGTTTATCGCATCGGTAATGTTTGGGTCTATCCTGATAGCTGCGGCACTCAATATCAAGCAGCTGTGGGGGTCCCTCAAGCTAGCTATCCAGGTGTCGCATATAGAGTCTAGGGAGCGTGTGGTGCTCTATCTAGTTGTTTTAGGATTGCTCCTGCTACTGATGGCTTCAATGCCTAAGTGGGATAGGATAGACCCTGTTCTGGTTGCGTCGGGAGTAATCCTGGTTATAGTTATAATACCGGTGCTCATGCTACTAACTATCCGCGGTGCTGGTGAGGCCGGAGTTGTTTCTCAGGCTTTCTATCCGCTGTCGACTATATACATGTATATAGCCGGGTTCAGGGGGTTTGCCCCCTACATATATATGGATCACTATGTAGGGGTGGCGATGCCTGCAACCCTTGCGGCTTCAGCAGGCAATATAGCTAAGTACAGCAGGGGTCTTGGAGCGGGTATCGCGAGGCCCCTGGTGGTATTTTCCCTATCCTATGTTTTCGGCTCTGTAGTGACGCTCATATATGGGGTGTTGATGCTTAGGGCTTTCGGTGTTGGCAGCGATCTTATGCCCCTAGATAGGTGGGTCCCCTACGTTACGTGGACAGTATCGATATACCTGGGGGAGCTTGATGTCGGCAGCGTGTTTGTGGGCTCCGCCTTTGGGGTTTTGGCGATAGCTATTCCCATGCTGATCATGAGATATATCGCCCTGATTCCTCTCGGGATCATACCGTTTATCATAGGTATGAGCTTACCAATAGATTATGGAATAATATTCATGCTGGGTTCAGCCGTTAGATGGTTCATAACCAAGCTGGGCGCATCCCCCCAGGAGAGGCTAATGATCATTTCAAGCTCCCTCCTGGCGGGTTCGGGTCTCGCTGTAGCGCTCTATACTGTAGCCAGCGTTCTGGGTGTGGCGTGGTGGTAGGTGACTGGGGCTATGTGTATGTTGATGTAGCTATATATGTGGGGGCCGTAGCTATACTTGTAGCCATATATTGGCTCACCCGCGGGTATGGTGGGGAGATCGATAAGGCCTCTGGAGATTCCGAGATCATAGATATACCCCAGGACACCTCTATACCTCAGCTAGCGGCCCTGCTTAAGTATGTTAAGGCTAGTCTATTTTCGGTGGCCACTATCCTTACTGTGGGAACCTTGATCTTTATTAACTTCCTTTTTGCTGTTGGGCTGTCTGACGCTTCTCCCTACTGGTATGTTGAGTCCTGGGGGGATGATAGATCTGTGGGGAATGGCGGATCGCTGTATATGGTTTCTATATCATCCATGGAGGGTATAGATCCTGAGGTTATTCCGGGTGATCTAGATAGCTATGTTCCCCTGGCCTATATATGGATCTATAGATCAGGGGACCCCATAGTGGTTAAGATCCAGAACAAAACCCTAGCCAGAGTACATGAAGCCATCATAATACAATGCATGGAGGACAAGGATCTCTATCTAGAGAACCTAACCCGAGAACCAGGTAGCCCACTTGCTGGGCTGTGTAGGCTGGAGAACCCATTGATCGCTATATCCACAGATAGCTATGCCGAGAACAGCCGGTTTAAGGCGATGCTATACCACTCAAACCTGTCTGTAGCCACGGATATGGGTGTGGGAGACTTCTCTCTAGCCCAATACATATATAGCTTGATCGGTATAGGAGGGTTGAGCCCTCAGTTCCTGCTTCCTATAGCTGGAGGTCCTCCACCAATCATCTTGAGCCCCTACACCGGGGTTAAAGAGCTATTCACGGATCGGTTAGGGGACCCCAACATCGTTGTTTTACTATATGTGGGGTCCCCCGCCAAGGTGGAGTTGCTGTCTCTACTGGAGGTTTTCGGGGGGCTGTCGGATCGAATTGTGGTGTTTGATGGAGACCGATACATCTATCTGGTGAAGTCTATAGATTATCGATATATATCCGCTATCGCTGGGGTCCACATAGCTTTAGTATCGATTACCTTTGTGTTGAGCAACATGGCGACATATAGGCTTAGAGAATCAATTGGCCAAGCCCTCATGCTGTCTGGAGCGAGGTACTGGATGGTTTATGATGGCCCGGTTGTGATGGCTCTAATGCTTCAGGCTGCGCTCTATCTCCTATCGCTGCTAGCTGTCTTGGGTATAGCTACATACTCCATGGAGTCTGCATTGGGGTACTCTATACTCTATATCGAGGCCCTGCTCGCTACACCGTCTATGGCTGCTTCATATATCCATTTAAAGAGATCTGGACCCCGTAGGGTTCTTGCTGGCTATACAGCCACCGAATATGTTGATGGCTCCAGCTATATAGATAGGGTCGCACTACATACAGGTATCGGTCTCGAAAGGGTTGTTGAATCCCTGAGGAGCGCTCTCTATACGGATGAATTTGTCAGGGCGACCCTATATAGGGTTCGCTATATAGATGGCTCTATCGCATTGATTGAAGCCTCAGTGGTGTCGCGGACGGAGCTGGGTCTCGGCTGTAGGGTGGAGATTCATTTGAGGGGGCTTGATAGCCATATAGATCTTGTGGCTAGAGTTGATCCGTGGAGCCTGGAGGACCTCCCCAGCGAATCGCTACGCGGGTTTGCGTACATAGTTATCTCCAGGATAAGGGGCTCCCTCGCCAGATACACTCTATCGAGGTGACTCCGTGAGAGACCTATACTATGTAGCGGTTCAGAGCGTTAGGCTCTGGGCTAGAAAGGGATCGGTGTGGATCTCTATAGCTGTGAGTCTTCTCCTCACAATATATTTGGGGCTTATAGGATTGGAGGATAGAGGCTACAGCCCACCTATATACGGGGTCCTATACATAGGGCTTCTATCCATGGCCCTCCTACTATTCTATATAAACTCAAAAGAGACGCTAGACCTGGTTAAAGCCCTCACAATCTCTGGAGGGAGGCAGAAGCACCTAGCGGCTGTAGCGCTATCAAACACTGCTCTAGCTTCAATGCCCTCTATAGCTCTAGCTCTATACATAGATCCATACATCCTAGCGGTGCCAGCCATAGTGTATCCAATACTCTACATAGCCATCTCAAGATGGAGATACATCCTCCAAGAGTCTGGCTAGAGCCCACTATAATGGGTGATGACTGTCTGCATGATGAATATAGGGACCCCCGATATGTTCAGGGATTCTAGCCCGTGTTTAAGGCCTTTCCCTATTTTCCTCGGCTTCATCCATATGGTGGGGTCCCCCGCTGAATCGCCCTTTATAGATATCCATGCATAGAGTGCTAATGGAGCTGTGTTGTTAGGGATCTATAATCAATTGATCTAGGAGCTCCCTGTATTTTCTGAAGTCCCCTTCCTTCTCGAGTCTGGATATATCCATTTTTTCTGCCCACTGAGCCAGATACCTCTTGCTGTAGATCGTATTACTTATCCTCTCTATAGCTGCTTTCGGATCAGATCTGCAGGCTGCCCTACCTATTCCAAGGCCGATGCATAGCCACGCCTCGTGGCAGGGGTTTATAACAGTAACCTTAACCTTTAGGTATTGATCTTTGTCTCCCTCAAAATGCTCCATAACCCTCTTGGCTACATATTCAGGTCTTCTCCCTTCTGAATCAACAACTATGAGCACCTTCCACGCACTCCGATCCTTATCTAGAAGCATAGCCTTCACCTTTCTAGCTATGGATGGGTTGCATTCTTTTGCTGGGATCCTCTTTATGCTTAAGCCTCTCAGCTGGTTTTTTCCGTAGAGTCTGTGGATTATTGATCTGTGGAAATCTATCCCGTAGGTGTCTTCAACCAGAATGATCATGTGTGCTCCAGCCTACCGCCTTGTTTTGCTGTAAAATATGTAGTCGCTTAATGATACTCCAAGCTTCTTTAGCTTATCTCTGATTTTCTCCGGATCTTCCAAACGCTCAACCACAGTTCCTGTTTCGGGCTTCCTGCTCACTATATAGATCTTGTCTGGAGCAACCAGATCAGCCACTACAGGCGAGTGGGTAGCTACAATAACGGGTATAGATAGGGCATCGAGCTCATCAACTATATACTCCAGCATTTCGGCATGCATGCTGTTCTCTATTTCATCTATAAGCAGTATAGACGGGTTAAGCTCTACAGCGGTTAGGATGGAGAGGATCTTGAAGAGCCCATCAGCAAGATTAGGTGGAGGAAGAACAATCCCACTCTCCTCAGCCATAAGTGCAACCTGCCCAAATTTAGACTCGATCCTTATGAATGTCCCTGGAAAGAGTCTTGATAGGGCATAATCTATTCTCTCAGGGATCCTGCCACGCTTCCCAATTAAGGCAAACAGTACAGACGCCAAATTCGTGGCTCTGGGATCCAGCCTCTCACTCTGCATAAAGGGCTTAAGGTTTCTTAGCGCACCTATGTCTGGATGCTTAAGCAGCAGTATATTTCTAAAGATATTACGATACGACATGAAGGGATCTAATATATCCCTTGTTCTTATCCCCCTAACCTCCTTAATGGTTGATTTAGCTAGTTTAAAGATGAACGGTATAGGTCTTCTGCCGATATACGTATAGAGGGATCCTGCAAAAATTAATGGCTCCGAATAACTATATCTTATAGATATAATTGGAGCTATCAAGAACATTTGCCACTGTTCTGATCTGTGTTCCTGTTCATGTCTAATAACTATATAATCACCAACCCTTATAGCTGTCTCACTTATATTTTCTACTAGATCTGGAATCTTTGTGGATAGGGTTTCAAATAGATCATGTTTTATTCTGCTTTCGATATAGCTATTAGTAAACGTGATTATTGTGTGGTTTCCGAATCTATACTCTATCTTTACCGGGATTAATGTGCTTCTATCTGGAGCTATTGAGAACTCTATATGTATCGAGGGATAGAAAACATAGATCTCTTCATCCTCTCTGGGTATGATGTAGTGCTCGAGCTCTATCGTGTATTTTAGCGTGTTGCTGGTGTCTCTCCTGTATAGTATATCGATGGGATCCCAGTACTCGGGTATATGGGGCATGTACGGAGATCTGATCCCTTCCCCCATAGCCTTATAGAGAAAATATATCGCTTCTAGAATATTTGTTTTTCCACCAGCGTTGGGGCCTATAAGCAGGTTTATTCCGGGCTTCAGATCCATCTCTAACCTTCTGATGCTTTTAAAGTTCTCAACAGCAATCCTCCTAATAAAGATCCGAGCCTCCCTCTCCCTTAGCGCTCTCTCGGCCATAGATGCTCCATTCAAAGTTTACCATGCATAAAATATAAATACAGAGAACCTAAACCCTCCTTCAGAACCTGCCTAAAGATTAGGGACCCGGGCATGGCGAAAATACTAAACACCAGGGCTAGCGTCTAGCATCAACACTGGATTTCTGCCTCCAACATGAACTCGTCTAGAAGCTTCTTTGGCGCGGAGCCTTTACCTGCTGTAGAACTATTCGACTATTCTCCTCTTATCCTTAAGATTCTCTATCCTTACAATCAGCTCCTAGCCCTCCTTAAGCTCTATCAAGGGCTAACTCCTTTCAAAAAACCATGAGAGGGAAAACGCTGTAGTCCTAGTCGAATCTCTCGATCATGATCCCGTGGAGAGCACCAACTATATCGATAGACTAATCCATAAAGAACACGTATAAAGAAACTCATACCTATTTTGCAACTCCATAAATATATCTTATCTTAGGTGTTCCTGTTCCTAACTCCACGTGCTAGGTCTCAATCAAGAATGCCCTGAGCATTATGTAGTGTAGGGTTACGCTTCAGCCTGAGCCGATGCCGTGCGTGGGACCACTTCAAGCACGGTGATCTTTCCCATATTCAGAGCGATCCCAGATTCATTAGACTTTTATCTCTACTGCTATTTTTCAGTACTTTATTTAACATACTCTACTCTATCTAGGTTTCTGAATTCACGATCTCCTGTTAAAAACGCCATACCGAGACGTTTCGCGAGCACATAACCTAAGGCATCTATGAGGGATAGATTCTTTCCCTGTTTTCTCAGCTCAAGGCGCAGTACAGAGGCTTTAGTGTAGTCCTCGTCTCTAGGCTGAACTATTGTTACGAAAGCTCTCACAACCCTTAATATTTTAACGGCTTTTTCTTCATCGTAATCCTTAGCTAATGCATAGGCAAGTTCTAGCATATTGAACTCGCTGGTGACTAATTCCTCGTCAGCATATCGCTTATAGGCAGGATTACCCTTAAGGATCTCTACTAGAGCGTAGGTATCAGCATAGTAGTGCGCCAAGACTACTCAACCATGCATACTCCTCAACTCATCCTTAAGCTTTTGAGTATCAATATCCCATCCCCTTAAAACCCCATAGATCCCCTCAATCTTCACCTTCACTCTAACACCCTCAGGCAGGTCTAGCTTTCTCAACGGGCGTAACACGCCCCTCTCATAAACAGCCTCAATAACCTTACTCAAACCTTATTCACCAATCTAAAAATATTTAATATCCTCTCCGTCCTAAAGAGTAGTGAGTCCGGCTGAAAGGTTTGAGCTATCAAGGGATGGAGTTTTGGTGGCTCGGGGAGTACCGGTCCTCCATTAAGTCCGTCTGTTCCATTAAGGGAGAGACGAGCTATATTTAAAACTCCAACAGCCTCCCTGTATAGTTTTTTAAATATTTTTTTAACCAGAATATTTCGTGTTTCAGTACCAAGCCCTACCCTAAGCTCCATCAACTTCCAATACGACTCCTTCCGTACCGAAATCAACTTTCTCAATTCACAAAATACTTAGTATATTCTAGTATTTAAAGCTTATGGCTCATTTCGTCATCCCTACTCTAAAAGGGCGGTATTCTCAGTTGTAATGCTATGGCTTCTAGTTCAACTATGGGCATCAAGTTAGTTCTGTCTTCACTACTGATCATCACTGTTAGATGATCTCGAATACTTAGGCTCTATCAAGTGCTAGCTCCTCTCAAAAAAGACTGTGAGAGGGGGAAACGCTGTAGTCCTAGCCGGATCTTTCTGTTCTGTAGAGTCCTTATGTGTCTGTTAAGGCTTATATATGGATTCTTGATGCTGTAGGTGTTTGTGTGGGCTGTAGATAATATGGTAAGCTATATAGTTTGAGGTGCTTAGCCTATGGGTTGCTGAGTGGTATTATTGTATGGTTTATTCTGTGAGTGTGTTTGAGCCGTGTGGATTGGTGTCTTTTATTTTAGCTTTTATTACGATTTAAATATTTGGGCATATAGTAATGGGTGAATTTAGAATAAAAAATCTACCTAAGGATGAGTCCTCGATGAAGTCCATCATAGATGAGATCCAGGCTAGGGAGGGTTCGGAACACGCCGAGGAGGGACATGAGCACAGCCACGATCATGGGCATGAACACGGTCATGGCGGTATGGATCTTGGGGATGCACTGATCCATACGATGGACCATGTGCTGGGGCAGATGGCCCAGATAGATGAGAGGGTGGCTAGAGTAAACAGGAGTCTTGAGGATATATCTAGAGATATTGGGGAGGTGAAGAATCTTCTGAGGCTTCTGGTAAAGATCCAGTTGGCCAGCGTGACGGATAATCGAGAAATCAGAAAGATGCTTATTAGCGATGTGCTGAAGGATCTAGAGAGGTGAGAACATGCCGGAGTTTAAGGGTATAGAGGTCGTGGAGGTCCCCCTGCCGAAGGATACCAACGTGATAATAGGGCAGTCACACTTCATAAAGACCGTGGAGGACCTATACGAGGCCCTAGCAACATCATCTACAACCATAAAGTTCGGTATAGCCTTCTGCGAAGCAAGCGGGAAGAGGCTGGTTAGATACGACGGTAACGATGAGGAGCTGATATCTCTAGCTAGAGATACAGCGATGAAGATCGGAGCTGGGCACGTATTCGTGATCTATATAAGGAACGCATGGCCAATAAACGTTCTCAACGCTATAAAGAACGTCCAGGAGGTGGTAAGAATATTTGCCGCCACAGCCAACCCG
>WANO01000026.1 GCA_015521765.1 Desulfurococcales archaeon
GACCTCTCCCTGTGGGTCAGCAGATCTACTGCCCATGAGCACTGATCATGTAGTCTCTCGAGCCAGTCCACATCTCTCCTACCCTCTATGAATAGGCTTACGCTAGCCTCCTCTCGGTGCCCCACAAACCTTAGTTTGGCTAGCAGTACTTGGCACATGTTGTTGTCTCCCACAAGTCTGGCTAGTATGAGTGGGTTCACCCCAAACATTCTAGAGATCTTGAACAGGTCTGGGCAGGGGTCCTCCTCGCCGGCTTCTGGTAGGAGGTAGCATTTCTCGTCTAGGACTATCGATGCGTATGCCTTGGCTATGGATTGGTTGCGAGACCACATCATGAGGTCTAGCCCTGTTGGTGCCGATGATATTGTGAAGAATATGTCCCAGCCCCTGCCCTCCATCTGGCTTATAACGTGCTGTAGGTAGAGGTAGTACTGGAGTAGCGAGATCCCATCCAGCTCCCCCGAGCCTATATCTATAACCGTGTATCTGTAGCCGTCAATCTCGAGCTCCTCGATGCTCATGGAGGCGTTAAGCTCACCCTCAATCCATGTGCGGTTGAAGGGCAGGGTTCCTATACCGATGAGACCCCCACCACCCTCCCTGTAGGGCAAGCCCCATATAGCTGTGGCAGGGTAGTCCCACGGGTTGTATTTCGATCTGAACCACTCGACAATCTCTGGCGGGGTGTACTCAGTTATAGCCCCCTCGGGGATATCGCTATTAACGTTAAATATCCCCTCACCACCGCCACCGCCGGAATCGATGCCGACAAGATCCAGTACCCCGAAATCAACAAACCCCATAAACTCAAAGACTACAGATAGAGCTAGAGCAACAAGAAGAACAAACCCAAAAACCCTAGCCAAACCCATAGAGCCAAACACCCAGAAAAATAACCACATAAATAGATATATAAACCATAACCAGAAGGGGGGAGAAGAGAACACATATGATCTCTGGTTTATAGACATATACCAAATGGTTTTCTTCCCTTCTCCCCCCGATAGGATCTATACCACATAGAGGCTTAAATGCTTTTTCTCCTCCCTCCCGGGAGGGGTTGAGGTGGATAATCATGTAGCGATGTTTAAAACAAGAAATATAGAGGTAAAATAAAACAGACCGGAAGATCTGGTGTAGAATTGAGATTTATAGGGGTTTGCATTATTGTTGTGTGGGGGTTTTATGCCTAGGGTTGTTAGGGCTAGGTATGTGGGTGGCGTGCTGAAGCCTCTGGAGCCTGTAGAGCTTAAGGAGGGTGAAGAGGTGATCGTGAGGATAGAGAGTCTTAAGGATAGGAGGAGAGTTGTTGAAAAGTTCTATGGGAGGCGGGGCTCTGCGCCGAAGGAGCTTCTGGATGAGTTCATGTTGGAGGCAGAAGCTCAGTGATACTGCTGGATACTAACGCTATCATATACTATCTCCACCGCATTGAGCCCTATGCATCCAGGGTGAAGCATGTATTAATTGAGAGGGAGGACCTCGCAGTAACGCTCAGGGTTATTGATGAAGTGATCTTTACCCTCATAAGGCTTGATGCATTGAGGAGGTTCGGTATCAAGAGGCTAGATCAGTTACGAGAGCATATAAGGAGGCGTGGCATTAAAGAATTCGCTAGCGCTATAAATGATATTGAAGAGCTGATAGAAGAGTTAGGAGTAACCGTCCTAGACGATAAGGGTAGTCTAAAAGAGCTTCTAGAAGTTATAAGGAGCTACAGCCTTCTTCCGGGAGACGCCTTAATAGCGGTAACCTGTAGGCACTACGGTATAGACGCTATTCTTACATTTGACGAGGACTTCAGGAGGATACCCTGGCTAAAAGTTATACCTTAGATATTCGAGAGCATACTCTAGCTATCTTGCCTCTAAGGAGTGGGTGGGGTTCACGAAGACTATAGTGGTTAGGCGTTTCAAGGTTAGGCTTAGGGATGTCCTCGATACCGCCAATAGTGGGTGGAGCGAGATCCGGGACGCTTTGAGAAGACACCTAGAGAGAGGCGGGTTCTATAGGGCTGATGCTGTTGCCGACGCACTGATTGAGGAGGCAAGGGCTAGGGCATCGAGCATCGTGAAGAGGAGTTTCGAGAGATCACTCCCCAAGCTAGAGGATAAGGTGGCTAGATACATCATCGCATTCGCACTCGCCGAAGAGCTAGTAGAGGAAGAGGAGATGTATGGATCTAGCGGGCAGTAGCTGGTTTCTTGTATTTGGACATGCTTCTATATTGTTGGTGTTTTTCCGATGGGGGGGGGGGGAGTCCGCTTTTGAGGCACTAAGGAAGTAGAAACAGTCTATTTCTAGTTATTCTCTCGATCACGATAAAGTTAGGGGGGAGAAGAGAACACAGAACTTAAATGGTTTGCGATTACTCTGCATATGGCCTCTTTCTCCCCTCTCCTCAAGAAAACTATCTACATACCCCCAGTATATATATGTGTTTCTTTATGCTCACTAGGGCTTTAGGGCTATGAGTAGTATTGTTGCTATTATTCCTGCGAATGTGGATATGGACGCTAGAGCTATGTAGTTTATTGTTCTCCTCAGCTCATCAATCTTGGTGTCTATATATGTTCTGAGTTCTCTTATCTCCTGCCTGAGATCGGCTATTTCCCTCTCTATAGACTCCAGCCTCCTGTCTATCTGCTCGTAAGCCCCCTCAAGCCTAGCCAAACGCTCCTCAATGCTCGGCTTAGCCAACTACACATACCCTACAAGAATATCTAGGGAGGCAACATATATAAGTCTGCAGGGGTCCAGAGGTAAGGAGATACCTAAACAAGTGAATAGCCTTTAACCGCTCACCCGAGAATGGCTTTGTTGTTTTTGGTGATTGTCTATATCCACCCTCGGATTCATTACGGTTTCTATCCCTTTTCTCCCCCGCTTGCAGGAGTGCATCAGCCCTAGTTGCCCTTCCTGGAGGGGTTTGGTAACCAAGGGAGATTCCTTCCCTTAATGTTTAATTGTTTAATATCAATTCAAGGAGTTATGGGAGAAGTTTAAGAAATAGAAATAGCTAAGAAACATGAGCTCGATATACTGTTAGTAGCTTATAGAGACAGATTAACGAGATTTGGATTCAAATATCTTGAGGAGCTATTTAGGGAATACGGTGTTAAAGTAGTTGTAGCGTTCCAAGAGCAACCTAAAGACTTCTATCAGGAGCTTGTTGATGACCTCATGGAGATAGTTGCGTCTTTCGCATCTAGAATCTATGGTAAGCGAAGCCACAAGTACAGGAAGGTGGTGGAAGCAGTTGAACAAGCAATCAAAGACCCTTGAGAGAACGGTAATATTAGTTTCACTACCATTAACAAGGTCTAAGATAGAAGCACTTACTCATATCTATCATGTTTATGGCAGGATACTCGTTGAAGCACTAGAGTACAGGAGTAATCTTTCGATTCTATTTAGATCTTTCGATCTGTTTTGCTTTTATCTCTATATTTATTGCTTTCGATAATGAATATCTGTGATTAGGGATCCTTTATAGTAATGCCACAGAGAATAAATTAGACAACAAAAACAAAGCAGATCGAAAGATCTAAATAGAATCGAAAGATTAGGGTTATAGCCGGTATTCCCGCAGGGATGGTTGGTTTTTTAACCCTTCAGCAACCATACATTATTGTTGTGTGGGGGCTGTATGTCTCGGGTTTTCAGGGCTAGATATGAGGGTGGCGTGCTGAAGCCTCTCGAACCCATAGACCTTAGAGAGGGCGAGGAAGTGTTTGTGAGGATAGAGAGAAGCCTTAGAGGGAGGCTAAAAGACCTTATCGGCATCTTAGGCGATTCCGACGAGGAGGAGCTGGAGCGGTATCTGGAGGGGGCATGGCTCTCTTGATTTTCTTAGACACTAAATAATTTTATAGCTGAAAGCGTGTTTCATCTATGCATGGAGCTGAAGCTATCGAAAACCAGCTAAAAGTACTGGGTAGTGGAGACACTGGATACTACTCTATGTTTTTTGATCTCTCTATGATAGGTATAATACTGGTAGGTAGCAGGCTGTTCCATAAGAAGTTATCATTTCTATACCTACTTAAAGGCCATCAAATATGCCGTTGCCGTATATCTATCAACTCGGGGAAATTCTATAAACTTTGTTGGGTGTTAATTGTTTTTGGTCGGCTCCGGTTTTCGAGAACGCTCTTGTTGGGGGTGAGGGATCATCGCCATGACGGAATCCCATCCGTTGCATAATGTATGAAGACATGACTTAGGTGAATGGTTGTTTTTAAACTATAATTAAAATTTAATCCTTCACATAATAATCTATTTTATGGTGGGAATGTTTGACCTACTACTATGAAGGCATAAGAGTGCCCTGGGTGCCAACTCGTGAAGAGTTTATTGAGCAGGCTCTCGATCTAGCTAACGTGGGCAAGGGTGATATACTGTATGATTTAGGGTGTGGCGATGGTCGGGTTGCTATAGCTGCGGCCAAAAGGGGTGCTAAGTCTGTTTGTATAGAGCTCAATCCGGAGCTGATTCAGAGGGCTGTGGAGAAAGCTAAGAGTGAGGGTGTTCTCCACAATATAACATTTATCCGGAACGATTTCTTCAAGGTTAATCTCCACAACGCTACTGTTGTGTATATGTATCTCTTGAGGAGCATTAATGATGTTCTTAAGCCCAAGCTAAAGTCTGAGCTTAGAAAGGGGACACGAATAGTTTCTCTGGATTTCGAGATCTCTGGCTGGAAAGAGGTTAAAAGTGTGAGGGTGTCGTCGCCCTCTAGAATAGGTACCTACTATCTCTATATTATTGGCGTTAGCGATGTATAGGGGATCTCCAGCTCTAGGCTAATATAGTATGTCGTCGAGGCTTCTGATAACCCTATCCATGTAGATTCCGGCTTCTGGAGTTATATTAGCTATCAGGGATCTAAGTTCTTTTAGCTGTCGTGATGCATCTTTAAGGTCGCTTGATATTGTTCTCAGCTCCATCAATGTGTATAGCCTCTCTCTTATTCTCTCGAGCTCAATGATCCAGTTACTTAAGCTGTTTCTCAACTCTATAAGGCTGGCTCTATCCTTATCCCCCTCATTGAGAATCGCTATCCTCCTATCAAGCCTATTCACATTAAGTCTCAGTCTGGTTATCGCGTGGTTTATATCCACGATCATTCTAGCATAGGCCAACCTATAGTTGACCTGTTTTTTCTGTTTGCTCCTAAAAAACAGGACTATACACCTGATATAATGCTTCGTTAATTTTGGTTTTATAATTATTTTGGAACAATAATGTTTTAGGATCAGTAGATCTAATAAATATAAGTCCCCATTGAAATATAATTTAAGGCGGTGGCGGCGGGAGAACCCCCGTGACCGGGGTTCGAATCCCCGCCCGGCTACCATTATATCTTTCCCCAGTATAGTTCTGTAGCTACTCTGCATGTAGATGCGTTATGAGGGGAGTTTCCTATAAAGATCTTCTTAAAGACAAGCTTGATCCCGCAATACTATCCAGAATACCAAGAAGCTTCGATATAGTGGGTGATATAGCCCTTATCAAGCTTGATCCCGAACTGGTTAGGTATGGCCCAAGCATAGCTGAAGCCATTATGAGCGTACATAGAAACGTTAAGAGTGTTTACGCTAGATTCAGGACCGTTGGTGTTGAGAGGATAAATGAGCTTACCCATATAGGTGGAGAAGATAGAAGCGAAACTATATATGTTGAGAATGGAGTTAGATTTAGAGTTGATTTAAGGTACATGTATGTAAACACTAGATTATCGACGGAAAGGCTCATGATCGCTAACATGATCGGGGACCATGAAAGAGTTCTCGACATGTTCTCAAGCTATGGACCATTCTCACTCAATATAGCTAAGATCCGTGAAGCCGAGGTGGTGGCTACAGATATCAACTGCCGAGCCATAGAGTTTCTGGGTCTCTCCCTAAAGCTGAATAGATTGAGGGGAGTGGTATATCCTGTGTGCTCCGATTCCTACTATCTCGACAGGGTTTTCGGGGAGAGACTTAGGTTCACGACTATAATTATGGATAACCCAACCAATATTGCGGGTTTTATCCCTGTAGCTAGATCCCTGCTTGAGCGAGGGGGCAGGATAATCATATATGTTCTTGCCGATTCCCTTGATGAAGCCCTTAAGAAGGTTTTACCTTACGCGGGTAAGGGGTTAAGGTTTGAGGGGTATCGGGTGGTGAAGGAGTACTCGGCTAGGTCATCCATATATAGACTTGTATTTAAAGATAATCAATAGGTATGTTGGGATGTCGCTTAGAGAGGAGGTTTATATAGTTGCTGATTGGGACGCCGATGGTGCTGTTGCTGCGGCTACCCTGGTTTATTCCCAGCGGTATAGAGGCAAGTATCCTGTTGAGGGTAAGGTTTCTGTTGAGGCTATTCCTTCCGAGCCGAAGTATCTTGAGGAGCTTTTGGATAGGCTTGATTGCTACCTTGCTCTGGTTATTATAGATATTCCTCTGCTTGCCGGTATACTGGAGGGGCTGAAGGCTTATAGGGAGAGGTGTAGCGATACAAAGATCATATATATAGATCACCATATAACCACGCATGAAATGATTAGCGAGCTGAGCCAAGTTATAACTGAGCCTTTGATAGGGTATGTGCCCTCATCTAAGATAGCCTTTGATAGAGTTTCGTTGCTTATGGATGTTAAGAACAGTAGGCTGGAACAGTTTGTTAGGGCTGCATACTATATGGATCAGGGTCTTAAAATACCTAAGGATCTACTGAGTATAGCTAGGTTGCTTAGCAGGATATCCAAAGCCATGAACTATTCGAAAGATGAGAATCTATGGAGATCTATTGTGGGATGGATCTCATCGCCAGTCCCGCTCGCTCCATTTGATCTAGATAGGAAGCTCAGGGAGTTAGCCAAGAGATCGGATGAGATGGAGAGCAAGATAAAGCAAGCAGCTAATGAGCTAGCTATATCAGCCGTAAAGGTGGGTTTCTTTAAGCTTATTGATGCTAGAAAGAGATGGAGGCGTAAAGGCGCTACTGCTTTGGCCTCTAAGATCTATAGAATTATAAATACGCCCCTCATACTGGTTGTATCCACAAGGTCGGGGGACGAGATCCTTCTCATCATTAAGTACCCCAGGAAGGCATATAGGGTGGCTAGACTCTTGAAGGAGAGCGGTATCGCAATTAATATAGGTGGTCATCCATCGATATCTGTTGTGAGGCTTAGTAGCGAGAACTATAGTAGGGCTATCGAAATGATTAAATCCATAAATATATCAAAAATATAGTTCGGGAGGCTAGCTCACTATAGCTACCTTGGCTAGTCGACTGTATAGTAGATCCTTCGCTTGTTTCTACCCCTATTTTCAACTTTGAGCAGTTTTATTTTTCCTATCTCCCCAGTTCTCTTTACGTGGGGTCCTCCGTCAGCCTGTATATCTACTCCTGGAATCTCAACGATCCTCAGTATCTTGACGTTTGGAGGCATTCTCTCCGCAAGCTTCACTATTCCTGGTATCTTCATTGCTTCCTCCCTAGATAGATAGTATATCTTTACTTCGATGTCCTTTTCTACAATCTCGTTGGCCTTATCTATGGCTTCCTGGAAGACTCTACGATCGAACTTCTCTAGCGAGAAATCATCCCTCGCGTATTCAGGCTCTATCTGCCCCCCAGTTATTAGAGCATTGTAGTCCCTATACATTATGGCCGATATAACGTGCGCTGCAGTATGGAGTCTCATAAGCCTGTATCTCCTCTCCCAGTCTATAACGCCCTTTACCTCAATCCCCTCCCTAAGATCTGAGGGGTCCTCAACGATATGTATTATATCGTCGCTCTGCTTATCATGCCTGACGAAGGTAACATTATATATTCTGCCGTTGTGCTCGAGATACCCCTTATCGTGGGCGACGCCACCGCTTTCAGGGTGGAAGGCCGATTTGTCGAGGATCACTTCGTTTTCATGCACCTTCACTACTTTAGCTGTGAATTCTCTTAGGTATGAGTCGTCTCTATATAGATGTATAGTTGCCATCTAGATCACCTTATACAGCGGTTTACATGCGTGTTTAAAAATAGTATTTTTTAGGAGCTTAAATTTCATCGATAATATTAGTGGGGCGTTGATAAGGTAGATATATGCGGTTCAGGACTGGTTCATAGACGGTATAAAACCCAACTCTTTAAATACCATTTCTAGTTACAGAGCTATTCTTTGAGGAAGATGAGACATGGTATCGCTAAATGATATGCCCAAAAAATGGGAAGGAGGGGAGTCAATAAGTAGCAAGATCAAGAAGACGTTTGGGAAGAAGGAGCCTATAAAGTATAAGCTTCTTATGTCTAACTACAGGATCAAGAATATGGTTTCGAGGATAGATGTTCAGCTAGAGAGATTGAGGGAGAGAGATAAATCCCTATTTGAAAGGGTTGTGGAAGCTATAATTTCGAGAGACCATACTAGAGCCCAGATGCTGGCTAACGAGATAGCTGAGATAAGGAAGGCGGTTAAGCAGCTAACCGTTATACAGATAGCCATGGAGCAGATATCCATGAGGATAGAAACAGTACTACTGCTGGGAGACACATTCGCCAATCTAGCCCCTGTTCTAGGGGTAATTAAAGAGCTTAAGAGCCTCGTGAAGGGTGTGCTACCTGAGTTCTCATACGAGATGATCGAGCTGGAGGAGAATCTAAGAGAGGTAGCTATGGAGACCGGTGAAGGCCTATCAGTCACCTCAACATATACAAGCTATTCAAGCCCTGAAGCCAGAAAGATACTGGAGGAGGCACAGATTATAGCTGAGCAGAAGATGAGGGAGAACTTCCCAGAGCTCCCATCAGCTTCCCAGACCCAGGATATAGGTGCTGAAGCAAAGACATAAAGCCTATATACCTGGTTTATCGATTTCGGCCCCGCGTCTAGTCTGTGTGTTGGGCGTAGATGTATCTGAGGCTTTAAGACATCTTGTTTTTAATCGAAAATAATTTTATATTATTTTTAAATTTATGTCCAGGGACCCCGCTGTAGAGCCTCCCGGGTTTGATGGGGGCTTATTGTATTAAGTGTTTTTACCACTATACCATTAATGGGGGTTGCTCTGTAAATATATTTGATGGGGGTCTATAATGTTTTTTTCTGAACTAGCCAAATACATGGAGAGGTTGGAGCTGACAACGAGCAGGATGCAGCTTATAGCTATATTAGCCAGCCTCTTCAAGAAGACCTCCAGCGACGAGATTGATAAGGTTATATACCTTATTCAAGGCAGGCTGTGGCCCGAGTGGTTTGGCGAGGAGGAGCTTGGGCTTGGTGAAAAACTGATTATTAAGGCTATTAGCTTGGCCTCAAACACCAGCGAGTATGTGGTTGAGCAGACATATAAGAAATATGGTGATCTGGGTAAGGCTGCCGAGGTCTTGAAGCAGAAAGGCAGGTCTTCGGTTGGGCTGGTTCAGTACATGCAGACAGCTAAGGGTGGTTTAACCGTTAGCTATGTGTATAGCTCCCTAGTCAAGATAGCTAAGCTTAGTGGTGAAGGGTCTAGGGATATGAAGATCAAGATTCTTGCCGGCTTGCTGAGGGACGCCTCGCCTATTGAGGCTAGATATATAGTTAGGTTGATAGATGGGAACCTCAGGTTGGGTGTTGGGGATGCAACTATAATGGATGCGCTGGCTCTAGCTTTTACGGGTTCTGAAGCTTCTAGAAGCGTAATCGAGCGTGCATACAATATTAGGGCGGATCTTGGTAATGTGGCTAAGACCCTCGCCACCAAGGGTTTGGATGCCCTTAAGAAGATCGAGCCCGAGGTGGGCATTCCGGTTAGACCTATGCTTGCGGAGAGGCTGGATAATGCTAGAGAGATCTTAGAGAAGACTGGTGGTGTGTGTCTAGTTGAGTTCAAGTATGATGGAGAGAGGGTTCAGATCCATAAGAAGGGGAGTAGGGTTATTCTCTATTCTAGGAGGCTGGAGAATATTACTCATCAGTATCCGGATGTTGTTGAAATGTGTATTAAGCATCTTAAGGCAGACAGCATAATTGTTGAGGGTGAGGTGATAGCTGTTGATCCTGAAACATACGAGTTTAGGCCTTTTCAGGAGTTGATGCATAGGAAGAGGAAACATAATATAGAGGAGATCATTAAGGAGTATCCCGTTGTGGTTAGGCTTTTCGATCTTCTATACGTAGACGGGATAGACGCGACAACGCTAATCCTTCCTGAAAGACGTAAGTTGCTTGAGAAGCATGTGGATCAGGTGCAGGAGTTCAGCATAGCCGAGTACGAGATTGTCGATAATGAGGAGGATATAGATAAGTTCTTTATGAAGGCTATCGAGAGTGGGTGTGAGGGGATTGTGGCTAAGGCCATACACAAGGAATCGATATATCAGGCAGGGGCCAGGGGATGGCTATGGATCAAGTATAAGAGAGACTATAAGAGCGAGATGATAGACAGCGTAGACCTAACAGTTGTTGGAGCATTCTATGGGAGGGGTAGAAGAGCAGGCAAGTTTGGGACTGTTTTGCTTGCCGCATACGACCCGGAGAATGATGTGTTCAAAACAGTATGTAAGGTTGGGACGGGCTTTACAGATCAGGATCTGGTTGAGCTAAACAATAAGCTGAGCAAGCTTATATCTAGACAGAAACCAGCTAGAGTTGTTGCGGAGATCGAGCCCGATGTATGGGTTGTTCCAGAGCTCGTTATGGAGGTTATAGGTGCTGAAATCACATTATCTCCTGTTCACACATGCTGTAAAGGTATGGTTAAGAAGGATGCTGGCCTCTCGATAAGGTTCCCTAGATTTATACGGTGGAGACCGGATAAGAGGCCTGAGGATTCGACAACTGAGAAGGAGATATACGACATGTATCTTAAGCAGTTGAGGAAGGTTGAATCTGTACAGCATGAGGAGAGATAAGCTATATAGCGTTGTCTTTAGGGGCTTCTTCTAATTAGCGGTTTCTGTCTCATCGTTCCAGCCTCCTTGCGGTTACTCTAATCGATAGTGCTGAGATCAGTATTGCTTCGAGAATTAATAGGTAGGTTTTCTGTATGGGGTCCCCTACATAGATTCCTAGAAAAGCTCGTCCCAGATCTGAAGCTACACTTACCGGGTTCAGCTCTACTAGAGCTATGAATGCGTCTGGAAAATGCCTAAATGCCTCAACAGGGTAGTATGCTGTGCTTAAAACGATCAACGCGCCCGCTATAGATGATACTATGGTGAAGTATTTTGGGGGGTCCCGAATAATGAACGCTAGAGCTATATACATTAGTGAGATCGCTACTGTAAGCGGGACCGCGGGCAGTGTGGCTATGAACAACATATAGTTGGGTTCAGCCAGTATTATCCAGTATGAAAATATTGAGACTGCTGATGCTATCTCTACTATCAATATAGCCACGATTAGTCTTGAGGCGATTATCCCGAATCTGGGTATAGGTATAGCGTATAGATATAGTTCAGATCTCCCCATGGCTGTATGCACGATGGTTCCTATAGGTATTATAGTTAGAGTTGCGGCATAGATGGCTACTACTCCGGGGAGGATGAAAAGTATATATTTTTCGTCGATCAGCCTCGACATGACTAGACCAAAGACAGCTATGTAGAGGATGCTCGTTAAGAAAACACCAACAAGGACCTGCTGTACCCTAAACCAGGAGAAGAAGGTGATCCTGGATACCAGTAGAATTCTATAGATGTATCTACCCAGGCTCAAACCACCCTACCCCCCTCGCTGAATCTCTCTGAAAATATGGTTGATAGCGCTAGGAGACCTATCAGGTAGGCGATAAATATGGATAGGCTTATATCTCGCCCTATCAGAAGTGTGGGATCAACGTTAAGCATGTGCTGGCCTAGATTAATGAAGTGTGTTAGGGGGTTTAGTAGCGATATAGGCTTGTAGGCGTCAGGCAGGTAAGCATACGGGTAGTTTCCTGTGCTGAATCTCTGGAAAACATCGGATAGCACTAGCACGATCAATATAAGCTTCCAGTTGCTTTTAACGCTCATGTAGACTGTTGCCAGTAATCCACCGATCATTATTGAGAATAGAGCCATGAGCATGGCTAGATTTAGGGTTGATGCCACTATTCCTACTAGATCTATGGAGTTCAGTATCGAAACCAGAAGAATGAATGGGGCAAACAGTATTATAGAGATTAATCCTGAAAATAGCGAGAACCCTAGCGATATCGCGTATCTTGGGAGTGGCAGTATATAGGTGTAGAGATGAACCTCTGTTCTCGATGCAAAGAAGAATACTTCGTCTATAAACATGTATACGTTGCTGTAGAAGAGGATCAGCAGTATCCCTGGGGCTAGATATCTATAGTAGTCCTCTATTTTAACTAGCTGGGATAGAACAGACGCGTATATGAGGATCTCTATTGCGGTAGCTATATAGAAAGTAGCTAGAAAGGTGGGGGTTATGAAGGGTGCGATGAAGTATCTGGAGAGTAGGTAGGTTCTATATAGTGTTTTTAGAGCCATGGGCTCACTGCCCTATAGATCCGCTTATCTTTCTTCTTGTATAGTGGAGAAATACATCATCTAGCGTGGGCTCACTGACATTTATCGACTCTATAGTTATTCCCCTATCAATAAGAAGCTTGGCTATTTCAGCAACGCGCTTCTTTGCTTGGGGGAGTCTTATAGCTATATATCTATCCTCGTAGACAAGATGCGTGGGTTTAAAAAATGATTCTATATCCCTGATCAAGGACTCATGCAGTTTCTCCCTAACCTTAAGCTCCACAAGCTCTCCAGAGGGTAGCCTCTCTTTAAGCTCGCTGACTCCTCCCACAACAACGACTTTTCCACGATCAAATATGGCTACCCTATCGCTTAATATCTCAGCTTCATATATCTCGTTTGTGGCTACAATAACCGTGGATCCCTCATCTCGCAACCTCTTAATCTCTTCCCATATAGCGTGTTTTCCATCTAGATCAACCATAGCTGTAGGTTCATCGAAGAAAGCTACCTCCGGCCTCTGAACAAAGATCTTAGCCACCTCAACCTTCTTAACCTGGCCCCCAGAGAGATTTATAAGCCTCCTATTAGCTAAATGATCCAGCTGAAGAATCCTTAAAACCCTACTAATCCTCTCCTCCCTCTCACGACCCTCAATCCCGAATATGGATGCGTGAAACCTTAGCGTGTCAATAACCCTAGATCGCCAATATACCTGGGGCTCCTGGAAAGCTATACCAATAATCTCCCTAATCTTCTTGGCATCCCTCCTAATCTCAAAATCCTTAATATATGCTGTACCCCTAGAAGGCTTTAGAACCGTAGATAATAGGAGAAGAAAGGTTGTCTTTCCCGCTCCATTAGGCCCCAGAATTGTGAAGATCTCGTTCTCGTAGATCTCCAAATCAACCCCATCAAGAGCCCTAATATCTCCATAGTACTTAGCTAAATCGAATGTCGCTATCGCCCGCATAACGATCCCTAGATACAGTATTATAATATGATGCAAAATTGTGGGGCGTCACGCTATAGATAATATCTACAATTAACACATTCACAACGTTTGAGAGGTAGCGTATAGATTTTAGATATAGGTTAGCCAGGATCACT
>WANO01000027.1 GCA_015521765.1 Desulfurococcales archaeon
ATAGGCCGTGAAGAGGACCCCCAATCCAGTAGAGCTCCGCGTCTTCAGAATACTGCATAGCTAACCCGTTGAGGTCCCCCGCTGATATATATGCCCAATGCAGCAGAGCCTCCATCTTGGCCCTATCCACATCCTCCTCCTGAACCTGTGCGACAGCTATGTTCGATATCGTCGATATTGAAAGTGTGGATATGATTAGTATTGACGCAACCAGAATGGGTAGCCTTCTCATTACCATTCACCTGTTTGGGTTGGTGAATAAGCGCTATATCTATGATCCTGAATTATGCATGAATCCTACATAGATCAGCTATCGAATAACCATTATCTCCCTCGAGCAATATACTCTAGGCAGTATCTCGCCAGCGCCACGAGAAACATACATCATATTCCTCCCCCTCCTATACAGCCCGCTAACATACCCATACAGGCTGTTGGTTAATATACCCACAGATCCAGGAAAACAGATCTGGCCTCCATGAGTGTGGCCGGCAAGTACCAGCATCTCTCTATTTTCTAGTCTCGACGGGATATAGGGAAACACGTCGGGTGAATGCGCGGCTATAATGTCTACCGCATCAATATTGCCTAGAGCACCTCTATATAGCGATGGGTCGTCTCTCCAGTCAATACCATATATTTTGATCCCGTTGAAATAGAAATAGTCATCCCTCAAGAAATATACGCCGATATCCTCTAGGACATCTAGGTATCTCTCGACAATACTGTTGGAGCCTTCCGAATCATTATCTAAATCATACTCGTGGTTTCCTAAAACACCAATAACGTATCTAGCTATAGACACTAATTCAGACAGAACAGATAAAACAGCCCTGAAACTCCTTGTCCACGCATCCCAAATATCTCCTCCAAGAATCACCAGATCAGGCTTCAACAAGCTAACGATATTAACCACATCTCTTCTTTCTCCAAGGAAATGAATATGTAGATCCGCAAGAAACACTATTTTAGCCCCTAAACCCATATTAATCCTAGTAACATCAATACCTGAATCTAGATGATACTGCCCTGATTTAACTGTTGTTGAGGAAATTCTCCCTGGATTACTATTCATCTTGTATCTTGATAGTCTAGCTGGCCTCAGCAATTTGACTCCCAAGCTCGTCCATTTCGCTGTTTTGCTGTATACGCTACATAACTGTATTTCAAGGCTCTATATAATATTTCGATTCCGCTATATAGATCGTTGCATCGACTTAGATCTGTGGAGCATCTGTGAAAATCTTTATTAAAGAGAAGGTTAATATAATAATATTAAAATAAATATTGTGGGCCGGGGATAGGAAATGGTTAAGAAAAACATGGTTTTGATTGCTTCGGTTGTGATAGTTGTAGCTATTATAGGTGTGGTTGTATTTTTCCAGGGCCTGTTTCAGCAACAAATGATCATGCAGAAGGAAGAGCAGATGCTCATGGTTGAAGAAGGTCCCAACGTGGGTCAGCTAGCACCGGACTTCACTCTGAGAAGTATAGATGGCAGGGAGTTCAGCCTGAGTGATTTCAGAGGTAAGAATGTTCTTCTATGGTTCATGCTTCCTAAAGGCTGCCCCATATGTAAGTCGCAGGTTGAGGTGCTGAAGAGGATCCAGGAGGATTTCGGAGACGATGTTGTTGTTTTGGTCATCACGTTTATAGGGGATGAGAAGGACATGATGGAGTTCAGGGACCAGAGCGGTCTCCCGCAGTGGATCTACGCTATCGACGATAAAGGTATAGGCGTTAAGTACATGATTGTTGAGATGGGCGTTATAGTCATCGACCCTAACGGAATCATAACCTTGAGAGGGATACCGCAAGCCAGCTACGATGAGATAGCTAATGCATTGAAAACATAGAAAACATAAGCCTACGCTGATTTCAAGGGATGCGTTTTGAACCATATTGATCCTGTGCTGGTGAGTTTTTCATTTGTAGCTGGTGCCATAGCCTTCATCAATCCCTGCGGCTTTGCTCTGCTACCCGCATACATATCGCTCTATCTAGGGTTATCAGGGGCCGATGAGAGGGGCAGGATTGCTAGAGTGAGAAGCATCATTAATGGTGCTCTATTCGGTCTTCTTGCTGCATTTGGGTTCACCATGGTTTTCGGAGGCTTCGGGGCACTGGTTTCTCTTGTTGGGACTGCGTTGCTTATATATATACCATGGATAGCTGTAGCTATAGGTGTGGGCGTTATAGTTCTGGGCGTGCTAATGGTTCTTGGTAGAAGTATCCATATAGGGATCAATCTGGTAAACAGATCAGCTCCCAAGAGAGGAGGATACGTATCCTTCGTGGTTTTCGGCATAACATATGCTTTGGCGTCGTTAAGCTGCACAATGCCAATCTTCCTATATATAGTTCTTCAGGCATTGAGCGTAGGTAGCTTTATTGGTGGGATGGCCGTATTCCTCTCCTACGCTGGTGGTATGGGGATCCTAATGATCATGCTGACCATAGGTCTCATTGTAGCTAGAGAAACCATAACCAGGTATATGAACAGGTTTATGCCCTACATAAATAGAGTGGCTGGAGCCATAGTTATCGCTGCGGGAGGGTACATAATCTATTTCCAGGTATTTCTAGGAGGGCTACTGGGTCTCTAGATAACCCCTTATTTTTTTCTCTACATCCACCCCCGATACTGATCCTGCCAATATATCGACAAGCCTTGATTCTATAAAAATCAGTACAGCTGGCACACTCATGATACCGTATCTAACAGCTATATCTGGCTCGACCGAGACATCTATTCTTCCTATAGTTATCTCTGGATATCTGGAGGCCAGCTCTTTCAGCTCCTCCTCAAGCTGCTTACATGGGATGCACCAGGGGGCCCAGAGATCGATGATCGCTATTCTGTTCTTAGATATGAAATCCTCAAACTTGTTCTTGTCGAGATCGATTAATTCAGCTATGTATCCTCACCTATCTAGATTTTATTGAAACCTAGGTTATTATATTTAATACAGTATCGAAAGCGAGTTTTGATGTAGCGATCAAGAGAACCAGGACAGTTATGAAGATCGCATCAACAAGCCTATCCCTATAGATGTCAGGCATTCTGAATTTGTCGCTATTCCTCAACCTGACCTCGATATAGTACCCCATGTATGACGAGTACACTATTAACGTATGTATCAGGGGCTCAAGTTTTGAGGGTTCAAACATTTTTATGTATGATCCTATACTTGACCTGGATTCATATATCCTTATAGAGTCTATTAGAGCCGACATGAGTTTACCAACAATAGCTAAAGATCTCAGCGCAGATATATATACAAGTGCCAGGATCTTAAGCTTACTCCTCCCAAGCATGACATACAGATCTATATACCTGATAGACTGCAGTAGAGCTATAGCGCTTAAGCCTATAGATACGATAAGCACCGAAACGTTTATGCTGGATCTTATGGCTTCAGCAGAAAATACAGGGTCAGGAGGCGTGACAAGAACTATAAACCCTATAACCATGCTGAAGGTAGCTATCGCTATGATCTTTGTCTTTATAAACCTGATATCGTACTCGATCATGTTTATAATCATCATAGCTATAGCTATCGGGAGAGCGAGGGAAACGGGGTTGTAGTAGCTTAGGAGGGTTACAGATATAAATACCAGTATCTTTATTCTCGGATCAACCTTATCCAGAATGAACCTGTTTCTCTGAACCTTAATAAGCTCCTTTATAACGTTATACAACCTAGATCACATTCCCCAACGATTCGAAATAAAGCTCCATAAATACATCGAGATATCTACAGCAGCCAGACAACCTATTCTTTGCATCGCCATATATTCCCTTGAAAACATCTTCAGGGGCGCCTCTATAGACTATTTTACCGTTATCGAGCAGATAGACATGGCTGCATAGGGATAGTATGGTTTCTATATCGTGTGTAATTAAAACGACCGCTCTCTCTTCAGACACGGATGATTCAACATGCCTATTGAGTGCGGCTAACCCATCTCTATCCAGGATATTGGTTGGCTCATCAAGGATCTCTATATCGCTACCTATAGCCGACGCTCTGGCCAACACAGCCTTAAGTTTTTCCCCGGAGCTTAGGGTTAGAGGGTGCCTATCTATAAGGTGGTGGATCCCGTAGTATCTAAGGGCATCCATTCCCTTACTACTGTATCGCTTAAATATATGTCTTAGGCTAGGCCCCCATAATGATAGATGGTACTCCTGGGGCACATATAAGGGGGCTGTACCTGTATATATGCTTACTCTACCCTCGCTAGGCTTTATGAGTCCTGCGATGATTTTTCCTAGGGTGGTTTTACCGGATCCGTTAGATCCTATTAGGCATTCTATACAGCCTCTATGTATGTCTAGATCTATATCCTTGAGGAGATGCCTACCCCTCAAGCTGAGGGATACAGCACTAACCTCAGCTACTTTATCTCTCTCCTCGCATGGCTTGGTTGATAGATCCCTGCTTGAACCCCTTAAGGCTCTTAAGCCATATCTCTTTGAGGCACTTAAATAGCACTCGACCAGATCCTCTCTTTTGTGGGATTCACATATCTCTTTAACCTCACCGCTATCTAGGATAACTATCTTATCGGCCACACTCAAGGCGAAATACGGGTCGTTGGTTGTTAATAGGAAGGTTAATCCCTCCCTCTTCATTGCGGTAATTATACTTATTAGGTTCTCAATGCTCCATATATCAAGATCGGACGATGGCTCATCCATAAGAACTATTTTCCCTCCTATGGATAGATAGATCATTAGAGCCAGCCTCTTCTTCTCACCCACTGACAGCTCATCGATCTCTCTATCGAGATAGTCACCCACACCAAGCCTACCAGCGAGTCTCAAGGCTTCATGACTATCAGGCAGAATAGAGATCTCATCGTAAACCTGTGGAAAGATTATCTGTAGGTCAGGGTTGAACGCTATATAGGTAAAGAGGTTGAGGAGCCTGCCGTAATCCCTATTTCCAATATCGATTTCAGCACCGTTATATTCTATAACCCCGTTAACATCTGCGTTGAACCCTATAGGCGCTAAACCCGATAAAGCATTAAGTAGCATTGTTTTTCCGGATCCATTTCTCCCAACAAAAACCACAGTTTCACCCTCTCTAGCGGTGAAGCTCACAGACTTTAGAAGGCTTTTTCCTCCAATCTCCATTGAGATATCGATGAACCTTATCATTCTAGAGCTACCCGGGGGATCTATCGAATAACACCTATATTTCTAAGCCTAGTATACACAAGATATCCGATCGTGAATCCTATAGGGGCTATAACAACTCCGTAGACAACTCCAGCTATAACAAGAAATATAGATCCTCTTAGCAGAGCGAACTGAGAGGTTACTATAGCACCCGATACACCTCCAGCAACTATAGATATTAGAAGCATCCTTCTATAACCCTCAATGTTCTTCGCGACCGTGTATATAGACCCTAAAGCAATATTAGAGAGAAGCAGAAACACGCCGTATCCGGCTGCAGGCGGTATTATGATAAACAGTATCCCAACACTAGCAGCCGAAGCTAGAGGAAGAATACGTATCGTAGTTAACTTAGCTACTAGATACAGCACCATGTTGCCCGATACGAGATAAAAAGCCGCCGACAGCACACCGCCCAATCCTCCCCCGGCCACATATGATGGTGCGCTGCCAATTATCCACAGGGAAGACATCATAGCAGTAACAGCTATATCTCTGCCAGCAGATCCCATATCGCTGTACCAATTGTTATAGGAATGGAAGATATTTAGTTTAATTTAATTCTCCAGTTAATCAAAAAGATATTTGCTGTGATGTACTAAAGCCATACTGGATTAATTCTCATGCCAAGAGTAGGACTCAGCGGAAAAACAGTTATCAGATACACAGAGAAGTGGCTGGCTCTAGGCGTGGTTATAGGTCTGATCTCGGGACTGGCATCATACATGTTTTTCTACCTGATAGGGTTTTTCGAGAGCCTAGTGCTCTATATAGCCAACGGTAGCTACACGGCTTTATCAGGGTTCAAGGATATCTCAACCATGGCTCTGGGGGAATTATCTAAGCCCTACACTATACCTCTCTTGAGCGTTTTCGGTATAGCTCTTGGCTCGCTAATAACGTATGTTTTCGCTCCCGAAACTGAAGGTTCTGGCGTTGATTCAACTATAAGATCCTATCATAGGGATATGGGGAAAGTAAGATATAGGGTCCCCATAATTAAAGCCTTGTCATCAGCGCTCTCAATAGGCTTTGGCGCTAGTGCAGGTCTGCAGGGTCCAGCTATACAGATAGGCTCGAGTCTCGGCTCGATAGTTTCTAGGATTCTCAGATTGACTCCTGAGGATCGTAGAATAGCTTTTGTAGCGGGCATGGCTGGAGGTTTATCCACTCTCTTCAGATCGCCTTTGGGGGCGGCCTTTTTTGCTGTGGAAGTCCTCTACAAGCGTGATCTCGAGGTTAAAGCCTTTATCCCTGCCTACATATCCTCGCTAGTGGCCTTCACGGTTACTGCCCCACTTTTTGGGTATAGCTATATTCTTCCCAGCCTGCAGGTTGATCCAGAGAAGTTATTCAGGTTCGACTCAATAGTATCTTATGTTCTTTTAGCGTTATATATAGCTCCATTCACATATCTGTTTATAGCTGTCTACACCTCTCTGAGGAGGTTTTTTAATGATCTAGCTAAACAGCTGAGGTTTAGAGCGCTTAAGCCTATTGTTGGAGCCGTTATCGTGTCGCCAATCATTTTTGTCGCCCCCTATATAGCAGGATCCGGCATGGGTCTCCTCACACTTATTTTAAGGGGTGACGTATCGTTTCTGATACCGCATGGGGATTTAAATTTTATTGGGTACAACTCTATACTTCTATCCCTCATACTGGTGGTTACAGCCTTATCAAAGGTTATAGCCACATCAATAACTATAGGCTCTGGCGTGAGTGGAGGTCTATTTATGCCCAGCCTTCTAGCGGGATCAATGCTTGGCCTATCATACTACTATCTAGTAGGAAGCCATATCTCTCAGCTTTCACCCGAGATCTACGCCTACCTCGGGATGGCATGCTTTATGGCTGGTGCAGCAAAGGTCCCTTTGGCTGTATCTATAATGGCTGGTGAGATGGGAGACAACTATCTGATGATAGCCCCCGCACTGGTTACCTCTCTCTTAGTTAGAGAGTTTTCGGGGAAGGCCTCGATATATTCGTGGCAGCTCACCAGTCGTGTGAGGGAGGAGGTGATCAAGGCGCTCAATATTTTGGAGAGGATTAGTGGTAGCAGGATCTACAGCTCTATTACAGCTAGAGACCTCTCACAAAGGATAGAAGGCATCAAGATATGTGGAGGTGTAGACGTGGGGGACCTCCAGAATATAGAGAGAACAGTACTGGAGTATGGTTTCGCGCCCCTTATAGATAGCGGTGGGAGGCCATGCGGGATTATAGATGTGTCTAATATCGATTACGTTATAGATAGTCTTGAGAAGGGTTCAGGGGTTGAGAGACTATTAACCTTCATCAGGAGAGATATACCTGTTGTGAAGCATGATCGCGGTGTAGGCGATGTTGTGTCTGTAATACTTGAGAGGGAGGTCCCCTATGTATTTATAGTTGATGATGAGGGTAGGTATGTAGGAACCGTGGTTTTAGATGACCTATACTTCAGGCTGCTGGATATATTATTGAGGATGCAGAGCGGTAGAGAAAGCTAGTCGTACTCATCGTATATTTCTCCAACAATCTCCTCCAGAAGGTTCTCCAGGGTAACACCACCAAGGAGCCTTCCTGTTTTCGAGTCAACAACAACGGCGAAGTGGGTTTTCTTTGCCTTCATGAGTTTTAGAACATCATATAGCTTGCTGTTTTCATTCACCTTAATTATGGGCCTCATATACTTTATAACTGGCTCGTCCTCTCTGAATTTGCCTTTTAGCAGGTCTTTCACATGGATCATACCAACAACATTGTTTAGATCTTTATCGTATATAGGGTATCTTGAGTGCCCAGTCTTTCTAAATATCTCGATAACTTCTTTTATAGGTGCTCTAGAATCGATCATTTCAAGGGACCCCACAGGAATCATAACCCTGGATACCGGTGTATCCATAAACTTCATAACGTTCGACATCATCATGTACTCGTCGCTGGTTAAGATCCCTTCTTCCCTCCCAACCCTAAGCATTAGCTTTATCTCGTCTTCAGTCACTAGAGTTCTTCTACTCTGGAACCCTAGCGTCTTTAGAAATGAATTGGCTATGCTAGCCAAAACAACGGCTATCGGGCTCAAGATCTTCATAGCTATCTTCAGTGCCGGAACTATCTTCATGGCGTAGGATTCCGGATCTCTTATAGCGTAGGCCTTCGGTATGACCTCACCGAATATAAGGAGTAGTAGTGTCCCCACGCCAGTCGCTATACCTACACCTATATCCCCATAGAGCCTGATGAATATATCAGTTATTATAGCAGCTATAGCTACATTCATCAGGTTGTTTCCTACCAGAAGGGTGCTTAGAACCTTCTCGGGCTTAGATAGGAGTGTCAACAGAAACCTAGCTCTATCAATGCCCTTTTCAGCTTTCTCTCTCAGCTTAATTCTGCTTGATGATATCACCGCTGCCTCCGTCGAGGAGAAGAATGCGGAGCCGTATAGTAGGAACATTAGTAAAATGATTTCGATAGCTATGGTTAGTGGGTCGGCGACAAGTACCAATATACATGCACCCTTAGATGATGTATTCTTCTTCTCTACCGTAGCTAGCGGAAATATGGTGTAGGGTATCCACGGATCCACTTATATATGTGGCCCTATAAGTTAGGTTGAGTAATCTATTTTCGCTCAATTCCCTTTCTCAACCCAGAAAATATAATTATTTTGAGACTTATTAATTATATTAATGAACACTCATCTCTTGCTAGCGTTTTTCATATCGATTTCTTGAATTCCTCCAGGATATAGTATGTTGCTGCGTAATCCAGTAGCGAGGTCCCCACAGATTTATAGAGCTTGATCTCTTTGAAGCTACATATATCTGGATTAGATAACGCCTCTCCAATCTCTACTAGCTCTAGATTCCTCACATCATCGGTCTCGTGTAGGCATCCCTCCTTATTATCTACTAGTGCGCATCCGCTTCTGAGCCTTACTCTATCGTCTAGCTCTCTAACTGGTTTTGGTGCTCCCACAGACAGTACTATAGAGCCCCTTTTCAGGAGGTCCCCAAACACAACAGGCTCTCTCGAGTTTGTCGCCGCTATAACCACGCTGGATTTCTCGAGAAGATGCTTAAGCTCTACCACTTTCGCGTTGTAGTCTAAGGCTATTCTCGATGCTTTAGATCTGTTTTTGCTGTATATCATTATTTCGTCAATCTCAAAGACATCTGTGAATACCCTTAAATGATACCTTGCCTGTGTGCCGCTCCCTATAACTCCCAGGTGATCTATATGGGTGTTGCCTTCTGATAGTATCTTATATGCCAGTGCGGAGGCTCCAGCAGTTCTCCATCCAGTCACGGAGTATGCGTCGGCTATAAGCTTTACGTCTCCGGTTACCGTATCTATAGCTACTATTATTCCCTTTACTCTGGGTTCTGATTTCGGGAAGATTCCTATGATCTTCGTAACCAAACCTATATCTCTCCCGTATGCCCTCATAAATCCTATCCAGCTCTCTCCCCAGGTGTCTGAGATCCTTTCCTTTATATCTAGGTCTCTCCTGAGATAAAAACTCCTTAGAGTCTCTATAAGTTTCTTTGGATTCATGATCCGATCTATCATATCGGGTCCGAGAATAAGCATAGCTATATACCGATAATAGAATTGGCGTAGCCTATAGATTAATTTTTGTAGAAGTAATCAAGATCAGCTCCCAACTATTTTCCTTATATGCTCTCTAAGATCGTTATCAAGCTTCTCGAGTCTGGCTGGTCTCAAACCCTTCCTCTTCACTCTAGCCAGATCGCTACGGATCCATGACTCATAGATCTTCTCACAGTTCCCATAATTTCTACATGAGTTATCTAGAAAACGCTTCACTTCAGCTATAGCCTCCTCCTCGCTCAGGTTCCTTATGTTCACTAGATATGCGGAGAGAACATATAAGATAAACCTTTTTCTACCGTCGGGCAATCCCTTCTCGATGACTTTATCGATCCACTCATACCTATTGATTCTGCGTCTATTCTGGATCAGTATCATTTTTTCTACAGTGTTGAAATATATTTCTAGGAGCTGATCGCACTCTAGTCTGCTATCTAGGTTGTTGTCTCTGCACTTCTCCTTTGCGAGCTCGATCAATATAGGCAGCATCTCTATAGCGTTTTTCCCCGAAGCCATAATGGTCACGTGCCGGATATATGTGTAACCTAAGTATATTATCTAACTGCAGAATCGGGATTTAAGCTTTATAGGTTTTAGGTTCTCGATAAACACCTTTATCTCCTCCATAACTTCCTTGAGGTTTAGGCATGATAGTTTTACTGGATCCATCATCTCTAGACTTTCCATAGCTAGCTTTTTGGCGTATTCCGGCTTGTTCTCCTGGATCTTCACATGTGATGCGGCAAGCTTTATTAGAGCCTGTATTCGGGGGTCCCTGTTTTTTCTCCAAATACTCTCGAGAACGATGTGGGCCTCCCAGAATCTCTCTTCATTGAATAGCTGTATATATAGCTTGATTGCTGCATCCATATCTTTGGCTTCGAGTCTCTTCTCGATATTATCTATATGATCTACAAGAATAACTTCCCCTATCACACCCTCTATATGGCCCCTAACTTTCTCAGGATCCATGCTCCATACCTCAATCTCTATATGGCTTCTAGCGATCCTTACATTCCTAACATCCATAACTTTCCTTAGCTTCTCCATAAGACGTTATCTATCTTCCGGCGTATAGCCCTTGTTTAACGCGAACGCAAGTAGCCTCATGGCTACCTAATCTATAAGCGCTCGAAAAATATATTGGTTTACTTCTCCATAATCTTGGTTAGCCACTTATCAGCCCATCTCTTTGTTTCTTTAACTAGGTTCTCAAGATCCTTCCCCATCGCGGTTAGGGTATAGTAGTATCTCTTATCGTCTCCTGCAGGTATCTTCTCTATTATTCCTATCTGCTGGAGCTCCTTAAGGATCTTTGAGAGCGTTCTGCTACTTATACCAGGCATAGACTCCAATAGCTGATTAAATGTTTTTGGCCCGTCAAGAAGCCTATCTATAAGAACAAGCCTCCACGGCCTCCCAATTATCCTCCATGTTAGGGTTACAGGGCATTTTTGGGGCATTAACCTTTGCCCTCCAATTACTTCTGATCGGTAGTTCATTAATATTATATTTATAGATTTATTATGAACACTAATAAATATAACCTAAATATCATTCATCAACGCACGAGGAACTCGGTAAAAAGTTTCTAGACAAACTAGAGCAGCTAAAGCGCTAGCACACATACCCCCAATTATCCGAGAGGCGTTTTCAGCCTATATTCGTTTAGATGTATTATATCAGCATCCTCAGGCGAAAACTCCACCTTACACGATTCGCATTTAATCATTTCCTTTGGCTTTGTAAATGATTTTTTACAGCTGTTGCAGCTATATATAGATACTACAGAATCAAGCACACGGCCATCCTCAAAGCTTATCGGCTCACCACATTTGGGGCATTTCAGCCCTCCCCTCTGTTGCTGGAACAGGTTATATGGAGCGATGAATCCACATTTAAGGTGCCTAACGATGCTTCTCTTCTCAATATTACTACTTCCGCAGTGAGGACATGTCAGCAGGAACCTTAACCTTATGCTTCCGCAGTTGGGGCATCTGGCATATGATCCTTTATACTCGGACTCCAGAACACCTTCAGAAGCTAGAAGCTCAAGCCTGTACCTTATCTCGTTAACATCTCCGAAAATCCTCTTCCCGTTATTTGTGTAGTGGAAGCCTTGATCTCTGTCTGAAACTACCGGTGTTATGGGTCCCTTAATCTTTTTAGCTATCTTCTCCTTTGTTAGATCACTGACAGTAACCACTTCGTCGTTTTCCGCTTCATCCTGGATTATGTCCATTTTATCTTCGCCAGATTCAATGGACCCCATATTCAACACTACTCCGGACATCAATTATTATTGCTTAAAGTCTTATATGTATAAAGCAATACTC
>WANO01000028.1 GCA_015521765.1 Desulfurococcales archaeon
AGAAACACGATATCTCCGGAATTCAATATAGGCTCCATACTTATGCCATCGATAACAGCCATAAACGAGCGGCCAGTAAGTATAGTAAACACGTTGAGGCCTATAAGCACCAGCAGAAGAGCAACCAGAAAAAACACATACGCACTATACCTGGCCGACAACAACAGCGCACCAGGAGAAAACAATTCCTAGAGCTATCTAGTCCAGATCCTCCTCAAGCTCAGACAAATCAATCTCTATAACCGTACCCCTATCCTCATCCGACTTCTCAGAAATCTTCCTAGAAGACCTGCCACCACCCTCAATCTCTACCTCCCCGCCACCAGTCTTAATCTTGCTAACAACACCCCTCCACTTCCTACCACAGTTAGGGCACCTATACGAGCCCATGATAGTTATAGTTATCCTGCCCTTAGAATCAGGAAGGGGGGAAACCAGCTGCCAGGTTCTCTCAGGCTCCTTAACCTCATAGCCGCAACCCGGACATACACCAACACCACCTCTACCGCTGGGCATCTAGACAACCCTATCAATTTTATATAGAAAGCTATTAATTAAACTTATTTTAACCCCTACTCCAAATTAAACTGGAGGTCGATATATAATGAGTATATCCGGAAAAGACGCTGGGGTATCGATCAAAATAAAATTCGAGACATTCGAAGACCTAGCGGTATTCATGATATCGAGAGCAACAACAATAAACCCACTTGTATCCATCATGTGTAAAAACAACAAATGCTACTCAATAATCAATATAGACAGCAACATCATCATATTCGAATCGCCAGCACCAGATCAGAAAGAAAAGCAACAATGCAGATACTACTATATAAGCGACGATGGAGAAATAGTATGCGCATCAAATCCGCAGCCTGGAAGAGTGAACCTAGCCCTAGTAAAGCTTGCAGAACTCAAGATAGAGCCCCTCAAAAACATAAGTCTAGAACTATAGAAGCTCTATTTTACATACCCTGCTGCAATCAGATCTTTAACAAACCTACCCACATAACGGCTTTTAGCCAGGAAATCCAGGTATTCACCCCAGCTATAGCCACTTCTCTCCCAATGTCTAAACACATCATAAACCCTCCTATACGCAGCCGAGTGGCAGCAACACAGCCCAAGATCACGATCCGCTACAGGCAACCCGCATATAGGACAGGAAGAACCCATACCATGATCATCAGTCTCTAAAGCATCGTTAGCTCTAGATAAAACACTCCTAAGCGTATCAACAGCCCTCCTGATAACTTCATCCTTGCTCCTTAAACCCTTCCTAATACTATCCAATATATACTCGAACTCCCTGGTTAGCTCAACCCTCGAGATCTCACTAAACCTCCTGCTAACCACATGATACACAAGCAAACCAAGCCTTGTAGGGATAATGCTTTTAGAACCCTCAACATACTTTCTCTTAAACAAGATATCTATAATCTCAGCCCTAGTGCTTTCAGTACCTATATTCATCTTCTCCATCCACTTAAGCAGAGAACTCTTATTATATAGAGCCGGAGGCTTCTCATAAACCCTCCTAATACCAGTTCTAGAGATAGGAACCCTAGAACCCTTAACAAACACAGGAATACTCCTCTCATCAACCCTATAGTAGCTAAATACATTCAGCCAGGAACCCTCTACAACCACAGAGCCCGACAACCTATACCTCCTACCCTTAACATCAAACAAAGCAACAGACCTAGACACTATAGCCGGATCCATGAATGTCGATATGAACCTCCTAACTATATATTCATAGATCGCCTTATGGAGCTTCGATCGGAAGCTCCTTGGAAGCTCACCAGTAGGATATATAGCTGGGTGAGCCGGATCCTCACCCCCACCATTATTAGGCCTCAGATCACCTTTACCCAGTATCTTATCAATATAGCTGGAGAAGACACCAGCACTCCTAAAGGCTTCAAGGATAGATATATAGTCTATGGAGGGCGGGTACTTCTGGCTATTGGTTCTGGGATAGCTTATAAGGGAGTCTAGATAGAGGTCCTCAAGAATCTTTAGTGTATGCGATGGAGAGACTCCATAGAGCCTATAGATATCATGCTGAACATCACTCAAATTAGGCGGATTAGGAGGATCTATATGGACGTGCCTAGACACATAGTCCACAACAACGGCAACAGGATCAGACCTAACACTCTGGAGATGCCTAACAGCTGAATCCCTCAAATCAAAAACACCATCCACAGACTCAAGCCTGTATTCAGAGCCGCCATACCTCACATATATATCGACCCCGAAGAACACTCTAGGAACAAAGGACTCCCTAGCTATATAGGAGTTAACCACCTCAAACAATGTGGGTGTCTGAACCCTCCCAGCACTAAGCGCTTTCCTAACAAGCTCTCCAAAGAGGGACCTCATAACCTGGGTTAGGGCCCTAGACACATTTATGCCCCAGAGCCAATCCAGCTCGTGCCTAGCCAAGCCAGCATTAATCATGTCATAGTCAGCAGGTGCAAGATTCCTGAAGCTCCTCAAAATATCGCTTCTAGTCAATGCGGAAAACTTCATTCTTCTCATCCTGGCTACGTCACCCCACTTCTTAATGATCATGTACCCTATAACCGAGCCCTCAATATCGTAGTCGCATGCGTTGATGTACATAGAGGCTCTAGGAAGAATTCTTGAGAAGACATCATAGTACTTCCTCAAATAGCCCTTACCCTTCTCAACTAGATGCCTAGGAAGCCACATATATTCAAACACGGGAAACCCACGGCGCCGTGTAGATATACTGAATAAGTGGCCAGCAGAGGGAACAACAACATAGGTTTTCCCCCCATACACGAAACGCCATACTGGTATGCCGTCCACACTTATCTTCTCGGGCTTACCCCCTGATAGATACAGAGCAATCTTGTAGGCAGACCTAGGCTTCTCAGCTATGATAGCGACGCAGCCCCTACACAAGCCATCGATACCAGCTTTACTGGTTCTCCGCCTCAAAGCATCCCCCAAGCAGCATTTAAAAACGGTATCCAGCCAGCTAAAGGATTAAGCCCTAAGCCCTGCTTTAGGTTATAGGTATTGGCATGGTGAGTATAAGCATAAACAGCCATAGAAATGCCGATACATACGACGCTAACCCGGGTTTAGAGCCTGTAAAGGCAGATCCCGGGTGGGGCCGCAGGCCTGTTAAAACATATATTATAAACAGGAATATAGCTATACTAGTCAGAATTGTTGACTGAATAAAAACAGAGAGGACTAGGAAAGACATAACCACTGATAGGCTCACGACCGAATGGGTCTTTGGGCTGGTTATGGATCTGAGGATCTGGCCACCATCTAGGTGGCCCACAGGAAGCAGGTTTAGGAAGTGTATCAGAAGCAGAAAGTATCCCGAGTAAGCTATGGGGCTTAAGATAAGCTGGATATCGCCTGGGCTATATAGGTCAGCTATAGCCACAAATATCAGTGGTGCGAGATCAAGGGTGACTATCCTTTCGGAAAGCCCAGCAATAACTTCAGGTTCGACATAGAATGAGGAAGATAAACCAAATAGAGTTACAGCTATTATAGCTATGAAGCCGGCTAAGGGGCCGGATACAGCAACTATAGCTAGGCTATTCAGATTTGGAGGAGGGAAGCGCATAAATATTATGGCCCCAAAGGTCCCTAAGCCTATACCTGGTATGCCTGGAATAAATCTGGGTAGCGATACGGGAACCCCGAGAAGTCTAGAAGCGGTATAGTGCCCCATCTCATGCAGAGCTAAAGGACCAATTATAGATAGCGCTATAAGTATAACGTAGAGACTCCCGAAAGCCGACGCTATAGGGTCGCTCATTCCAACCAGTTTAATGAACTCTATATGGGAGAGATACCATAGATAGGCGGTAACGGAAACAGTAACTAGAGTGATAGCCAGTAAAGAAAGCGTGAGGGTCATCTGGCTCGAGGACTCCTCACCCTTTATTACGTAGAGCTTATAGGTGTCTGAGTACTCAAGCATCTGGGCGTAGAAGCCGTGCTTATTGATCTCTCTATACACATATCTAAAATCCTCATCGATTCTGGAAAGCGATCTAGGAACAACAATATATTCATAGACCTCCCTATTAGCCACTTTAGACCTGCTTTTATCCTTAACAATAAACCTTGAAGATATTATCTCTCCAATCCTATCCAGCTTAACGCTGCTCTCCTCAACAACCATGCTATATAACCTCCGATAAGGAAATAAGCTCCTCCCGCCCGCTTGGGTGCTTCCTCCTTATAACTATAGGTAGAACCTTAAGTCTAACCTCCTCATAGGCTATCTCAATAGGATCTTTCCTAGGCAACCTCTCAATATCGATAAGGGGAGGAGCACCAAGGGAGAGCTGTAGAGCTCTAGCTGAAACTATACGGGCAAACTCGTATCTAGTGAGCTTCTTGAGTTTCAGAAGATCTAGCTGAGGCATCTCTAAACGCTCCCTTATATCTACAATACACAAGAATCTATTTAAGAATAATCATTATTGATGAAACAGGACTAAAAAATAAATATACAGATAAGGGGCAGGGTAGGCAGCATGTAGAAACAGATTATCCTTAGAGATTACCCCTCCAACGCTACCTAGTCAAATGAGGGCATCGAAGGCTCCTCTCCTCCAGGTCCCTTTCCGCCCTTGCCCTTCTCCTCCTTCTTTGGTGCAGCACCTATAACGTCGTCTATCTTCAGTATAGTTGTAGCAGCCTCAGTAGCAGCCTTGATAACCTGCTTCTTGACCAGTACAGGATCAACTATGTTTATCGAGGACATATCATCAACAACCTTGCCGTTTATCACGTCGACACCAGCATTGATCTTGCCCTCGCTATGCAGCTTCCTAAGATCCAGAATGGTATCAAGCACATCCATACCGGCCGTGTTAGCTAGTATACTCGGAATCTCCTCAACAGCCTCAGCGAAAGCCTGTATAGCAAGCTGCTCCTTACCCCCTATACTCTCAGCAAACTTTCTTAACCTTAAAGCCACCTCGATCTCTGCAGCACCACCACCACCAATTATCTTTGGCTCCCTAAGTATGTTCCTAACAGCATTAAGGGCATCATTAATGTTCCTCTCAACCTCATCAAGGATCATGTCATTAGCGCCTCTCAACAGTATCGTGGCTGACTTCGGGTTCTCGGTGCCCTC
>WANO01000029.1 GCA_015521765.1 Desulfurococcales archaeon
CAAGCAGGAGCTCCTCTATCTCCTCCTCACTCGCCTTACCCAGCATACCCCGATACTTCCTGAGCCTCCTAACCCGATCCTCATATCTCTCCAACCTCACAAACACCTCCTCACCCTCCCTAAGCTCTACAGGCTCCAGAGGCTTCAGCACACCATCCTGAATGCGGTGGAACGGGTAGGGTTCTCCAAGTCTGCCCTTATGGGCAGGGTAGCTCACAAAGGTTTATATGGGGTATTATTCTTTAGATTTGTCCCTAATATACTGAATATGGGAAAGGCAATCAAATGAGGCATATATACGGCTACACCATACCCCTGCTACTGGCGCTGGGTATATACCTACTGGTGTTTAGCCCCTTTAGCGGTCTAGCGAGTCTGTTTGTGGCTGTAGCCTTAATGATCGCTGCTGTATTTATCGCTTTAAAGCTGGAGAGTATAGCTCTCTTAGCATCGACTGTAGCGGGGGCTATATATGCCCTATACATCTATATCCAGACATCCAGCGCTGTTTCGGGGGACCTCTACTATATTGCTCCATTAATACGGCTTTTCGGGATAGATCTGAATATACTGATCGTGATTCTAGCTCTAGCATCCATACCACTGGTAAGGGCGGCACTCAGGCTGGCTGGATCCCATGCGATAGATAGGTACATCGCCAACGACAGGCTTCTGGCAAGGTACGTTAGAGCCAGATCTATGAGGGACCTCTCAAAGATCCTTATAAGCATGGGCCTCACTCTATCTGTGTTAGCCTCCCTCTATATAGCACTATATATCCTCGACCCCCCAAGATACGGCCAGTATAAGGCTCTATTCTATATACACCTATCAGGCTCTCTAATCTCAGCGGTGGCTTCGTGGAGGCTTGGATATGGCTCGACGGCCTATGGCTTGGGATCATATATAACTCTACCCCTAACCATATCGAGGGCGATCTCTCGGGCCAGAATAGATCAGGTGCTTGGAGCCGGCAGAGGTCCCCTGCTCAAGATCGATAATGCATACATACTAGACCAGTACGCAAAGATACCCCTACCACTGTACCTGAGCACAAAAACCTCACCCCACATATTGGTTACTGGAAGTACGGGAATGGGTAAAACAACGCTGTGTAAGCTGATTGCTAGAGCCGCGGCGAAAGCAAATATACCTGTTTTGATTCTGGACTTTCATGGCGAGTATAGAGATCTGGAGGGCTTCAGAGTCATAAGGGCCTCTGAGGAGGTCCCCCAGATAATTCCTTCGCCTAACGATCCTAAGGAATCGATCCTGGAGCTTGTGGACAGCATAAGATCGATCTTCAAGCTAGGAACAATCCAGATATCGGTGCTCACAAGCATATTAGAGAACTATGTGAGGCTGGGCGGCGGGGGATTCAGAGACCTGCTTGAGTTTGTGGAGGCGCATATAGATGCTAAAACCGGGGTCAGGGACCCCGCCTATAGCTTGATTCCTTATCTAAGGATACTTGCCACGCATCTAGGTAGCAGGCCTCTGGACCTGGATAAGGTGATCAGTGATTATAGGTGGGTTATAGTAGATCTGGGCTCGCTGGGATCGGAGTATGCGGCTAAGATATATGTTGAGTATCTAGTGAAGAACCTGTGGAGGTGGAAGGTTTCGGCTGGCCACAGAGACTCTGTAGATCTTATTGTGGTGATAGATGAGGCCCACAATGTTCTGAAGGGGTCTCTAGGAGAGTTCATATCTAGAATTATAAGGGAGAGCAGAAAGTATGGCCTCTCAATGATCATTTCAACACAGCAGATATCGGATATACCTGAAAACATACTGAACAATACTGGCACATTTATTGTTTTTAGAAGCATCGAGGCGGAAGCCATATCCAGGATTGTCTCATCGATCCAGAATGCACGGAGAGGTGTTAGGGGGACCCCGCCCATTGATGTGTCCAGGCTCAAGCCTCTGGAGGCCTACGCGGTCTATATGTCGATCGGAGGCTATGCTTGGAAGGTGAAGATCGATCTGAAGAGATAGGGATACCAGTTAGCTTTATATTTAGCCATAGACCTAATAATCTATAGGTGCTGCCTGCATGGACATACAGCTACCACCAGAGTGGATGAAGATAAGGTATAGGGGCAAGACAATAGACCAGCTTCTAGAGATGCCTATGGATGAATTAATAAAGCTTCTCCCAGCAAGAGCAAGGAGAAGCCTAATTAGAGGCCTTACAGAGGAGCAGAAGAAGCTTATGGAGAAGGTTATGGAGGCGAGAAAACTCCTTAAGGAGGGGAAGAAGGTGGTTATCAAGACCCACGTAAGGGACATGATTATCCTACCCGTAATGGTCGGCTTAACCTTTGCGGTATACAATGGCAAGGAATACGTGCCCTTCACAGTGAGCCCAGACATGATAGGCCACTACCTAGGGGAGTACTCTCCAACAACAAGAAGAGTTCAGCATGGCGAGCCCGGGCTCAAAGCAACTAGAAGTAGCCTGTTTGTTGCTATGAAGTAGGCTTTTTAGGCACTATAATTAAATCCTGAAGAAACTAAAAATTCTTAAACCGCTATTTCTAATAAAATATATTGGGGTCCTCACCGAGGTCCCCCCGTAGCTCAGCGGTAGAGCGCCCGGCTGTAGTGGGGGGCGCGGGCACCGGGTGGTCAGGGGTTCGAATCCCCTCGGGGGGACCTCCACCTATTTCTACCGCGAGCTAGTCATCCTGGGCATCCTGGATCTCACGCATAGAAGTTTTTGTGCCAGCCATTGTTTAATTAAATCCATTATTAACATATTCATCTGGTGTTTGCGTTGGGTAAGAGTGGCGTGCGCGGTGATCGGGATTCGAGAGACGCGTTTTTCAGGGAGCGTGTAGAGCCTTATACACCTGACTCGAGCAGTCTGCATGAGGTTCTAGAGAAGCTCTATAGAACTGGCTATCAGGGGAGAATGCTTGGGAAGGTTTTTAGGATCATCAGGTCTATGATTCTTGATAGGGATGTTTTGATATATATGGGTCTCGCAGGATCAATGGGCCCTGCCGGGATGTGGAAGGTTGTTTCGTGGATGATTGATAGGGGATATATAGATGTGCTTGTCTCTACGGGAGCTAATGTTTCTGAAGATATATACTCTGGTATGGGTTTCCCGTATGGTCAGGGGTCCCCCTGCGTCGATGACTCCATGTTGCTCAAGCTTGGTATAGATAGGTTCTACGACATATATGCGGATGAGTATAGGTATAGGGAGATGGAGAGGGTTATAGTTGAGTTTATAAGGGACCTCCCAAAGGATCATATATATTCTTCTTCGGAGTTCATGTATCTTTTCGGGTATAGGCTCAACTCTCTGGGGATAGACTCTATAGCTTCTACAGCGTATAGGTACAGCACACCCATATTTGTGCCGGCTATCGTTGATTCAGGCTATGGGATCGCGTCGTATATAGCGGTTAAGGAGGGGCATGATAGAATTATCATAGATCAGTTTAAGGACTTCGAGCAGATGGTGGAGATATCCTCGGGCTATAGGGCTACGGCGGCTATATATATTGGTGGAGGGGTCCCCAAGGATCTAGTTCAGCTGATCACTGTGGCCAGGACTCTGGCAGGCGATAGCCCTATTGGTAGCAATGCCCATAAGTATGCTGTCCAGATCACAACGGATCTACCTCAGTGGGGCGGGCTGAGCGGTGCAACGCTCGAGGAGGCCGTTAGCTGGGGTAAAGTGAGGGAGGACAATATAGCCACAGTTAATGTAGACGCAACTATTGCGTTGCCTCTGATCGCTTCAGCTCTAAGAGAGCTCAATATAGATAGATCTAGAAAGGATCTATCGTGGCTGTTTTCAGAGGTATCACGATATATAGAGAGGCTTTAATTGGGGTCCCACACATCTATAGCTAGATGCAGCTGTATTCCTTCTCCAGTTATCTAGAAAATGCTATCGAGAACCTATATAGTTGGAACTAGATGAGTAGATGGAGTACCGGGATTAATGGGTACCCCCGGATTAAAAACAACCATATAAAAACTAGGCTTTCTTTTCGCTGGACTCCGATGATGTCTCTACAGCCTTCTCCTCTTTAGCTTCCTTGGATTTTTCCTCCTTCTCCTTGC
This sequence comes from Desulfurococcales archaeon, assembly GCA_015521765.1. Lineage (GTDB taxonomy): Archaea > Thermoproteota > Thermoprotei_A > Sulfolobales > AG1 > WANO01. The sequence continues at coordinate 4,090 of WANO01000029.1, forward strand.
TCTCCTCCTCCTTTACCTCTTCCTCAAGCTTCTTAAGCTCCTCCTCAAGCTCCTTCTCTATCTCTTCGATCGGTTTTGGCGGCGGGGTTGTCATCAGTGTATACCCGATCCATCCCAGAATCCCCATCACTCCGGCAACTGCTATGAATACGGTTATCCGGGTTAGGAGGACTCTTATAGCCTCGTCGGCTATGAATAGCCCGTAGAGGTAGCCAGCTATAACTAGGACGCTTGCAACCAGTATTCCTGCTCCAATTACCCTATCTTTCTCCATTTTCAAGCCCTTAATAAATTATTTATCAATCTAATAATATTAATACTTTTTTATCTAGAACCATACTATCTCAGGTGAATCATGTAGTGATACAGATTGGTGTTGCCGCATACAGCGGTGAACCCAACAGGGATCTCGTTAGAGATGCCGAGAGATTTATTGAGGAGCTTTCAAGAACAGATTTAGCGGGGAAAATCGTTTTTGTTCTAGGCGGCTACTGGGGATTGATGAGGTATATAGCTGATGCCGCATGCAGCTATGGATTCAGGTCTGTTTTTATCCTTCCCGAACACCCCAGGGAGACTCCTCCCGCGGGGGAGTGCTTCATACACATATATACAGGCCTTGATTTCCGTCAGAGGTCGGAGATTATAGTTTTATCAAGCGACGCCCTCGTGGTTATGGGTGGTTCTGTAGGAACCATTATAGAGGTGTTTATGTCTGCAGCTTCGGGTAGGCCCATATTTATTTTGAGGGGCTATGGGCTCCCCTCGGATACTGTTGGGGTCTCACTAGAGGCTTTATCTGGCTATATAGATTTCCATTTCAGCTTCTATGATAGGGACCCCGTAGCGTTGGCTAAAGATCTGTATAGATACATCAGGAAGAAGCTAGGTTAGTGCTAGATCACGATCTCTACCAACCACAACATATAGCGCAAGCAGGCCGACCAGGCTTGATATAGCTACTGGTAGCGATACTATCTCTCTTACCGTTGAGGGACCTCTAGCGTTCAGCGTAAAGTAGTTGTATGATATGTATTCTCCGGGGACTGCTCCCTCCCTCGTTATATATATTATCTGTGTTGTGAGGCTCCCTTCGGCGTAGATTAATACACCGTGCTCGTTGTATCTCGCCGATATGTTGATTGTTACTGGAACCCTCACTCCCTGGATTCCGGGGATAGCTATTACTTCATCTATATATGTTTTCAGCTCTCTTGTTTCTGGATCATTTATCTTGAGCAGACCCGCACCATGCAGTCTGTTTATCAGTATTCTGGTGTATGGATCTATGATCATGCTGAAGGTGTATTGAGGTCCCTCTTGAGATATCATTAGCGTGAAGCTTCCCCAGTTATTGAGTTCCGCGTTCTCTATAGATACAACGCTATATACCTCTGTTGAGTATATGTTGTAGCCCTCGAAGTTGGCTGATAGGCTGTAGGATATCACGCCAGCAACCACGGATGATATTATCAGTATCGAGAGCACAGCCTTGGCGAAGCCGCCTAGCCCCTCATACATTAGCTCTCTAAACACGATGTATCTGGGAAGGGTGAATGAGCCATACACGCTCTTTACTCTAGCGATAACTGATGACGCAATTAGCCATATAAGGGCTACACCACCTATGAAGCCTCCTGCATGTGCGAAGAACGCTATTCCTCCAAGCCTCATGTATCCATATATAACCTGCATTGCGAACCAGAAGATTGTGAATGTTGATGTTCTGAACGTTCCGCATAGTGGGAAGAAGAATATGAAGAAGCACATTGAGAGGTATGATCCTGGGTATAGCATCATGTATGCCCCAAGGACACCGCTTATAGCTCCTGAAGCCCCTATGGCTGGTATGGATAGTGGAAGCAGGCCTGTATCGTATCCTTGTAGCAGGACTGTTGCTGTGTGTAGCATTGTTGCCGCTATCCCTGATAGGAGGTACAGCGCAAGGAACCTAACGCTACCAATAACCCCCTCGACTCCCCGACCGAATATATATAGGAAGTACATGTTGAAGAATATGTGGAGTATATCCGCATGGAGGAACATTGATGTGAGTATCCTGTACAGATCCTCGGTGGATGAGAACGATGGTATGAACCCGTATTTCCAGAGGTACTCGGATCCTATGCTTAGGAAGCCGTTCTCGTAGGAGGTTATGGCGTATATTGCTACGTTTATTATTATTAGCGCATAGGTTACTATGGGTCTGTGGAGTGTGATTTCCTCACCGCTACCTCCAGCTGGAAGGAACCTCCCTATTTTCTCGCTACATACGCAACCCATATCTCACATCCTTTTTGATAGTGCAGTTAATAATATTATTATTAGTAGTCCTATAATTATTATAGCCAGGATTCTGGCTAGATGAAGCATGGTGGCTAAACCAATTAGCAGAAATATGGTTACCCATATAGCTAGATTCTTTAGATTCAATCCACATCTACAATATATATTGTATTTAGGTATCATTTATATTCAGTACCGGATCAAGACGCATTTCTCTAGCCAGTCTCCAGAGCCCTTCTCATCTCTTCATAGGGTGTGGCTTTCCTGAGGGATTTTTCTATAACTATATGTGCTTTCACGGCATCCTCTATTGTTGGTATCGTGGGCTCTATATCAGCGTTATCGGTGCTTGCGTTTCTCAGTAGCTGGGTGAATGCCTTGAGTTCTCTAACTAGGGGCTCCTCATTTCTCACCGATAGAACATTTGCCTTGGGTTGGTTATGGTGTCTTATAACTATCTGCTTCAGTACGCTGTCGGCTTCTACCACTTGATCCCTGAATACAGCTATTGTTTTTCTGATTTTGAGTGCTGAATAGCCATCTGTGTGTATATACGCTACCGCCTTTCCGCATCTTAGGTAGGCTGTGAAGCATTGGTCTTCAAGATTATCTATGTATCCGTACAGAACCTTTTTGGGTTCGCATAGGCTGTTGGTGAGCATGTTGGCTGTGTCTATGTCGTGTATTGCTAGATCATATATTATGCTGTGCCTCCTCGCCCCAGGCGGCCTCCTGCTTAATCTGTATGCATATATGTTCTCTACCTGGCCTTCACGCTCTCTAACCAGGCTATATATATATACTATGCTTGGGTCAAACCTCATTATGAAACCTGGAAATACTATAACGCCCTTCCTCCTGGATTTGCTCTCGATAGTTTTAACCTCATCCAGGCTTTGCCCTACAGGCTTCTCTATAAATATGTTGGCTCCCTTCTCTATGAGCCGGATCGCTACGTGGAAAAGCTGATCTATCGATACAGCAACTATAACCCCATCTAGCTCATCGATGGGGATTCTGTCTATATCGTCATATACCTCAACTCCTAGTTCCTGGCCCAGGCTATACGCCTTGCCTGCATCACGATCATATACTGCTTTGAGCTCAGCTATACCGCTCCTCTTTATTGTTCTAGCTATAGTACTCCCCCATCTGCCCGCACCGATCACGGCTACAGCAGGCGGTTTTTCTGGTGCGCTCATAAGTCTTTCACGTGTATAATTGTATGGCTGAGAATAATATATAGTATATAGATTCCAGCTAGCGGGAGTATTAGTGGGGTATATATATTAAATAGCCTTAGAGCCATCTGCACCGCTGATATCACTGTTAGTGTGAGTGCACCCCCCACAATATATTTCGTCGCTTTAGGGACTTCCAGATATGTCTCTTCGATTGATCTCAGTATGTCGATTAATACAGCTATATTTATCGCTAGGGCTGAGATCCCAGCTAGTGGCTCGATAAGCTTGAGTAGCTGTATCTCTCCTGGCTGGATCGGGATGCCCTCTCCATAACTGCTGTAGTATGTGTATTCCGAGACGGGAAATATATATATGAAGATCGGTATCGCAACTAAAGCTATGGTGTGCTTTAGATAAAGCCTCGCACCCAGCTCCCGTGCTGTGTTTTTTCTTATTTTCAGTATTGGTGGTATGTGTGAGGCCACAACTATTAAGCCTCCAACAGCTAGTGGGGTTATGTTTTTCGATGTTACTGCTACTATAGTTATTATTATCGATGCAGCCAAAGTTAGTGGTAGCGTGATCGTTAGATACCTAATTATATATCTATAGCCAGCTAGTCTCGCCCTTGCGTGTGGATCCTTCCGCCTGTCCATTATTTATCAATTGCTTTTGGTGTTCAAGCTTATAAATTCTGTAGTGTGATTCTATCTATAGGTTTGGAGGTAATGAGTGATCAGGAAGGAGTTAAGGAGTTTAGGTATATAGTCAGGATCGCCGGCACGGATCTTCCTGGCGAGCTCCCTATTGTTTATGCTCTCTCAAAGATAAAGGGGATCGGCTACAAGACGGCTAATGCTATCTGTAGGAAGCTCGGTATAGATCCGAGGACAAGGCTCGGTACTATTGATGAGGCTATGAGTAGCGAGATCGAGAAGTATGTTGTTGATCTAACACAGCTTAAGTTGCCTAGCTGGATGTATAATAGAAGAAAAGATATCGAGACCGGGAGGGACCTCCACCTAATCGGTGCTGACCTGATTTTTGCGGCTAGAAACGATATAGAGAGGATGATTAGGACTAAGAGCTGGAAGGGTATCAGGCATGCTCTAGGGCTGAAGGTTAGGGGTCAGAGGACGGTTACAACAGGTAGGTTGGGCGTTACTGTTGGTGTGAGAAAGAAGAGGAGTTGATGAGGCATGGGTGATCCTAAAAAGCCTAGGAAGAAGTGGGAGAGACCTGGCCATCCCTGGATTAAGTCTAGGCTTGAGGAGGAGATGAGGCTGATCGGTGAGTATGGATTAAGGAATAAGAGAGAGCTTTGGAGGGCCCAGACCTTCCTAAGAAATATTAGGCGGAGGGCCAAAATGCTTTTAGCCCTTCCAGAGGAAGTTAGAGAGGCTGAGGAGAGGTCCCTCGTCAACAAGCTATATAGGCTTGGCCTTCTCGCCTCCACATCGGCTACGCTCGACGATATTTTGAATCTAACTGTTAGGGATATACTGGAGAGGAGGCTCCAGACCATTGTGTTCAGAAAGGGTTTGGCGAAAACGATACATCATGCCAGGCAGCTTATTGCTCATGGCCATATAGCTATAGATGGGCATAGGGTTACCTCTCCGGGTCACCTGGTTAGCAGGGATGAGGAGGAGCGTATATCGTTTTATTATCTGTCTCCCTACTATAAATTGTCCTCTACATAGGTGATTGTGTATGGGCTTATCTTCGAGGGAGCTTAAGTGGGGTATAGCACATATCTATGCGTCGTTCAATAATACCCATGTCCATATAACCGATCTTTCTGGAGCAGAAACAATAGCTAAGGGCTCCGGAGGGATGGTTGTTAAGGCTGATCGTGAGAAGCCCTCCCCGTATGCAGCCATGATGGTTGCCTATAGGGTTTCTAGGGAGGCTATGGAGAAGGGTATATCAGCGATACATATTAAGGTGAGGGCTCCGGGGGGACATGGCCCTAAGATACCTGGCCCCGGTGCACAGCCAGCTATAAGGGCCCTTGCTAGGGCTGGCTTCATTATTGGTAGGATTGAGGATGTGACGCCTATACCGCATGATACCACTAGGAGGCCTGGTGGTAGGAGGGGTCGTAGAGTATAGTTATATTTCTATACTGTTTTTGAGTGTTTCAAAATGATCGATGTAGATGTTTTAGAGCGGGATAAGAACTATATTGAGCTTGTAGTTAGGAATGTTCCGCTACCTATACTAAACGCTATAAGAAGGATTATTCAGCTTGAGGTCCCTACGGTTGCTGTGGACAGCATAATATTCTATGAGAACAATACACCTCTATATGAGGAGATTATAGCTCATAGAATTGGACTGATCCCTCTCAAGTCCGATGTAGCAGTTAGAAAGTATAGATCTCCGGAGGAGTGCAGGAAATGCTTCTCCTCGGATGAGGAGGGTTATCCAGCGGTTATAGGTACTGAGTGTGAGGGTTGCTTTGTTGGCGCTAGGCTGAAGGTGTATTCCGACGATGGCGTTGTTACTGTTTATTCCAAGGATCTCATAATTGATGATCCTGAAATCAAGCCCGTATACGACAATATACCGATAATTATTTTGGGTCCAGGGCATAGGCTTACATTTGATGCTAGGATTAGGATTGGTAGAGGCATTGAGCACTCCAAGTGGAGCCCTGTCTCGGTTGCTGGAACAAAGTATGTTGCTGTAATTAAAACAAGTAGGATTAGGGATCGAGAGGCTATAGAGAAAGCGAAGAAATGTGTTAATGTATGTCCAGTAGATATTCTCAGCTTCGATGAGAAGGAGTCGAGGATCGTGGTTTCGAATCGCTATAAGTGTACTTTATGCATGCAGTGTGTTAAGGAGTGTCCCCCGGGATCTATATCTATAGAGCACGATGATAACGAGTATATATTGTTTTTTGAGTCCACGGGTCAGTTGAGTTTGAGGAGCATACTTGATCTGGCTACAGAGCTACTTATAAATAAATTAGATGAACTCATTAAACAGGTAGAAAAAGAGGTTGAGGTGTCCTCGGGTTGAGTGTTGAGAGGGGTATAACCAACTATATTTTGAGGAAAACCATTGTTGAGCTCAGGAAAGCCTCTAGAGTCAATAATGCGCCTATATGGAGAAGGGTTGCCGAGCTTCTTGAAAGGAGCAGAAGAAATAGGGTTGCCGTTAACCTATCGAAGATATCGAGGTATGTGCGTGACGGCGAGGTCGCTGTTGTCCCTGGCAAGGTTCTGGCTTCGGGAAGCCTGTCTAAGCCCGTTAAGGTTGTTGCTTTCTCATTTAGCGAGAAGGCAGTTAGGAAGATTAGGGATTCGGGTGGTGAGGCTATATTTATTCTTGATTACCTAAAGGTTAATCCTAAAGGATCCAGAACCAGGGTGATAGTATGAGCACCCTTAAAACTGTTTTAGATGAGGTCAAGAATATATGTGGGGACTCTAAAACCGTGGTTATCGATGCCAGGGATCAGATTCTCGGTAGGCTATCGAGTGTTATAGCTAAGCTTCTGCTAGATGGATATAGGGTGTATGTGGTTAATGCCGAGAAAGCTGTTGTGTCCGGAGATAGGAAGAGAGTTCTGGATGGGTATGCCCTTCTTCTTCGGGTTAAAACCCATAGGAACCCATATAAGCAGGGTGTAAGGAGGCCCCGGAACCCCATTAACTTTATTAAAAGAACTGTTAGGGGTATGCTTCCTAAGGAGAATACTAGGGGTATGATGGCTTTGAAGAGGCTGAAGGTGTATATTGGCGTGCCTGAGGAGCTGAAAAGAAGCAATCTAAAGATGATAAGGCTGTCTATAGCCGACGCGTCTAGACTAGGCAATAAATACGTCTATGTTGAAGATATATGTAGGCATCTTGGGTGGAAGGGTGTTTGAGCGTGTCCGAGTCTAAGAAACTGGTTATATCTTCCGGGAAGAGAAAGACTGCTATTGCTAGAGCTATTATTAGGGAGGGTAAGGGCAGGTTTAGGGTGAATGGTGTGCCTATAGAGATATGGCCTATAGAGATTGCTAGGCTGAAGATGATCGAGCCCTACCTGCTGATTGGCGAGGAGCTGAGGAGCAGGATAGATATAGATGTCAGGGTTGAGGGAGGAGGCTATATGGGTCAGGCTGAAGCCGTTAGGATTGCTGTTGCTAGGGGCATATCCAAGTTCTACGATGACATACCTGAGGTTAGGAAGATATATAGGGAGTATGATAGGGTTATGCTTGCTGGTGATCCTAGAAGGACGGAGCCTGAGAAGTGGATGAGATATTCAGCTAGGAGATTTAGGCAGAAGTCATATAGGTGATGTTGATGATCATACCAGTCAGATGCTACACGTGTGGCTACCCCATATCTATCCACTGGGAGGAGTTTGAGTCAAGGGTTAGGAGGGGTGAAGACCCCAAAAAGGTTCTGGACGATCTTGGTGTGAGGAGGTATTGCTGTAGAAGGATCCTTCTGACCCACGTGCCTTTAATTAGGGATCTTATATTTTACTCGAGAAAAATC
>WANO01000030.1 GCA_015521765.1 Desulfurococcales archaeon
GTGTTACTGAGTACCCCTTGTCATGTAGTATTCGGGCGACTGTTGCGCCTGCGGGTCCCGCTCCTATAACTGCTATTTTCAAGAGTAAGCACCGAGAGTTGATCTGGTGTATTTTAGATCTAAAAAACAGTATAGTTGATTTTACTTCTTCTTTCTGGGCACAGATGAGGGCGGGACAACTGTCGGTACTGGGAGTCCCTGTGCTTTTCTCTCTCTAATCCAGAACTCCCTTCTATTCCTAACTCTGGGCACTAGATTTCTTCTGGGTCTCGGAGGTATTTTTGGTGTTGAGTTCCTTACTTTACCCGCTTTAGTCATTGATCCGTGTGTAGGCATACAATCACCCTACTATACTAATTATTTCTTTAAGGCTTAAAACCTAATATTGTTTAGTTTCTATGGTTTAGCACGTAATTAATATGGATAGGGCAACAACTACTGGCGTGATGAAAACCTCTATAAATGCGGCTATCAACAGCAGTAGAGCAGCTACCAAGAGGTATTTGAGCGAGTCCTTAAAGTGCATTTTAAGTTTCGAATATCTGGTCTCTTTCTCATCTTGATCCGTGTTATCCTCACCATCATGCTGTTTTCTGCCCGAGAACCTCCTCTTAACAACATCGACTATGTAGCTAGACATCCTTAGCGAGGCTATAACCGCTATAACTATTGCTGGCACCTCAACGATCCCGTGAGGCAGGAGCGATAGTACCCTTACCATCTCTAGATGCGCCTCTGTTGGGTTGTTGCATCCAAGTAGTTGTAGCGTTTCTTTTAGTCCTTGCTCGACCTCGCTGTAGGTTATTACTGCACCTATCAGTACTCCCTGGGTGATCAGCATAAGTACTGATCCTATGACCGTTGGGAAGAGAATATATATTACCAGTGCCACCATCAGGTTGTTTGTGTAGATTATATATACTAGGTTAAACAACTGATCTAGGCTTTGCAGCTGGTTCTCCTGGTTTAATAGATCCTTAAATCTCTCTACAACCTGGGAGAATACGCTTTCCTTGAATTCATCGGGCAAGTAGCTTCCTGCAAAAACCGATATCATGAAGATTGAGAGAAGCAATGTGAATAGTTTTATGAATCTGATTTCATCTGCACCCATTAGATCATTGGTGTTTAGGGTTATAAATACTTAATTGCAGAAAACTGTATAGTTGGAGGCTGTTAGGGGCTTCAGCTATGCCACCACGCCAGCAGGATTTGAGGAGGTATTTGAGGCCATATGTGTATAGGTGGTTCAGAGGTAAATATGGTAAGCCCACACCTCCCCAGAGGGAGGCTATTCCACTGATAAAGAAAGGAGAGAACGTTCTGATATCTAGCCCCACGGGTACGGGTAAGACTCTAGCTGCTTTCCTCGCTATAATCGATAATCTGTACAGCTTCTGGGAAAGCGGTGACTTGAGGGATCAGGTCTACGCAATATATATCTCTCCTCTGAGGGCGCTCAACAACGATATTAGAAGGAATCTTATGGAGCCGTTAAGCGAGATCAATTCCTTAATCAGTAGCGAGGGTAGGGATCCTCCAGGGATCAGGGTTGCTGTCAGAACCAGCGATACCACACCTCATGAGAAGCAGAAAATGCTTAGGGAGCCTCCCCATATACTGATAACTACTCCAGAGACAATGTCTATAATACTTACTGCACCCAAGTTTAGGACTCTACTGACTAATGTGAGGTGGGTTATTATAGATGAGATCCATGAGCTGGCCTCAAGTAAGAGAGGCGCTCACCTAATGCTCAGCATAGAGAGGTTGGAGGAGCTTGTCGAAGGAGGCTTCCAGAGGATTGGTCTATCGGCAACTATAAATCCTCTTGATAGGATAGCTAGGTTTCTTGCGGGTTTCGATGATTCAGGCTCTCCTAGGCCATGCAGGATTGTAGATGCTAGATTTCTGAAGAAGACCGATATTAGGGTTATATGTCCTGCCTCTGACCTAATTAGAGATCCTCCTGACGTCATAAACGAATCAATCTATAGGACCCTGGTAGATATAATTAAGAAGCATAGGACAACACTGATCTTCACTAACACTAGGCACTCAACAGAGAAGGTTGTGTATAAGTTAAAGAAGCTGTTTGAGAACGATCCCGAAGTAAGGCCTGAGCAGATCGAGGCTCATCACAGTAGCTTATCGAGGAGCGTTAGGCTTGATGTTGAGGAGAAGCTTAAGAGAGGAGAGCTGAGGGTTGTTGTGTCGTCAACGAGCCTTGAGCTGGGTATAGATATAGGATATATAGATGTTGTTGTGCTTTTATCGAGCCCTAAGAGTGTTACGAGGCTTCTTCAGAGGGTTGGTAGGGCTGGCCACCATATTAGGGAGACGAGTATTGGTAGGCTGGTTGTTGTTGATAGGGATGATCTTGTTGAGTGCACCGTGCTGGCTAAAGGCGCATTGGATAGGATGCTGGATAAGGTTAGGATCCCTATGAAGCCTCTAGATATTTTAGCCCAGCATATTGTTGGCATGTCTCTCGAGAAGAAATGGAGGATCGACGATATCTATAGGGTGGTTAGGAGGGCATACAACTATCATACTCTAGAGTATAGCGAGCTGCTCAATGTTGTGGAATATCTATCGGGTAAATACGATGTGAGCGACTTCGCGAAGGTGTATTCGAAGATATGGTTTGATAGGGATGAGGGCTTGTTGGGTAGGAAGAGGAGTAGCAGAATGATATACTATCTCAATAGTGGGGCTATCCCGGATGAGGCTAAAATAAGGGTTGTTGATGAGAAAAACAGGTATATAGGTGATCTGGATGAGTCCTTCGCCGAGATACTTGAGGAGGGCGATATATTTGTTCTTGGAGGCAGAACCTTTCAGGTTCTCAGGAACGACATAACTAAAGTGATGGTTAGGAAGGCTGAGGGTTTGAGGCCTACTGTTCCTAGCTGGTTCTCTGAGATGCTTCCGCTCTCTTTTGATTCTGCCCTTATGGTGGGTAGGTTTAGAAGGGAGCTCTATGCGAGGATCATGGAGAATCTAGATGATCTCTCGCCCGTATACGGCTATCTGGAAAAGGTTTATGGCTTGCAGAGGCATGCAGCTGAAAATATAATTAACTACTTCCTTGAGCATATTTTCTATACTAATGGGAAGATCCCTAGCGATAAGACTGTGGTTGTTGAGGTTTGGTGGGATCAGGGGTGGGGGACCACCCACATTATATTTCATTACCTATTTGGCAGGAGGGTTAATGATGCCTTATCCAGGTCTTATGCGTATGTGGCATCGAAAATATTTAGGGAGAATATAAGGGTTACAGTTAACGATAACGGCTTCATGCTGACTCTCCCATCCATATATAGCGTGTCTGAGTCTATCCTCGATAATATGCTTAGGTCGGTTAGGCCGGACAATATAAACTCTATTTTAAGAAGCGTTATTAAGAGAACGGAGCTGTTTAAAAAGAGGTTTAGGCATTGTGCCGAGAGGGGTTTAATGATTCTGAAAAGGTATAAGGGTGAGGAGATAAGCCTTCATAGAAGGCAGGTTAATGCTAATACACTTATAGATGTGCTTGACGAGATGGGCGATCATCCCATAATAGAGGAGACGTATAGGGAGATTCTAGAGGATTATATGGATATAGAGAACGCCATGAAGATTCTTGAGTGGATACATGAGGGAAGGATCAGGGTTGAGTATCTCATAAACGATAGATCAGCCAGAGCACCATCACCATTCGCCCATAACATAGTTGCTGCAGGAGTTAGCGATGTTGTTCTTATGGAGGATAGAAAGAAGCTACTGGTTAGGCTGCATGAAGACGTTATAAGGGAGCTTGAACGCAAGGGGATTGTGCTTAGGAAGTATCTGGTTAATCAAGCAGATGGCGATGAGTCCTTGGGTAGGGTTAAAGGCTGAATGGGTGGGCTGAAGCATTAGGCTATAGCTTTCTGGGTCAAATCTCACCCTTCTTCTGTTTGGTTTTATTGTTTTGTTTTTCTGGGTGGTTGTGGTTGTTGCCCTAGCCCTTGTTGCTTTAGCATACTTCACTGTTTTCTATACCCACTGGAGCTACACGGTTTTCCGGGCTGAACTTCCCGAGCCGATCTCTGGCTATGTAGAGAGATCCAGCTACACTGTTAGGGTTGCCCTGCCCCCCAGCGACCCGGCTAGACCTCCTGAGCCTATGGATCTCCAGTTCGACTCCGTGCATGTGTTCCTATCCAACAAGGGTCTCTACCTTGAGCGTGTCAGGATCTACCTCCTCCTCAGGGATCGGGGTAGCGGTGAGCTTCATCTAGCCGTGTTTCCCCCGGCTAGGGGGTCTGGGGATAGCTA
>WANO01000031.1 GCA_015521765.1 Desulfurococcales archaeon
AGTCGGCTGTAGAGGGCTATAGAGCTCTAATCCATGTTGTAGAACCCCTTAATGAGGACGATATGGAGGCTCTCTATAGAGAGTATGTAGAGAGGAACACATGCAGAGTTGGCTGGAGCCTGGTTTGGGGTCTTGCTGGAGGGTTGCCAGGATATATACCGTTTCTCTGCAGCATGGGGGTGGATGCCCTGGAGTCCTGGATCGGTAGGCTTATAGATACGCTAGAGAGATTCATCCTCTCCCTTGGAGAGGAATACAGCAAGGCTATAGATACGATGCATAGAATCCTTGTAGGGGGCTCGAAGCCCTCAAGCAGGGTTGAGCTCGAGCTAGGGATCGAGATGGTTAAAGCGAACCTAGCATACTACAGCAGACAGAGATTCCACCCACAGCTGAAGGCTTACGTCCACATACTAGAGATCTGGAGGAGAAGAGGGGGAAAGCCATCGCCAAGGGAGGTTATTGGGCATATATAATTGTGCTATAATTATGCCGGGGAGGGTTTTTAGGATGAAAGATCGAGTAATGCTGCTGTTCTCGAATCCGTCATCAATCACGTTTTTGTGAGCCCTATATTTATAGTGTATGGACAGTAATTTAGAGTGGTTTGGATGGAAGTAATGGCCAGGATAGCTATTGTTTCGAGGGGATGGTGGCCGACAGTTATAGGCGGATCGGAGAAGTTCATGTATAGGTTGGGGGAGCAACTATATAGGCTTGGCCACGAAGTTGTGGGGATAACGAGAAGGTTTAGGGGACAGAGGGAGCCGAAGGCCATTCACAGGCTTATAGTTATGGATCAGAGGATTAAAGCCCCTATCGTATCGAGCTACCTATTCTCGAGATGGGCGGCTAGAACGGTCAATAGGATAAAGCCTGATATAGCTATAGTCAATAGCTACTGGGGTGAGCTAGCTCCTACATGGATATCCAGGGAGATTAAGGTTGTATCTGTTATACACGATATTGGCTTTCTTGAGTCTAGCGATCGCTCGTTAGGTTCTTTTATTAGGGTTTATGCATTGAGGAAGATATCAAGCAGATCAGATGCTGTTGTGGTTCCAACAAGCTATGTTAGGGATATGATGGTTGAGAGGCTGAAAGTTGATGATGGTAAAATCGCTGTGCTTGGGTTTGAGGGTGTTGATGGCCCTTTTAAGCCTGTTTATGTTGATAATGGGTTCTTCGATATTGTGCATGTAGCTAGGTTCTCATATAATAAGGGTCAACACATATCTATTGAGGCGTTTAGAAGAATAGTCGATGATGTCGATAGGCCTAGGCTCTGGCTGGTGGGTGGTAAAGGTGTTAAGGGGAGAGACAAGGAGTATTTAGAGGACATGTTATCTAGGGCTGAATCGATAAATAGGGAGTATGGAGACGATCTGGTGAATATAGTTGTAGATGCGGAAGATCTGGATCAATACTACAGCATTGCTGATGTATGTGTATTCCCATCTATTGGAGAGGAGGGATACGGGCTAACACCGCTTGAATGCCTCGCCTATGGGAAACCAGTGGTGATTTCAGAGGTTTTTACCAGAACCTCTATTGTAGATAAAGACATAGCCTATATAGTTCCCGCTAACAATCCAGACGAGCTGGCTAAAAAAATTCTGCATATATATAGGCACCTCAATGATGCCAGATCTAAAGCTCTGAAAGCCATGAAGAAGATATCGCAATATAGCTGGAATAGGGTAGGAGAATATTTTGATCGTTTAATCAGATCTCTCTAAACGATCCGGAGAATTTTAGGAAGGCAAGGTTAAGGGGGATCACGAAAAATATTTTTAATAAGTAGAACGCTAGAGATAGATATTATTCTAGCTAGCTTATTAATAGTGTTTATGGCGTACCCTATTTAATATCTTATATGGAGTAGTTTATTAAGTGGGACATTATTAATCCGTTGTGGTAGAGGAAGGTAGATTGAAGATCGCATTGATAGGCTATGATCTGGGTTTCGGTGGGGGAGGAGAGAGGTGGATTATTGATGTTGGCAACTATCTAGCGGGGAAAGGATATAGGGTGGATGTGTATCAAATACCTTTAAATCTGAATCAAAATAATCATCACACTTCAGCATCGAGCGTTAAAAATTCTGGTGGGTTTCTTTTCAGGGTGATAGATCCTGAATGGTGTAGGGAGAGTATTCTTAGGAGAACCTCATTTCTTAGGATAGGTTATAATAGATGCCTGGGTGATTCTGGAGCTCTTCTAGATCTTAGAGAGTACGACTCGATCTATCTGTTGAAGCCGTCATTTCTATATACCTTCCTAGAGCTGTCTAAGGATCTCTTCACTCGCGTGCTTCGTGAATCCATGATCATTATAGGTAACCACAGCTCGCCTATAGATATTGTGTATGCACGCAGTAAGGTAGCGCGTTTCCCGAGGAATCTGGCTTTGAGGGCTTGGCCTCTTGTGTCGAAGATCTATTTTAGATACCTGTTCCCGGTCTTTAGGTCGTATAGGGAGAGGATCCATGTACATGTGCTGAACGATCTTGAGGAGAGATTCTATCTCGATATAGGATTCGATAGAGGCCAAGTCCATCTGATCCATAACTTCATAGACTTCACAAAATATAGAGTAGGCAACAACGCCGACTTCGAGATATGCTATCTTGGGAGGGTGACCAGGGATAAAGGTTCCGATATGCTGATCGAGATCTCTAGAAGAATAGAGCTACCACTAAATATTATCGGCGCAGGACCAGAGCTGCACAGGCTAAAGGCTATAGAGGAGATCAATAAAAATCTAAAGATACACGGCTATGTTCCAGAGAGAACCAAAATAGAAATCCTATCGATGTGCGATGCAATGGTTATCCCCTCAATAATAGAGATGTTCCCATTCTCAGCCATAGAGGGGTTAGCCAGTGGGCTCTATCTAGCTGCATCAAGCATCTCTGCTGGGCTAGAATATATAGTGTCTCTACACCCTCTATTCGGGTCAGCATTACCATGGACGGCGGATAGCTTCATAGATAAGCTAACCGAGGTGTACAATATGAAGAAAAAGGATCCGGAACACTACTATATGACTAAAATAGAAAGGAGACAACAAGCAGAAAAAATGTTCCATGCTGAAATAGTGCTTCCTGAGATAGAGAGAATGTTTAAGAACCTGTATAATGAACCGTAGATGAAGCACTATGCCCCTGTCTATGCCTCCTGTATCTATTATATGGGTTAACTATAATAGTATGCATATAAAGGATCTAGTAAGGAGCTCCCTGAAGGCTATATCTGATCTGGACTACCCCGACTACGAGCTAGTAATAGTTGATAACGGCTCCACAGACGGTAGCTATGAGTATATAAGAGACATAGCTAGGGACCTCAGCATAGACGTTAAGCTAGTAAGACTAGAGCATAATCTAGGATTTACGGGAGGAAACAATATAGGCTATATGAAGGCCTCAAAAGACAGCGAATATATAGTTCTGCTCAACAACGACGCTATACCCTATTCGAAAAGCCTGAAGAAACTGGTGTCTGCCTCGATCAATAAAGCGAAAATAGCTAGCGTACAGGGTGTGCTTCTTAGATTCGATAACCCCAAGCTTATAGATAACGCTGGCTGCATGCTTAACGAGCTCCTGATACCGATACTCCTATACTCAAATGAACATGTGGATAAAGCCTTGAGAGGGCTCCCGAGATATATAACCTATCCTAATGGAGCATACTCGGTGATAAGAAGATCCGCGATCGAGGAATGCGTAGGAGAGGTGCCATTCATTTGGGAGGGTTTCATGTATTTCGATGATATGTATCTTGGATTAAAGCTCTGGAACTGCGGATATAGAGTGGTGTCGATCCCTGTGTATGTTGGTCTTCATAGAAGAGGTTCATCATCGAGAACGCCAAGCTTAACCCTATATTATGGGATAAGAGGATGGATAGCCCTAAACCATATATCGAACTCCAGATACAGAAATGTAGTGTATAAAGCTGTAGCTTCTAGAGCTCTCAAGGTTAATCCGCTGGATCTTAATAATAGAAGTTATTTAACGAGTATCTCCTACCTAATGGGTTTGGTAGATGGAATAAAGCTTGGGGAATATATATTAGAGAAGTACAGGTTGGAAACTATAGATATATATAAGGCACCCATCGTGAGAGTGGATCCTCTGAAGAGCATATTGAGCCTGGCCATGATTAGACTATCAATTTATTAAACGCTATATCTTGCTTCTAAATACAGTTTTAGGCGATATACTCCTTAACCTATCTAAACCCCTGCATAAGGCAACATATCTTTTAACTCTTCGAATAACCTGGTCAGCTTCATTTCCATTTTTTGAACCATTAGTTTTAGTGAGCTCAATAAATCTATTTGAATTCATATCATACAGCGCTTTATATCCCAAGCCGTACGCGAAGACAATTGGTTTCTTAGTTATTTGATGCACAGTTCTTCCGTTATCTTTATAGCTTCTGCCATATAGCTCCGAGAACACTATATCGTCGCATATATCAATAGCTTTATTATCTATAGCTACAGATTTGATTAACCTAGGTATTTTAAGGTGGCTTACTATACATTCAGAATCATTATTGATCTTTCTATAGATATCGTTGTCCTCTATATTATTAGGCAGCTTTAAGAACAGTGGAACCCTCAGCATTTCGTCGCACGCAACATTTATGTGCCCGAGCATCCCATACTCGCCTAGAAGCTGACCATGATCACTTGTGATGATAACCAGCATGTCGTCTAGAATACCCGCATCGTATAATTCATACAGTATTTCTCTAAGAATCGACGCTACTCTAACGACTTGAGATCTATATGCCTGTTTCAATGGATCAACTATAGCTTCAATATACCGCTCCCAGCTACCCCCATCCGTTTTAGCCAGCCTATCTACAAGATCCTGATAATACCTCAAGTCATCATCAAACAAGTAAGGCTCATGAACCTCCATTAAATTAACAAAAATAAAAGATTTTAGCAAAACCTCCTTCCTTTTACGTATAATATCTATAAATAACTCTCTGAATCTATCGCCCCCCTTATCTCTAGGCCAATCCTTATTTCCCCAAAATAAAGGAACAATATACTTATCCATTAATAGTCTAACCATAAAATCAAAGCCCAATACTCTCAAATACATGAAGAATCTTAATAGACTACTTCTATACCTACTATATATGAGATCCATAACCTTTCTTTCCCGATAACTAATAAAGCTCCGCCTATGCTTAGAAGGCAACAGATCCACATAGATACTGAATCCCCTATACCCTAAACCCGGCGAGATATAAGGGTTAGCACTATAGAGATGAGTTATATAACCATATTTAGACAATATATTCTGTAGCATCTGTCTATTCGTTTTTTCCGAAACATAAAAATCATTTATTGAAGGATCCAAACTCTTTCTATACACACCATGGAGACAAGGAGGTAATCCAGTTAAAAGACTAGTATGAGCGGGCGCTGAATATGTTGCTGTAGTATAACTAGTCAAACTTAAAAATCTATACCTAGATAGTCCAGAATGGCTATATAAAAGATCACCATAATCATAACGAAGACTATCAATTACCATATATATTATACCAATATTTTTTCTATACATTTGAAACCAACCAATAATTAATTAAAGGTGAATTATATAATTAAAATTCGTTGAGCTTATAAAGATTAATAT
>WANO01000032.1 GCA_015521765.1 Desulfurococcales archaeon
AGGAGTCTAGGCCGATCTATAGAGATCTATGGAGACTCATAGAGAAGCTTAAAGAGAAGCATGGAGATATAGATAGCTACATTCTATGCGGCTGCGATACTAGTAGCGAAGCGAAGCATTTGAGGATTATAAAAAGCGGTATATCGATCAGCATGTTTAGAGATGTAATCATATACGGGTGCGAGTCGAGGTACAGGTCTCTTAAACACGGTATCCTTGAGCTTGCCGCGAGAGGATACGATACAATAGTATATATCGATGACAAGACTCAAAATCTAAATAAGCTAGATGGATTAGCTGAGGAATTTAAGGGAAGGCTAATTCTAGTTAACCACGTTTTTAACCCACCACTGCCCCTGAAGCTATCTTGGATTGAGAAGCCTAGAGTGAATGTGGTTAAGGTAAGGGACCTCTATGGCATTCTGGAAATACTATAGGCCGTACTCCCCGAGGCTTCTTACGGATCTCCTCAACGCGAGATACGTATCCCTCAGTAATCCGGAATCAATCGTGGTGGGTAGCCCGCTATGTGCTCTTATTCCAGCTACGATCGACGCCATCAACCCAGCATCTATGGGGTTCATGCCATTAACTATATAGTGTGTGAGTGTAGCTAGATATATATCTCCGCACCCTGTAGGATCTTCGTTGGGAGACTCCTTGACATATGCTGGTATATAGTATATCTCAATAATCTTTCTGCTTTCCCTATAAAGACCTATATAGGAACCTTTCTTACCGTGGGTTAATGCCGTTACCCGCGAATTCGTGTTTAGAGCTATATCTATGAGGGTTTCCTTAGGATCTTTACTTAGATAGGATACCTCTTCATAGCTTGCGTGAATAATATTTATGTTGCCAATCTGCTTCAGCGACTTTATAGTCTGGGGCTTAGTCCTTACAGCTCCCGATCTCCCGGATTCCCTTATGAATCCCTGAACATCTAGGGAGATGCCATCCACGCTACTGGATATCTTTTTCACGAATTCAATGGGTATTTCACTCATTACTGGAGATACAATCACCCATTCGTTTCCTGAAAAAAGCTCCCTGGGCAGAGACACGTTACATCCCTTCGACACAAGTTTAGACTCTCTGTCACCGCTATCAGAGTATCTATGGATAAATGTGAAGTCGCGTTTGCAATTACTGACAGATCTTATTTTTGAAGCTATTTTTGGATACCTGATATTTATAAGATCAATTATGCTTCTCGAAGGTGAACATACTATAGTATAGCTTCCACCTAGAGACTCTAGAGCTACACTCGCATAGAAAGCCGGTCCACCAAGCTTCTCCTCTACTTTTCCTTCGCTATCTATAAAGAGATCTTTAGTGAAGCTCGATATAATGGTTATCTCTCTGCTCATAGCTATATTCTCTATAGGCATTATAGGATAAAAATACATAATTATACCGTTATATAAGATCCTCAAGTTTCAGAGGAGGCTCAACGAGAATCTTCGGTATCAGCTCAATCAACTTCAACGGTGATGAATGGCCGAACCTCTTTAACGCGAGGACCCCGGCAGCCGCATTGATATATACCCCTGAGAGAGCGGCATCAAACAGATCACTGCATCTATTAACTAATCCGGCAACCAACCCGGCTAACACGTCTCCCGTGCCTCCTCTAGTCATATCGGGTGAGCCGAATAGAGATCTCTCCTTACATACACCTTCCGGGTTGCATATAAAATCTATATATCCCTTAAGTATAGTGATCGATTTCGCCTCCCTAGCTATCCTCTCCGCAATCATTTTCCTAGATTCATAGCTATCCTCTATGTCTGAACCAGTTATATGTGATGCTTCACCTAGATGCGGTGTTAATATGGCTTTACCTTTTAGATCGCCGTATTTTTGCAGAATTCCAGGCAGCATCTTTAGAGCATCTGCATCTATAACTATAGGCTTACCGCCGTTTATCGCGTAAGCTATAACCCTAGCCACAAGTCTCTCCGTTTCCCTCTCTAAACCTATTCCAGGCCCAACCAATATGCTTGAAGCCTTCTCGATATATGGCTTCAACATATCGAAATGATCATCAACCAAAACGCTCTCAGGCAACTCAACAACAATGATCTCGGGAGAAAACCTCTCTTCAGCCACGGGCTTTGGAGCCGCTAGATATACGAGATCTGTTCCGGACGCCCACGACGCCAGCGCGCTAATCCATGGGGCGCCGTAGTATTTCTCGGATCCAGCTATAACAAGGGTTCTACCATAATCACCCTTTCTAGATTTCCTAGCCTTTCTCCTTACCCTAAATACCACGTCTCCAGGCCCCACGTGTGTTGTGGCTTTTTTAGGGACCCCTATATCGGCTACAATTAACTCACCTACATACGGATTATCTATAAGTCCTTTCTTTGGTGCATGCAGGGTTACTGTTATATCGGCTTTCACGGCTACACCTAAAACCTCTCCTGTATTTGGGTCTATTCCTGAAGGTGCGTCGATGGATACTATTAGCCTACCCGGTCTATTATTATTGATCGTGTCTATCGCTTCTTTAGCTACCCCCCTTACAGCGCCTCTAATACCTATGCCTAGGATAGAATCTACAATCACATTGAATCTCCCTATAAGTCCAGAATCGTACTCAACCACATCAACATCGGTTCCATTTTTTATTATATTTAGATTGGCTACAGCATCTCTATGCTTAATGCTATCTTCAGGATACAGAAGGGCTATGGCTACATTGAACCCCATAAGATCTAGGTGTCTAGCTGCGGCAAATCCGTCACCTGCTTTCCCTCCCTTTCCAGCAACGATCAGTATGCTGTGGTCTTTAGGGACCCTACTTGAGATTACCTCGGCTACAGATCTGCCTGCATTCTCCATAAGCATCAATGTGCTGACTCCAAGAAACTCTGAGTTCAGCTCTATAGCCCTCATCTCCTTTACATCTATGGGTGTTGCCCAGCTTAGGTTGGTTATCAAAGGTTCCACATCTATAGTGATCTATATGGCAAATATGAGCTTTAATTAAATCAACACTGTTAATATATGGGTTAGGATGTTTCTATAGATCTATAGAGCCTATATATATTATTTATGTAAAATTAACCACAGGATACATCAAATATAGGGTGAGGCCTTGAGGTTCCTGGTGTTAACCTGGAACGATGTTGATAGAGGCATCAAGAAGCTCTCGAAAATAATAATAGAGAATGGCTACTACCCGGAGCTTATCGTCGGTATATTTAGGAATGGATGGATTATAGCTCGAATACTAGCCGACTATATAGGTATAGATGAGGTGAGCGGTATCGGTATAAAGTTCTACAAGAGCATAGGTGAGGTGAGAGAGAGACCCCTGCTAACTATCCCGCCAACAATATCTGTTCGGGACAGAAGGATACTTATAGTAGACGATGTTTCAGATAGCGGAAGGACTCTCCAAACAGCTATAGAGGCCTCCAAGCTCTACGGAGCTAAAGAGGTTAGGACAGCATGCTTATATGTAAAATCCAGAACCCTACTTGTGCCTGACTACTACTGCTGTAAGTCAGATGAATGGATAGTGTTTCCATGGGAATACGGTGAGGTTGTCAGGGAGCTTTCGCAGAAGCTCTATGGATCATTGAATGAGGAGACAATAAAAAAGGTTGTTTCCAGCCTAGGTATAAAGGATCCCGAATTCGCAGATCATTTATATAGGCTGGAGGTTATGAAGAGTAAAATGAGCTATAAAGAAAGATAGCCATCTAGCCACATTACGTCTTCAAAAATGATTTGAGCTCTTTACTCTGGGTCCTATCTATATAGTGCGCTGTATGGAACTTGGGCCTGAGCCTCTCGATTATATAGTTGAATCCTTTCCACGGATCGGAGTGCTCCCCACACGTATATACATCTAGAGTTGCATAGGAATACTCAACCCAGGTGTGAAGCGCTATATGGCTCTCATTCACTAAGGCTATCACAGATACCCCTCCCTTTTTTCCTCCAATTCTCCACGACTTGATCTCTATAAGCGTCATATTAGATTGGGCGACAGCCTCTAGAACTGTTCGCCTAAGGAATTCCTCGTCCTCCAAGATCTTTCTTTCTATACCATATAGATTGCCATATACATGTTTACCGACAATCACATCCTCCGCGCTATTTTCATCAGCGGCATCGGTTTCAGCTTCCAATGCTCTTTCTCCCATAGTTATTATCCAAGCGTTATTTAATATCATATAGGCTTAAAAAGTTAATAGCCAAAATGCGGTCCGGTAACTTCAAACACTATATTTCCCGCTTTAGCTAGTATATTTGATTCTCTATTATTCAGTTTTCTAATTATTTCTGAAACAAATCTATCGTAGCCGTTAACTATCTTCATCATAGACCTGAACGAGTCCTCATCAAGCACATTAGTTAGGTATATATAGAAGTCGCATGATACCGTTACGACGCCACATAGCAAACCGCCATCACCCATATGCAGTAAGCATGTCTCAATATCCTGCCTGGACGGCAGGCAATATCCGCTCGGATGTGTGTGCACAGTAGCCACTATATTCTTTATATACGGTATCTCAACCTTATGGTATTCACCCTCAAGAACTACTCCCTTTCCGTTTGATAGAATTAGTAGCAGGTACTCAATACCCTTCCTACCCTCGGTTAGATATGCATAGCGTTTAAGTATCTCTGAGGAGCTTTCCTTTACTAAATCGGCTATATAACGGTATAGCTCCTCAATACTTAATCCGGGATTGCCAACCGCTACTGTTTTGGTAACTAGATCTATATCAATGTTGAAGGACTCCTTAAGATCCTTAATATATCGGTCTAGATCACTACGATACTCATCGTACCTGCAGCTCACACCGTATAATGTGATTTGGCCACGATTATCTCTATAGGCAACATCCCTGATATAGATTGCTTCACACTCAAGCTCCTCAACTATGTATTCGGCAAGGTTCAGTACATTGTATAGGGCACCTATATATTTTAGCGATCTGCTATTGATCTCGTTAACCATTTTAGTCATTGAAATCAACTATAATTTAATCTATCTCTAAAAATAATAAGTTAGTGATCTATAAAATCATCTAATCGATCAACTAAACCGCAGAGGGAATTAGATATAGGTAGTGAAGACTGATCTCTAAGTATGCTGACTACATGCTTATTATAGTTATTGACTATACCGATCGTATTGAACCCAAAGCCTCTAGCAAACCTCAGGTCTCTGGGCGAGTCGCTTATAACCACTATATTCTGTGGTTTAATACTAAATCTAGAGATCTCCTTAAACACGTGGTTATATAGATCTAACTTAGTTGCGTTATATCTAAGATCTCCTGCAGAATATAGTTTATGCATTTTAGATGTGAATCCATAGAGCTCTAGTTCAGCTCTAATATATCTCGACTCGATCTCACGGCCAGTAGTTATTAGCGTCATGTACCTCCCGCTGGCATAGTCTAGGAAGCTTCTGGAGCACTCCATAGGTTTGCCGTAGACCCCATCCATTATGTATCTATACCACACGTTTCTCCAAAAGAACTTGTTGTTACTAAGTATCTTTTGGCGGAGGTTAGTATATAGATTATATAGCCTGCTATTTTCTATTAAATAGCTGTATTCGGGATCTATATAGTAGATCTTTATGAAGTCTTGAAAGCTTAAAACATGATCTAAAGATCTATTATTGACACCATATAGATAGTTGGAGAGCTCCTTTATGTATGATATATATACCTGGCGTGCGTTATCAACTAAAGTTAGATCGAGATCTAGAAATAGGCACTTTATTAATGAATGCATTTTCATTTTCCTAATGCATTTAGCTAATCCATATTTTAATCTAGGTGTTTCGTTAGATCTGAATATAGATACTTTAATTCATTATCTATATACTCAGTAAGTGTGCTTCTAAAATAGGGGTGGGCATAGATTCTAGCTATTATTAGATACTTCGGTAGTGTTCTTATTACTGAGCTTGGATACTCGTAGATCTCTATCGATCTTTTTGAGTTTTGATCCACAACATATATAGCTTCATCCTCCTTATATATAGATATCGACTCGGCAAATGGAATTATAAATCTATAGGCATCCTTAATGCTATTTTCCTTCTCAATCTTTTCAACCAGCTGTTCTATATATCTAGAAAACTTCTTCTCGACCTCGCTAACGTGTTTATTCGATAGGTGGGTTAGATCAAATATGGTTTTGTATCCTTTCCTAAATAGGAACATCTCAGCTAGATCGCATAGATAGTCCGAGCACTCTTTATTTCTGATCATCGATGCCAACACTCCATGAACCCAGTAGTCATCTATATACCTAAATTCACCACTTTTGATGAGGCTGATGATTCCATCAAACGAACGCAATTTAGATAGCTCACTGTTTTCATCTAGCAAAGCCTCCCAGATCCGGGCGACCATTAATTCATACATCAGGCTGGTTTTATGGTAGTATACACCACGATACATGTGGAGTCTAGATATATAGAAGTTCTCTACAGCTATGAGACCCTTGCTGAAGATGGATAGTCTTAATTCGCTATCGACGGTCAGCGTCTCGAGAATCCGATCTATATCAATCGCTCCGTACACAACTCCTGTATGTAGGGAGTCCCTAACTAGATAGTCCATTCTATCTACATCGAGATCCGAGGATAATAACTGGTTGTAGAGGGGATTCCTATGGTTGCCTTTTATTATATGGGCTACCTCGTAGGGATCTATACCTATATCGTTTAGAGCCTCTTTTAGGTCTGAGTCGTTAAGTATAACGGCATAGCTCAGATCCTCATGCGTAAATGTTCTTTCACCACGTGACCTAGCGAAGTTGCTGTAGTATAACTCTACAGCGTGGCTATAGGGCATGTGGCCTATATCGTGTAGCAGTGCGGCTAGCTCGAGTACAGGTATATCGTCCTTATCTATATATGCTTCGCCGCTAAGCTTTTTGGCTAGCCTACTCATTAAGCTGTAGACTCCAAGGCTGTGGCTGAATCTATTATGTATAGCTCCAGGATACACGTAGTGTGCTACACCCAGCTGCTTTATTCTTCTAAGCCTCTGGAATATCGGCAGATCAACAATTTTTACATAGTCTTCGGGGAGTAGTATGTATCCGTGGATCTCATCGTAGATCTTTTTATCTTTACCCAACTACAGGCACCTAACCCCTAAAATAATAATTATGCAATATCTACTTAAAATCAAGGACTATTGAGTGCACCGGATCTTGATTTACGGCCGTTGATGTGTTTCTCCCTATAGGTATTTCATTGCTTTAAGTCTGCTATAGATCTTTTCTAGATCCTGCTTATCCATGTATGGCTTTATGTTTATGAGATCATTTATCGGATCCTCACTCTTAGGGTACGTCTTATTAGCGATCATGTGTAGCGAAGTTATCATTTCGAGGCATCTGTGCATAGGTTTGTTTATCTCGCTACATATAGATAGTATCTGCTTCAAGCCCTTATAGAGTATAGAGTCTATATTGACATATCCGCCCTTCCCTTCTATGGATTTACACAGCTCTATCGATCCCAGCTCCTTAGATAGCTTTCTCGAGTAGGGGCCATAGGTGTACCACTTGAAGCTGTATGATAGGTCTGTTCCAAGCATTTCTTGAACTATATATCCGACTTTCTGGATTATCATTCGATCCCTATGCTTCTGTGGATCGACATCTATATTAAGGGCTTTAAGGAGATCCATGATTAAACATATATTCAACTTAGGTAAACACCCTTTCCAGATAAAGATGTATAGCTGGGATAGAGATATAAAGATGACGCTAATGATTTTTGTCTTTATATGAGTAATACTAGTGATACTGTATAAGGTGCGGCGGATGAGAAGCTATCTGGTTATCGATATCGATACACTGAAAAAGAGAAAGGATCTGCTGGATAAGGCGATCAGGACGACCAGGTATAGGATAAGGGGAAAACTTATAATACTGCTTATCAAGGGGGATAAACCGACAGCCGAGTGGGCGGAGCATGTGAGGACCGCTATATCATACAACTTCGATGTACCAATATACATCTATACCCTATCCAACAGCGATGAAGCTATAGAGCATCTTAGAGATTCGTGTAGCGATAGAGGATACATACTGCTGTATAAAGGTATTGACAGCGATATAGCCAGCCACATAGATTCTTCGCTCTCTAAGTGTTTCGAGGCGATATATATAGATAAAGATCATTAAATAATTTAAGTATCCCCTAAACATTAATAATCTGATACGGTGATGAAATGATGGAGAAAAATAAAATCAGGGTGGCTATAGCCACCAACGATGGCGAGAGGATAGGGGAGGGCCATTTTGCCCACAACACCCACTTCATAATTCTAGATATAGATCCAAACGAGGTGCAGCCAGTCGAGCTCAGAGAGAACCCGCTGGGATTCATACCGGACCTGGATCACCATATGCACCACAGCCACGATCAAGACATGCCAGAAGCAATCCACCCAGAACTAGCTAGAAGACTACATGAATTCAGAGGGCTACACGGCGTCGAGAAATATAGAAAACTAAAAGAAACACTCCTAAACGACGTCGACCTAATAGTTGCCGGGGGAGCATGCATGACAAGCATAAAGTACTTCACCTCAGAAGGGGTGAAGCTGATTTTCGCAGATCCAGGAGAACCAATAAGGGACATAGCTGGATTCTTAACCACAGTAAACTATAAGGAACTGCCCGCAGTAGTTAGACTAAAAAGAACCAAAGATCAAGAAAACGACTAGAAACAAGAAATATTTAAAAGTCCAAACATATAAGATGTATATGGATGGGCCCGTAGCTCAGCCCGGTAGAGCGCCCGGCTCATAACCGGGTGGTCGGGGGTTCAAATCCCCCCGGGCCCACCACTTCTCCTCATGGTGCTGATCCTTTGTCCAGCAGTTCACTGAAAGAAATAGTGTATATGCTACTCATGTGCGTACCTATAGGTTTTACTGTTACCTATGGTGTTCTTGCATCTCTGACTGGCACTTCGCCAAGGGCTATAGGCAGATTTATGGCTATGAACAAGGATCTTGTTATTGTACCTTGCCACCGTGTTGTGTCTTCACGTGGTCTTGGTGGTTTCACGCTTGGTACTGAGTTTAAACGACGATTATTAGAACTTGAGGGCGCGCTTAATGGGAGGGAGTTGCGTGTAATTAGGACTGTCGATGAGT
Source organism: Desulfurococcales archaeon (assembly GCA_015521765.1). Taxonomy (GTDB): domain Archaea; phylum Thermoproteota; class Thermoprotei_A; order Sulfolobales; family AG1; genus WANO01. The sequence continues at coordinate 9,171 of WANO01000032.1, forward strand.
TTTGGTCGTTACTCGAAGAGTTGGGTTCAGAACCTCTTTACGTAGATGTGTAGTTCATGGTGATTGCCTAATGTTATTGTCTTAGTAGGATTCTCTCTGCTTGCTTTATAGTCTAGTGATATAATAATGTTAGATTTCACGGTATCTAGGATTTTCTGTAGACCCGTTGGCAGTAGATATGCATAAGTTATGTCTATCTTTCTTAATGGTGGATGGTTTAGATCAGCATTGACTAGCTCGAGTGCAGGCTCTCTGTTCTTGCTATGTTTTAATAGTTCTGAGTCTATTTCTAGGCATATTGTATACGCTTTTATCGACCTTGCTAGCACCTTCGCTACGTCTCCTTTTCCACACCCTGCTTCAAGTACCGTGTTTTGTGGGCTTCTCGTCATTAAGGGTCTTAGTAGTCTGCTTATTATTTCCACGATCTTTCCTATGAGGTCTGGAGGTGTCGGGCTATAGGGTGCTAGTTTATGGAGTTCTTGTTCTAGTATCTTTATTGCCTGGAATACACGTTCTATATCTAGCTCGAACGATAACATACAACTATACCCTTAAGGCTGCCACCATTTGCTGCGCCTATGTTGCTTAGGCACCATGTGGTGTGGGGATGGCCAGTGGTGTTTAGGGTTATCGCTGAACTAGCTCCATCAAAGCGTCTTAGGAAACTGCTAGAACGGGCCAACCAAATATCCAGGTATGTTGACGCAATCGATATACCCGATGCCCCACTGGGACTCTTTTATGGCTCAGCTAGCATTATTGCTGTCTTATTACATGATAGGCTTGGAATACCTGTTATACCGCATATTCGTCTCAATACCTATATGCTTGATGGTGTTATTAACCTTATTGTTGGTCTTGATCTTGCTGGAATAAATGAGGTTGTTCTCCTACGTGGTGATCCACCAAGACTAGGGCGCGATTCAGAACTTGAGACTACACATGTACTTAGTATTGCAAAGAAATATGTACCCCATCTTCAATATGGGGGGCTCATCAGCTTACGCTATCCAGTTAATGAAGTGGTCAAAAGACTTAATGAAGGCTTTGATTTTTTCCTTGTTTTGAGGTATAGTGGGAAAGGGGAGAAGATAGGGAAGATTGTGAAGGAGGCTCGCACTAGGAGAAAGGCACTATATCCCTACCTCATTGTGGCTACTAGTAGGAATGCTGATCTTGTAGCTAGGAACCTTAGTGGTCAACCGTTCTTCCGGGTAAATGAGCTTACTAAAATTGTTGGGGAGGCTACTGACTTGTTCAATGGTATCATAATTTCCTGTCCTGGTGACCACGAAGGACTAGTACAAGCCCTACGTTTGGTTAAGAGCATAGTAGGCTAATCCTCGATTGTACGAGGAGCCTTAACAAAACCCTTCTCAAGCTTTACATTTAGTTCTAATGCTCTTTTGCCCAGACTTTCTTCAGGTTTATCTCTTCTAAGTCTGCCTTTAATGTCTAGTGGGTGATAGAGAGGTGGCACATCATCTACACGGGTTTCAAGTATTTTATCTACGAGGGCCTTTAATTCATTCAATTCCTCGAACAGTTTTGAGGCTTCTTCATCACTGATCTTGACCCGCGCTAACCATGCAAGATGATCAAGTTTCTTTTTGCCAGCATTCAAACCCATCCTAAACCCCTCACACCACTGGGGGTAAAGCAATTGCTGGAATACCAAGTTTACGCCTCACTTTGCTAGCAAACTCCTCAGCTACTATTCCCGCCCTTGAAGAGTCAACGATAAGTAGTCGAGGTTTCGATTCCTCCACGTATTCGAAGAGCTGGCGAAAATCTGCATGATCGCTAAAGGATACTATCCAGTCCCTTTCATTTAACTTTCGATAAGCATCGTCAAGTTCCCACCCGCTAAGTAGAATCCTCGTCATTTTCCCTTTTTCGGATGCACGGTTTAGGCTCCACTGCGAAATGGGGGCAAAATAGACATACCATCCATATCTTACCGCCTCAAGTGCCTCATTTGTTTTTTCTAATATGAGGCCCGAGACTGGGAGCCCATGTTTGATCATGACTTGTGTTAATTTATAGACCTTGTATGGTGCAATAAATGGGGCATCGATACCATGTCTCCTAAGTATTACCATTACTTCTTGTAACTTGCCATGATACGCGTATATGTGTACTGGGCCATGCATTAGTCCGTCTTTCACAATGTCGACGAGTATATGCTCCACCTCGTTTTGCCATGGCCGTACCCACTCTTCCCTTCCATACGTTGCATCAATTACTAGAACATCGAGATCACTCATTACGGGTGTGCCTGGCTGCTTAAAGTCACTTGTATAGCCTAGTCGGAATCCATGACTAGTCTCAACATTTACTTGTGCCGAACCTGGTATGTGATTCGACGGTAGCAATGTGAGTTTGTCACCATCAATATCTATGGTTATATTGTATGGTAACTGTAGGATCTTGTCACGAGGAATTTTATACCCCATGGCCTGGATTAGTTCAAGGGTTAGTGGGGTACCGGCTATAAATCCAAAAGTTTTTATGCTTTCTTCAAGCTTAGCCACGTGATCAGCATGTATGTGCGTTACTACACGTACAAGTCCACGAGTAAGATGACCGTCAACGACAATGTTTTCTCCAAGTAGGATAGCTCCGTTTCCGCGTATTGATACTAGGGATAATAGTCTTGCTAATTTGCTAGGCTGCAAGGTCGTACTACTCCCTTACCGCACTAAGCTTTATGGTAAGAATATTTCTCTACTATGCCGCTTAGTAGTCTCTCCAGGTGTACTGCTAGTGTATTATAGCATTGCTCAATTATCTTTTGCATGACGGAAAGCGAGGCTGCAACGTGGATGTATCTAGATGTGATTGGAGTAATCTTTAACTCCTACCCGACTATACTACACCCTCGTGGTGCGGTGGGAGTATGATGCTACCTCCTCTAACCCTTGAAGCACGTGTACCTAGAAGGTTCAAAGAGTTAGCAGCTGCTGCACAAGGTAAGCTTGGTGGGATTGCTGGTTTAATAGAATTCTATAAGGATATTCTGTCGGGTGCGGCAGCTCCGGGAGAGGAACCTAAACGTGTAAGCAATATCGTTGGTGGTGTTGTCAGAGTTGAAATGCTTGGTGAGAAATATGTTGCTCTAAAGAATTTTGGTATGGGCGATCTACTTTACTATCTCAGAATGCTTCAAGCCTTTGGCGTTATAAGAGTGATAGCCTATACAGAGGCTCCACGGAGACTCAACGACGTAGCTGTTGTAAGAACTATTCTAAGCGATACTGTTTTCAAAGCAGCTGAAAGCCCTGAAGCAGCTATAATGCTAAGCCTATACATGGGTATAGTATTTGACACTCCAGCACGCCATGCACTATTTGTTGGTAATGAGGTAGAAAGCGTTGTAGACATTGCACTTGATGAAAGGTTCAAGAAAGCCTCAGCCTATAATCTCGTTCTTAGTGGGCAAGCTCTACTTCGTGCAGCAGTTGAAAACATTCCAGCAGGAGGGAAGGGTAGACCCTGGTATGAGCCCTTCAGCGACCTCAGTGGCATAATTGCCCTACTTGGCGCACTACAAGTGGCAAAAATTAGGCCGCTACCGAACAAGATACTTGGCATAAGAAGTCTTAGCAAGATAAAGAAGCAGGTACTAAAACTAGTCGATCCTTATGGTGATTACATGTTGCCGAGAGGCACACTCGTCCTGGAAATAGATAGACTTGTCAATGAAAGAGAAGAAGATCCAGTAACTGGACGAAAATACGAGGAACTTGGTGTAGGTATGGCCAAGGATGCTACATGGTTCCGTGGAAAAGTCCCAAGCAGAGCATATACAGTACTTGAGAAGGTCACAAATGCTGTTAAGGAAAAGAAAGAGGAAATAATGAGTGAACTTAGTAGCCTCTTTAACCTAACATTCGGTGTAACAAAGTAACCATAATCAATCAACGCTCTGATTCTATTTTCTTTTCCCCATGTAGTCCGAAACATGTCTTATTAGCCTTTTAACCCTCTCGAGTTCGACCTCATTCTCAGCACGTCCATCCCGCTTAAAGAAAGATCCTATGATAGCGCCATCACTTACCTCTATATATGCGCGGATATTTTCTAATGTAACACCACTACCAACAAAGACCGGTATTGGAACAGCACTCTTGATGGCGGCCACGTAGCCTGGTGCTGGGGCTTCTCCGGTGCGTGGCCCTGTTACTATGAGAGCATCGGGATAGCCTCTTTCTACGCACTCCTTTGCAGCTATTATGGGATCATAGTGTGGTGTAGAAGGTAAACTATGCTTCACATCAATATCGGCAAAGACTGCAATATGTCGTCCTAATGTTTGCCTTATAGCCTCAATTTCATACATAACTGGCTTTAGTACTCCTTCTGGCGCAATTCTTGTCTCACAATAGGCATTCACCCGTATAAATTCTGCTAATGCTGCATAGGCTATTGCTAATGCTTCTGGTCCAGAATTCCTCAACAAGTTTACACCAATAGGTATTGAGACTGCTCTTTTAACTTCAGATACAATGACACTCATTGCTGCTATAGTCAACGCGTTTCTTATACGTGGCCTGTATGGTTTATCACCATAATTCTCAATAATTACTGCATCGACTCCTCCCTCTTCTAGCTTTTGTGCATCCTTTACTGCTCTCTCTATCAGCTCCTCCATGCTATTGTTATTACCACGTGGTGAGCCAGGGAGAGGAGGGAGATGGACAACTCCTATGATAATGTATCTATTACCATGTATACTTGTCAGAGCCATCCTCTTTCACCATCAATCAGCTTATATTCCAGGTGCTGGTTTCATCACCCCTTTTACTGCTGTCTCTTATACACATCTCCGAGCCACGAGACAGG
>WANO01000033.1 GCA_015521765.1 Desulfurococcales archaeon
TATAGACTTAATCTCTAAGATATTCATCCTAAGAATAGAAATAAATAGATTAAAACTTTAGAACTCTATCCAAGAATCTATTAGCTTTAACGAATCCTATATGGGTGTTGAATTTAAAGATTTTAGCAACAAATAGTTTTCACCATTTAATGGATAATACTTTAACATAAACATGTTTAGATATCTTCAGCTTGAGGACGTAATCTTTTTATATGCTTAATTAATTAGCATATTGATGTATAAATTATGGTGATTATTTTGTGTTTATATCTCAATATTTTACAGATTTATGTTAAATATGTTAAAAATTGATTCAGGTAGATCTGGATTGTGTGGGATCGCTTCAGCTTATGTAGCGAGAAACGCTGTGAGATACGTCTATAACCTGCTTATAGAGCTACAGCATAGGGGGCAGGAGTCGGCGGGTATTGCTGTGGCTACAGAAGGCGGTGAGGTAAAGAGTGTTGTGGCTCCAGGATACGTGCATCAGCTACTGAATCGGCTGGCTATAGATGGGGTGTTTTCGGATTACGCTATAGGGCATGTTAGGTACTCTACTACAGGTAGCTATATATATGGTGAAGGATCGCAGCCCGTGGTGGTTAAGGAAGGTGAAATGCGTTTTGCGTTGGCCTTTAATGGTAATATAATAAATTATATGGATATATCTAGAGATCTTCTGAAGAAGAGCTATAGAAGCGATACATCCGTGCTTGTTGAGCTCATTAAGGCTCTATATAGGGATTACCGAGACCTCGTTGAGGCAGTGAAGCAGCTTCCCTATATAGTTAGAGGTAGCTACAGCCTAGCCCTATTAAGCAACGAGCCGAGAATAGTATTGGCTAAAGATACATATGGATTCAAACCCCTAGCCTACTCCTATGATGGGAACAGCTTTATAGCCGCGTCAGAGAGCTCAGCTCTGGACTCGATAGGGATCGATTTATGGAGGGAGCTCTATCCAGGAGAGATCGTCTCGTTCGACGGCTCCTCGATAGAGATTACCAAGGCAGAAAGACGATCCAGGCACTCCCCATGCTCATTCGAATACATATATTTCTCGAGACCAGACACGGTGTTCAACAACGTAGAGGTGCATAGAGCAAGAATAAGGATGGGTGAGCTGTTAGGAGGAAGAGATGATATTGATGCAGATATCATAGTGCCTGTCCCAGACAGCGGCAGAAGCGCCGCTATAGGCTACAGTAGAGCTACGGGAATACCCATAGACGAGGGCTTGATGAGGAACAGATATATAGGTCGAGGATTCATAATGCCTCCATCTCAAAGGGATCAAATAATAGACCTCAAATACAACCCTATCAGAACATCCATATCGGGAAAGAACATAGTATTGGTGGATGACTCGCTAATAAGGGGCACAACTATAAGGAGGCTAATTAGGATTTTGAGGAGAAAAGGAGCCAGAGAGATACATGTAAGAATAGCTAGCCCTCCAATAAGGTACCCGTGCTTCATGGGGATCGATTTCCCAACAAGGAGAGAGCTGATCGCGGGAGGGGGCAGAAGCATTAAGGATGTGGAGAGAATTATAGGTGCAGACTCTTTAAAATACCTCGACGTCGAGGACCTCCATCTAGCTACAGGCCTATGCTCCCTATGCATGGCGTGCTTTACAGGGAGATACCCTATCAAGGATCTCAATATAGATCGGTTAGAAAAGGTATTTTATAGAAGGGTGTAGCGCTATGACAGGCTTGATCGGTGTAGTTGCTTTCGATAAAGTCTGGAATATAGGGAGATTCATAAAGTACGGATTACTAGCGCTCCAGCATCGTGGAAAAGAAAAGATAGACATATACATAGGTGATGGAGCCTCGCTGAAGAAAATAACGATCCGGGGGAGCGATGCGTCAAGAAAGCTCGAGGATCTAGAGCTAGACAGAGTTAAAGGATGGATCGGTATAGGGGCCATCTCATCTACAGATAGCATGGAGTCCATATTGATATCTAGAGAAGGACTCCAGATAGCTATAATAGTTGATGGCCACATTAGAGGTATGGCTAGAGAGATCGGAGATAGATTAATGGGGAAGATAGACTTTAAGAGAGATCTACCAGAACTATTTAAGGAGATAATTACGGACCATACCGGTGCCTTCACGCTATTGATGATCTCTAATAAGGGCGAGATGCTCGCCTATAGATCGTATCCAGGAATCAAGCATCTGGCTTTGGGGGGTTATGGATTTGATCTAGCTATAGTCTCTACCGAAACGGCACCGATAGAGATCTTGGGTGGAGAGGTTAAAAGATCTCTGTATCCAGGAGAAGCGATATATGTAGCACAAGACATTTTCGAGTCTATAAAAACCACCAATCACACGGAAAGAACAGTGTGCTCGTTCGAGTACATATATCTAGCCAGACCAGACTCCGAGATGGATGGTGTAAACATATATGAGTTTAGAAGAGAGCTTGGAGAGCTGCTTGGATACAGATCGAGACATAAAAATATAGATATTGTAGTGGGGATCCCAGATACAGCTATACCCTACGCAATAGGATACTCAAACGCAACTAGAAAACCTATCGAATACGGCTTTGTAGCGACAGGGCAGAAAATAAGAACCATAGCAACAAGCGACCCTAGAGAGAGAATAATAGGCATACAGCTGAAGCTGAACCCAATAAAAAAGATCTATAGAGACAGAAACATAGCATTAATAGACGATAGCCTAGTCAGTGGAGAAACCCTAAGAAACACAATAAAGATCATAAGAAACAAGGCTGGAGCGAGAGAGATACACGTGGTGATAGGAAGTCCAAAAATCAAGTATCACTGCCCCTACGGAGTTAACCTCCCAAGCCAAGAAAATCTCCTCTCGTCAAAAGCGACAGACGATGAAGCAAGAAAATATATCGAGGCAGATACAGTAACGTGGTTAACCACAGAAGATATAGAGGAACTCTTCAAGAGATACAATCTAGCTCCATGCCTAGGCTGCTTCACAGGTAAATACCCCCTCAAGGTGGGTTAGAGTTGAAGGTAGCTATAATTGGTGAGGGTGCAAGGGAGCACGCAATAGCCTTAATGCTACAGCAAAGCAGTAGAGATCCCAAGATCTATAATATAGCTACATATAGAAATCCAGGACTGCTTAGGGTAGCCGAAAGATCAGGCGGAAAAGTCATTGCATATAGAGATCTCAACCCAGAGATAGCCCTTCATATAGCTAACGAAATAAGCCCAGACCTAATTATTGTTGGGCCAGAAGAATACCAGTTTAAAGGCTACGTAGACCTACTAAAAAGCCATGGCTTCCCGGTGTTTGGAGCAACTAGAGCCTTAGCAGAGATAGAGAAGAGTAAAGTCTATATGAGGTCCCTAATGGAGAGATATAGGATCCCAGGAAGAGTACGCTATAGCGCATTCAAGGATCTGGATGAGGCCCTAGACCACATAAAGAGATCAGGCGATGTAGTGCTTAAACCAGCTAGACAGGCAGGGGGCAAAGGAGTGAAGGTCATATCGGACTTTCAAGAATACCTTAAAGAATCCAAGAGAGAGGCAAGGATAGAGCATGCAAGGGAGATAGTGGCAAATATAATGGCCAGCTATAGGGATATAGACTATAAAATACTAATAGAGGAAAGACTGGAGGGTGTAGAATACACAATAATGACCATAACCGACGGATCTACAGTTCTGCCTCTACCAGTAATTCAGGATCATCCACATGCATTCGAAATGGATCTGGGCCCAGAAACAGGGGGCATGGGAAGCATTCAAGGGCCAGGATATCTTTTACCTTTTATAACCTCAGCCGAGTATGAGGAGAGCATATCGATAATACGTAAAACGATCGATGCGCTCCAAAAAGACGTTGGAGAGCTATATACAGGCGTTTTATCCGCCCAAATGATGATTACATCTCAATACGGCCCTACAGTGATTGAGTACTACAGCAGATTCGGTGATCCGGAGGTGTCTAATCTCCTACCGATATTAGAGACAGATATACTCGAGCTATTTGAATATGCTGTAGATAGGAAGCTATCAAAAGCAAAGATAGAGATAAGAGAGGATATAGCTACAGTGGTTAAAGCAATAGCGCCTAGAGGGTATCCTGGAAACAGATCTATAGCAACAGACCACCCAATCAAGGTAGACGAGAAAGAAATAGATAGGTTAGGATGCTACACACTGTATTCAGGTGTATATATAGATGATTCAGGAAACATGCTTACAACAGGATCTAGAGCGTTGGAGGTCTCATGCTATGGAGACTCGATCGAGGAGGCCTCGCAGAAAGCCAATCTAGCCTTAAACCATGTTGAGTCTCTTGATGGATGGAGATTCTTCTATAGGAGAGATATAGGATCGAAGACTCTACTAAGTAAAAGGATAGAGCAGGCTGAACTAGCCAGGAAGGTTTATAGATATAGGAGAGAAAATGATCTTTTGTACAGATCCTTATAGATATGTAGGGTGTCCGATCTATGGATAAACCTATAGCGAGAAACCGCATAAGAGACACCATAGGCACCCCAGGATCCAAATCAGCAACAAAGATACTGCTGTTAGGTAGCGGTGAGCTGGGCAAGGAGATCGCTTTAGAGGCACATAAGCTAGGTATAGAGGTTATAGCTGTAGATAGATACGCCAATGCACCTGCAATGCATGTCGCATCTAAATCATATGTTATAGATATGCTGGATAAGGATTCGATAGTAAAGGTGGCTAGAAACGAGGATCCAGACGCAATCATACCAGAGATCGAGGCGATAAACACCGAGGCCTTGATGGAGCTGGAGGAAGAAGGATACAGAATAGCCCCCAACGCTAGAGCCGTCAAGATAGCTATGAACAGGATAGATCTGAGGGAATACATATCAAAGAAGCTGAATCTACCAACAACAAGATACGGTGTGGCAAGCAGCTATTATGAGGCTAGGGAAATATGTGAAAAGATAGGGTATCCATGCATAATTAAGCCCGAAATGAGTAGTAGCGGACACGGCCATATAGTGGTTAGGGAGCCGATCCCAGAGCATAGGTTTAGAGAGATCTATGAATACTCAATCTCGCACAGTAGAGGTTCAAGCAGAAGGGTTATAGTTGAGGAGTACATCGATCTTGAGACAGAACTGACTGTTCTTGCGTTGCGGTACGTTAATGCAGATCTAGATATTGAAACAGTTACTTTGGAACCTATAGAGCATTGGAGATATGGCGAGTTCCACTATATAGAATCATGGCAGCCATCCACAAGATCTAGAAAAGAACTGGATCAGGCTAAAAGCTACGCGGAGAAGATAGCTAGCTCGCTTGGCGGTTTAGGAGTATATGGTGTTGAGATCTTCATAACTAGAAAGGGAGACATACTGGTTAGCGAAGTAGCTCCAAGACCCCACGATACCGGGTTGGTGACCATAGCCTCTCAAAATCTAAGCGAGTTTGCTCTCCATCTTAGAGCAGCCCTAAACCTACCTATACCAAGCATAAAAATAGTTTCGCCAGCAGCAAGCCACGCGATATATACGGACCACGAGAACCTGGACTCGCCAAGGTATCAAGGGCTATCTAGGGTTCTGGCAATCGATGATCTCGAGTTAAGAATCTTTGGCAAACCGAAAACATATAGAGGTAGGAGAATGGCTGTCGCTATAGCTAGAGGATCCAGCATAGAGGAGGCTAGACGGAAAGCAAGAATGGCTGCTGAAACACTCAAGATAACCCCTTAGATAGGGTGTGTAGTATGGGTATGGAGGATATAGATGTAGCCATAATAGTTGGTAGCAAAAGAGATCTTGAATACGCCGAGAAAGCTGGTAAGATATTAAGGGAAAATGGCGTGTCGATCGATATAAAGGTGCTGAGCGCACATAGGAACCCTCTGGAGCTGGAGGAGTATATCAGATCGAGCAGGGCAAAAATATATATAGCGATGGCCGGGCTAGCAGCACACCTGCCGGGATTTATAGCATCGAGAACAGATAAGCCGGTTATAGGGGTCCCCCTCAACGTTAAGCTAGGTGGTCTAGACTCTTTGCTAAGCATAGTTCAAATGCCTAAAGGGGTTCCTGTAGCCACGGTAGGGATTGATAACGCTGAGAACGCAGCCTACCTAGCTTTAAGAATACTGAAATTAATGGGTGCAGATAGGTGAAGTGGAGCTATTCCAGAGCTGGTGTGGATCTAGATCTCCATAAAGAGATGCATAAGATCGCATTAGATATATCCAGAAAGGTGAATATGGAGATAGGGATCGAGACCAAGGGTTTAGGGGGTTATGCGGCGACAATAAATATAGGTGGAGCCGATCTATCGATACATATAGATGGTGTAGGCACAAAAAGCATACTTGCATCGAGATTCAATAAATACGAAATAATAGGATGGGACTGCGTTACAGCAAATATAAACGATGTTGCATGCGAGGGACTGAAGCCCGTGGCTCTAGGAGTCTATATATCCGTAGACAAGCCCAATATCAATGCATACAGGAGGGTGATGGAGGGTGTTGCCAAGGCATCTATAGAGAACGGGATCGCGGTACTGGGTGGGGAAACAGCCATACTCCCTGACCTGGTCAACGGGATCGATGTCTCATGCTCAATAATAGCTATTAGAAAAAAGAGTGTAAACAACAGGGCGGAGCA
>WANO01000034.1 GCA_015521765.1 Desulfurococcales archaeon
CATACCATTTATTAGGATCCTCAGGTAAGCCCTCTCCCACAATTTTTGGGGACCCCTCATAGAAGCCTTCGGGATAGTACATGTTAGTTAATAGATAGTAGCCGTATTTCACAAGAATATAGCCAAGATCGCTTGACTCCTCAGGGTAACCATGATCCAGCACTCTAACCGTTATATCATCCCAGAGATAAGGTACCATAGCCTTACCGGTTCGATTAAAAAACTCTGAGAATCCCCAGACGATTTTTTCGAGATCAGAGAGTATTTGACTTCTACTATAGCTATCAATTCTGGAAAAGGGATGGATCTCAAACCAAGGAGTATATATGTCTCTTCCATAGAAGCAGCTTACATCGTAAACCCTATATTGGGCCCTAACACCTAATACATATAGCCCCCTTAATCTACCACTCCTTATAGATACCACGTTTAGCCCTATTCTCTCAAGGTGTCTTTTAAGATCTAGAGTTGCTCGAGTCAAGATAGAATTATTATGAGAATTCAGCATTTCCAGCACCAATCATCTATACATATCATGAGACCCTCTTCTCAACATCAAGAGCTGGAGGATTGTGTATAATATATGGGGAGGCGGTGGCGGCTGTCCAGAGCCCCGCATCCTTGGCCGCTAGACGACCCGGCTTCAATAAATATTATAGTTATGGAGGATTAAAATATTATCGACCTTATATAGATCTGGTTTATAATGTAAAAGAGTTACAATATAAGCTCTTATGGATTTTAGGTTATGGTGAATAGTTTTGAACAATAATTTTGAAGATCCCTATAGTGTTGCCGTTAAACAATTGAAAAGAGTTATAGACTATCTTGGTCTAGATGAGTACGTATTTGACATGCTGAAAACACCCGAAAGGGTAATCCAGGTTAAGGTTCCAGTCAAAATGGATAATGGTAAGACAGCCGTTTTTATAGGGTGGAGAAGCCAGCATAATAGCGCTTTAGGACCCTACAAAGGTGGAGTTAGATATCATCCCAATGTAACGATGAACGAAGTTATGGCCCTATCGATGTGGATGACATGGAAAACAGCTCTGCTTGGATTACCTTATGGCGGGGGTAAGGGCGGTATTAAGGTTGATCCGAGAAAACTATCCCACAGAGAGCTGCAGGAGCTGAGCAGGAACTATTTTGCAGCGCTCTCAAAGTTTGTGGGTATAGATCTAGACATCCCGGCTCCAGATGTATACACAGACTCACAGGTAATGGCATGGTTTATAGATGAATACTATAAAGTTACCGGATACAACATATATGGTGTTGTAACCAGTAAGCCTACTCTTCTAGGGGGTATGTATACAAGAATAATATCGACGGGTTTGGGCGTAGCTATAACGGCTAGGGAAGCAGCTAAAAGGCTAATTGGAGGTATAAGGGATCTTAAAGTTGCGATCCAGGGATTCGGCAACGTGGGGTCTTACGCGGCAAAATTCCTAAGTGAGTGGGGAGCAAAGATCATTGCTGTCAGCGACTCAAAAGGCGGTGTGTACAGCGAGAAGGGCTTAGATGTAGAAAAACTCTTCCAAGTAAAGAGAGATAAGGGATCGGTAATATACTATGGCGACGCAAAAAGAATATCAAACGAAGAGCTATTAACACTGGATACAGACATACTGATTCCTGCTGCCCTAGAAAACGTTATCACAGAAAGAAACGCGCCCCAAATAAAGGCTAAAGTTATAGCTGAAGGAGCTAACGGGCCAACAACACCAAAGGCGGATGAGATCCTTCATGAAAGAGGGATATACGTGATACCCGACATCTTAGCTAATGCTGGAGGAGTAACGATGAGCTGGATAGAGTGGGCCAACAATAGGATGGGTAACTGGCTAACTGAGGAGGAGGCACGTAGAAAGCTGGAGGAGAAAATGATTAGCGCATTCAACGAGCACTATAGCTATTGGTCGAGGAAGAAAGATATAGATCCTAGAACAGCCGCTCAGGCACTAGCTGTGGAAAAAGTTGTTGAAGCCATGAAGCTTAGAGGGTGGATATAGGGTAGCTAGCTATTATCCTGTATATAGCTTTTTCCGCTTTTTAACGCCTCATGAGCCTTAGATAATTCATAGCCCAGATAGAGAGCGTGTTCTGGATCCGACACGCCGGAAAGTTTTAAGGCAACCCTACCCACGCTTTTAGGATCTCTACCTCTTACCCTATAGGTTGCTTTATTTCTGTCTCCCCTAAAAACATATACTTCCAGAAAACCTTCATAAGGATCTATCTGGATAACAAAGAATCTATTAGAATCCATTCTGGAGGGGGGAACGTATCTATCAACCAATACATCGTTCTTAAACTCGATCTCCACCTTCTCAATGGGGTTCTTGCTTTTAGCTATAAGAAGATCGGTATCCAGATCCTGGGGAGGAGATTTCCTGATATAGGCTTTCAGCACCATATCCCTTGATATAGAGATCTCTCTAACAGAACCCCAAGTCTTCCAGCTATCCTCAGTTGCCAGAATAATAGAGGAACCAACCTCCAGGGCTATAGAGGTTAGATAGGCATTTATGCCGATTGAATCTGCATCGATCATCTCAACTATATTTGCGGCGCTAAGCAGTGTTGGGATCTTAGGTGCTTTATGCTTTAGAATGGCTAGCGCATAGATAGAGGCTAGAGAACCGAATAAGGGTGGTGATATAACCGGGTCCAGTATTATCTTATCTATTCCATGCTCACCAACAATCTTCATTTCGTCAAGGGTATTAGATGCCCTGGCCTCAGCACTACCATCTCCAGCGGACTCAGGAACAACAACCGCCGATATTTCTGGGTTTATATCTACTATCTTATCCACCCAATGTATAAATGATCTGCTTAGATTCATCACTAGAGAAGCACCATTTTCAACAGCTGAAAGCACCTCAGATAGGCTGAGCGAGTCAATACCGATCGGTATATCTACGCTCCGCTTCAAAGACCTTACAGCCTTCTCTACAAGCTCCGGGTTATTGCTACCTACATGTGTCCCTAAAACAATAAGGTTTGCTCCATTATTAGCCATATATCTGGCTCGCTTAACCATATTGTCTATATCGCCCTCTAAATTCAATTCCGAGAATATAAGGATCGGTGGGGAGTTAGATGGTATCTTAAGCCCATCTATAGTGAAGGAGTATTCATAGTTTCTCCATAGGTTATCGAGCATCTCGCTATCCACATCCTTAATATTAATTATCTTATCCGCAGGCTTCACTGTGGAAAGCTCAACATTCTCCTTAACAACCTTCCTCAGTATTCTTGGTATATCCCCACTATATTTGCTTCCTTTGAAGCATCTGATACCGAACTCCCGATTGATGGGATCTAGATCCCCTATCACCAGTCCAGGCACTAAAATAAGATCAAAAGACCTAACATAGTTCAAGTTATCAGACACGTATCTACGCACATCATAGGATGACATCAATGCGGCAACAGGTACATTAAGTACAGCAACCTCAACCTCGACACCGAGCTCCTCAGACGATTTCCTAGCAGCCAACCTAACTAAAGGCTCGGCTAACTTGCCGGTTATCAGTAGGATCCTCATAGCATCTCAACCATATCGGGTATTACTAGATATAAAAATACCTAACCAAAAATATAATGTTTAGAATCGACAGCTAGACACCGATATATAGAAACAGCTTTAAGTTCAAAATATTAATTTATTAGATAGGGAATCGGTAAAAATAAGGTAGCATCAATAAACCTATATACAGGTGATGTGGATGGGTGATAAAGAAATCAGCAGTCTTCTAGATAGAATAGCCAGGAGCATACTGGAGAAAACAAAGACAAAACAAGACTCAGACAACTCATCGAGGGAATCAGTTGTAAAAGAACTAAAAAGCATAGGTGAGTTAGAGGACTTCATAAGGGTTGGGAACTCGATAGTGATTTTCTATAACCCCACCTGTCCAGCATGCAAAAGATATCTACCAGTTGTGGAGGCATACGCTAAGAAGGGCGTTAAAGGCTTTAAGTTCGCCAAGATAAGCACAGTTGACGTGAAGGGGGTATCGAGAAAATACACTATAATCGCTGTCCCAACAACCATAGCCTTCAGAAATGGTAGAGAGGTCAGGCGGACCGAGGGCTTTATGAGTGAGGATGAGCTGAATCTATTTATAAAGACTCTACCTGTCTGAATGGAATTAAATGTTTTTGTATCTAGGGACCTCCAGGCACCCGGTAAACACTATAAACACTATATTGTTGTCTTCTCAAATTCTATATATATACCTGGCTTCAGAGGCAGGGAATCCTTTTTCTTTCCTCCTAGATCCTTTACGCTTTCGTCCATTGATCTATATATAACGACGTCGGAACCGAACTCTCTAGTCAATTGATCCTTATATCCCGAAATCACCTTAAACTCATCGAAAGCCCCAGAATTCAATATAAGCTCTCTAATATTTTCAGGTATTTCAGAAGCTAGCTGATATATTTTCTTAAGCCTTAGAGATGCCCGCTCCTTAGGCAAGCTGTATGCCCCGATGTATTTGTTTATCAGGTCCCTTAAGGATCCACCCTTCTCTATGATTCTTATAGAATCCCTTAGTATGTCTATTTCGAATGGTTCAGACACATATATATAGATCTTTCTGGGTTTAGCCTTAATAAGAGATATAATCTCTCTTATATCGTTCTTAACCATAGTGATATACTCATTTTGAAGCTCAAGACTATAGTCGATATTTCTAGCTATAGCATCCATATCTATCTTTTCTACAACAACATTAGACGACTTACCAAACACACCACTCCATATCTCCTCAGCTATATGTGGTGTGAAAACAGACAGAATCTTTGTCCACTCAACAGTAAGGCTATATATCTCTTCATACACCTCCTTAGTCTTCTCAATATAGCTATTTAGAAGCCTAGGATAGTTGTATACCACCTCTATGGCCGCATCCCTAACCCTAACACCCTCAAGCATTTCTATAGCCTTATTTAGTGTTCTAGCCAACTTCGATGAATATATCTTATCTATATAATCGGCTGAGTCTTTTATATCGTGCTTAGCGAATTTAGCGATATTATTGTATAGATCTCTAAGTATATAGGGTATCTTCCTGGCCTCATCGCTCCTGAAGTCAAGATCCTGAGAAAGCTCGGCTTGGATAGCGAACATCAGCCTTAGGCCATCGCTACTATACATGTTGACAGCCCTCAATGCAGGAAGTATATTTCTCTTGCTCTTCGACATCTTATCTCCATCCCTCAGAACCCAGCCGTGGACTATAATGCCTTTAGGCCACAGCTCTCTTGGGAGTATGGCTATGTGGTTCATTATGAAGAATGGAAGATGGTTGTTTGCCAGATCCTTTCCAGCGACCCTGACATCAAGCGGGTACCAGTAGGTGAATTCCTCTCTTAGGTCTTTAATGAATCCCTCAGAAACCCCTAGGGCTTTAGCCAGATCTCTAGGATTGCCCTTTCCGTGAACAATATATCTCCAGAATCTATTGGCCAGCTCCTGGTCCTTTACAAGCCTGTCTTCTAGATCCCTGATCTTGTGAGCCACAGTATAGTACACCATATATATCGTTGAGTCGCTTAAGCTCTCAATGATCCATGAAGGATCCCACGGAAGAGACGTGCCAAGACCACGAGTTCTCGCACACGGCTTCTCCCTTAACGATTTTATAACCAGCTTTATATGATCCTTAGCCTCTCTAGGATAGATCTCCATAGCATCTACATGCTCGAGAGCCGTCCTCTTCCACTCCTCATTACCGTAGTCGATGAACCACTGATCCTCAAGAATCTTAACGACAATTTCAGTACCACACCTACAGTAGACGGGTTTATTTATGATCTCATATATAGTATCACCGCTACCAGTCAGCTTCAACAATTTAATAATGTTTTCTCTGGCCTCAGCAACGGGTCTCCCCTCAATCCAACCCTTAACAAACGCCTTTAGATACCTAGCCCCCTCAATATCGCTCCTGATATATTTGCTGATCCCATGAATCATTGTACCCGAATTAAACTCCAAGCTATAAAGCTCCTTAACAGCCTTCTCAAGCCTACTCCTATCCCTAAAACTCTTAACCCCATACTTATCAAGGATCCACTTAGACGCTAGAGTATCCTTGGGTATCGTGTGGCGCACCTCAATCAATGGTCTAGGCTCCAATACTCTGAATCTATCTCTATCTATTGTAGATAGAGCAAGATAGTCGTCAGGCGAGTGGGAGGGCACACTCATAACTATACCAGTACCGAACTCCGGCTCAACAAAATCCGCACCTATAACCTGGATCTCCTCACCAGTAACCGGATTGACAACAAATCTACCTATGAGGGTCCCTGGATCTATATCCCCGACAAGCTTGATGTCCTTTTTCTGGTACTTGAGCTTAGTGTAGCTATCGTACGACACAATCCATACAGAGCCATCAACCATTACTTTAACGTATCTTGCACCAGGATTGATCCATATATTGGTGACACCAAATATAGTTTCAGGCCTTAAAGTTGCAGCAGGAAAGACATATTCGCCATCCACAGAATTGAACAGAATCAGTGTGAACGAGTCTATTTCAGGATCTTTATCGTCCTTAGTATCGTGGCCGCCAACAGGCATGTTGTGTTTAGGACACCACCCCACAGGATAGCTTCCCTTGATTAGGTATCCTTTCTTCTTCAGCTCGTTAAACTGCCATTTAATGAAGGTGCTGAATAGTGGATCAACAGTTGTGAACTCCCTTCTCCAATCGATCGATAGACCCAGCCTAATCATAGACTCCTTAGATACCCTATGGAAGTATCTAGCTAGATACAGGGGCTCCTTCATGTTAGATACTTCATCTGGAGGCACGTCATAGAGATCTACAAACAAGCTATACAGCTCTTTATCGCCCGAAGCTATAGATTCAGCCATAGTCAGTATTGGGGTCCCCGTATAGTGGAAACCCATGGGGTAGAGGGTGTTGTATCCCTTAAGCCTATAGAACCTAGCTATGAAATCCGCGGTTATGAAGCTTCTGCTATTCCCAATATGTATCGGGCTATTAGGGTAGGGAAAGGCAGCAGTAATATAGAACTTGGATTTATCACTTGGATCAGACATATAGACCTTTCTCTCCCTCCAAACCTCCTGCCATTTAGAGGCTATCTCATTAAGCCAAGTAACAGCAGGATCCGTCATGGCTAACACAGCAGGCAACACAACTTATGCTAAATAAAATTAATTAAATTAATAGATATAAGTTTTACAACAATCACTCATGGTATCTCAAAAACAAGTTTTTCATACCCTTTAATACGCGTTCCTTTATCGACCCTTACTCCCACCACATTGCTGTTTATGAACACGCTACCCGATAGGTCGGCCTCAATGATCTTTGATCCAACAGGAAAAATCCAGTAGGATACATAGGGATACTCCGCAACAACACCCTCATAGATATTCTCATAGATGTTTCTACCCTTAAGAAGCTTTATGGGTATAGATATATTGAAGATAATGTATGGATACCTATAATCAGACCTAAATCCTATATCAACATTCAGAACCAACGGCCTAACATCACGACCATTAATCCTAACTACCTCACCGTCAAGCTCGTTCTGCATATTGAAATAGAGCTTCTCGATCTCTTCGTGAAAAAGCCTCTGTTCCTCAGTGATCCTTCTATAGTATCCTAAAGGATCCATATAGTCAAACACGATCGAGTATACAATACCGCTATAGTCAACACTAAAGAAAGACAATCCATATATAGGCTTAACCATAGAGCTAGCGATCTTTAGCTCTTCCTCACCCATATATCCAAAACCACCTGGTATCTTCTCGGCCCAACACTCCTAACAACACGCCCATAGGTTATATTGAAGGCATCCACATGACTGCTCTCTTCAAGCGCTCCAGCGTATTTCCTAGATGCCTCATCCAGGGCGGCCTTCTTATCGTTGGCTCTAACGAAATCATACACGTGAATAAATCCCTCACCCCTTAGCGAGTCAACAGCCTTAGGTAGCGCTTCAAGAGCAAGCTCGGGGAGTGGTAGAAGGATCCTTTCTGCAGAACCTCTATATAGATCAATTATTTTGAGGGCATCACCCAACACGGGCTCAACGACACCCTCAACTCTGTTCAGCGATACATTCTCCACCATAAGCCTGTAGGCGTCTGGATTGATATCTATAGAAATAACCTTTCTGGGTCTGGCATGCCTAGCTATAATAATCGAGAATAAGCCAACACCCGCAAACATGTTGATAACGGTCTCACCCTCGTTAACCAGCTTGGCTACCCTGATATGCTCGAAGCTCAATCTAGGAGATATATAGGTTCTGGATATATCAACCTTGAACACGCATCCATGTTCGCGATAGATTGTTTCTGTTCTTTTCTCGCCAGCAAGATGTATGAGTTTTCTTAGCCTATACTCACCCTCCACGGGGGCTACAGCGAGCCATACAGATCTTATATACTTAACGCTTCTGATTATCTCTTCTCCAAGCCTTCTAAAGACATCTATATCGTTAAAGTCTACGGGTTTTCTAATTATAGCTATATCCCCAACCACATCCATGCCTCCATAGATCTTTTTAGCCGCATCCTCACCCAAAACTCTAGATGCGATCCTCCTTACTATACCAGCCAATTTAGGTATGTACCGCTCAAATATTCTCTACAACACACTTATATATCTCAGTCACCCTGACAAGCTCGTCAACGCTGTTATACTCGTCGGGCATATGGGCCACACCCTCAACTCCAGGGCCGTAGTTTATCACGTAAGACCCCACAGATCTAAAGTACACAGCATCGTTCCTGCCGAAGCTCATATATATAGACGGCTCCAGATTAAGCCTGTTAATCACGCACTCCTTGGTAGTCTCAACTATCCTAGAGTCTACAGGAGTAACTGATGCGGGAACAGCGCTCAAAACACTAAAGCTGTATCTAGCACCAACCCTTCTTGCAGCTTGATCTATATGCCTCTTCAGCTCCTCTATAACGTCATCAATATTCTCCTCAGGTATAACCCTCCTATCATAGCTGAACACAAACTCGCCAGGAACAGTATTGTCTTTTCTAGCCAGAGACTCGGCGAATCCCCCCAGATTTATGGTTGGTGAGGCACCCTCAGCCCGTTTTACAGGGTATCTTGTTTTTCTGGAGGATAAAACCTTCTCGTAGTCATCTATAAAAGCTGAAACAAGCTTCGATGCCTTAACAAACGCGTTTTCACCGAACCAAGGAACGCTGCCGTGAACCTGCTTACCGTGAACCGTAACTGTACCCCTAACAAGGCCCTTATGGCCTATAACTATCCCCCTACTTGTCGATGGCTCACCAATAATAACGTGATCCGGCTTCACACCAACCTCCTCAACAAGATACTTTGCTCCTATACCGCCGGACTCCTCGTCCGGAACAAACGATATCTCTACAGTGTATTTGGGCTCAGCATACCCAAGATAGATTAGCCTGGTTAACCCAACTATAGACGCTATCCCACCCTTCATATCTGTGGAGCCTCTCCCATAGACTCTATCACCTTCCACAGTAGGGCTGAAAGGATCTCTAGACCAGCCACTACCAGGCGGAACAACATCGTAGTGCCCGTTGAAGTGTATTTTGGGGGTCCCCTTCCCGCTCTTGGCGTAGACAATCACTCTTTTATGCCCTCTATGCTGTGGGGAGTATGGATAGTGCTTATCTAGATACTCCTCGGGAACCTCTATAAGATCAACGTCGAAGCCGTTATCCCTTAATCTATCAGCCAGATACCTTGCGGCATCACCATAGTTTTTTCCGGGAGGATTAACCGTTGGGATAGCAACAATGTTTTTGAGGACATCAACCAGGTAATCCCTAATCTTTTCAGAAGTTAGATTACCCATTGGATTCACCACGTATATGTTTCAATATGGCATTTTTAAGCTCGTACAGCCTAGATCTCCCCTGCCTCAGCACGTCGTTAACCCTGGAGACATACTCGTCTATACGGTCAAGATCGATATATATCTCCTCCCCATCCCTCAGAATACTGATCATCGATACCCCAGAAATCAACTCAACAGTTATCCCCTTCCTACCCAAGCTAAATATACCGCTGTGCTTAAAGCCTGCATCCCTAGCCAGCCTAAGCATTTTATGTGCCGTCTTCAGATTTACGCATGAAAGATGCATTATGGGGCCGGACACGGTTATCCAGTATCTATATAGGGGTTTCTTCCCGATGATATATAATAGATCGCTTCCTGACAACCCGTAATGGGATTTATAGACAATGCTGGAGCCCCTTCTTCTCCAGGGATACTGGGAATCCACAATGGTGATTCTCCCAGTGCAGGAGCTCTTTGGGAAGACTCCCTCCAGTCTAAAGATCATTTTTAGAAGATCTAGAATCCCATGATCAAGGTAGCCTATATATAGATCCTCAATCATCCTGCTATAGAACCTATCCCTCTCCCGAAACCACAGGTCTCTATCAACAATCATAAATCAACCACTATCAATACCAATATATTCCCTATAACTAATAACACATTATAAGGAATAGTAAGATAAAGAAACAGCTAGAGTAATCCAGTAAGCCGGGTCTAGGAATTATGTTGTGCAGCGCATGTGGAGTTAGGAGGGCGAAAATACTTCAGAACCATACGAGCAGAAAGCTGTGTGAGCAGTGCTTTTTCAACGATATTGTTGAGAGGGTTCAGAGAGAGATTAAGAGGTATGGCATGATTGATCAGGGAGATAGGATCCTTCTAGCAGTCTCCGGGGGAAAAGACAGCTTCGTAATGCTTGACGTTTTGAGCCAGATATACGATCCCTCTAAGATGGGTTGCGCAACGGTCGTTGAAGGTATAGAGGGCTACAACAGGGCTGAGGACCTGGATAGGCTAAGGAGATATGCAAGAGACAGGGGAATAGATTTCCACTCTATAGAGATCAAGGATATGGCTGGCTTAAGTGTTGATGAGATGGTTGATTTATC
Source organism: Desulfurococcales archaeon (assembly GCA_015521765.1). Lineage (GTDB taxonomy): Archaea > Thermoproteota > Thermoprotei_A > Sulfolobales > AG1 > WANO01. Next base: position 10,977 of record WANO01000034.1, read on the forward strand.
AATAAGAAAAAACATAAAGATAGCTCCATGCACATACTGCGGGATATATAGGAGGAGAGGAATGAATGAGATAGCTAGAGAGTACGGATACACAAAAATCGCCACCGCACACAATCTAGATGACGAGGCCCAGACCATGATCATTAATATACTTAGGGGAGACATAACCAGGCTACTACAGCTATACCCCCTCAGAATCAGGCCCTCAAAGCTTTTTGTACCAAAGATCAAGCCTCTAAGAAAGATATATGAGTGGGAAAACGCCAAGTACTCATACTATAAAGGCTTCATCCCCCAGGAAACGGAGTGCCCCCATCTATGGGCAATGCCCACCATGAGGGCTAGAATAAGGTTCACGCTATATAATATCGAGAAGCTGAAGCCAGGGATACTCCTGGAGCTTATGGAGTGGTTCGATTCCCTCATGGAGAAGATCTATTCAGAGGAGAAGCCTAAAGATATAGAGCTACCCAGATGCAGTATATGCGGAGAACCGACATCGGCAAACAGATCTATATGTAAAGCCTGTGAATTATTATTAGGATTGGGGATTAAAGTTGGAGCCGAGGTTAACCAGAGACAAGCTATTAGAATCGGTAAATGAGATATCGAGAAGCCCCGTTAAGGTTTACAGTGCTCTGGAAGACTTTAAAGAGATCTTGATTGAGGAGAGAAAGAAAACAACTCCAAGGGGATTGATTGTTGATGTACACACTAGTGCTCCTAGCAGGATCATAGTTTTCGGGGATATTCATGGGGACCTCGACACGATGCTGGAGCTTCTGGATAGGTCAGGCTCGTTTAGCGAGCTGGAGAAAGATGCTAAAGTGGTGTTTTTAGGAGACTATATAGATCGGGGTCCCAAGCAGATAGAAACACTGCTGGCTATATACCTTATCAAAAAAGAATATGGAGATAAAGTGGTTACTCTAAGGGGGAATCATGAACCCCCAGACTATCTACCAGTGAATCCACATGACTATCCATACCAGCTGAAGGCTAGATACGGGAATGTTGATGGGGAGAGGATATATGGAGTCTCGAAGGAGGTCTTCGATCTATTACCACACGCCTATATAGTGGAGGGCAAAGCTGTATTTCTTCACGGAGGAATACCCGTGTTCAGAACAAAGGAGTGTGGAGGCGACTATAGATGTATACTTGATGTTGGGCCCCATCCAAGCAAGGTGCTTGAGGAGATCCTATGGAACGATCCCGTAGACGATGAAGAGATAGAGTTCACACCCTCTCCCAGAGGAGCAGGATATCTTTGGGGTCCCTTGTTGACAGATGAATTCGTATCCAAGACAAATGTGAAGATCATTGTGAGGGGACATGAACCTGTATGGAGCGGATATAAATTCAACCATAACAATAGGGTGGCCACCATATTCTCTAGAAAGGGGAGCCCATACTATAATGCATATGCATCCGTGATGATTCTCGACGTGGAGGATCTGAGGTATGAGATATTAACGATCTAGCTTAAGTAGAGGACATAGCTAGTCCTCTATCTCGATATCTATAATGGCTCCAGATATAGGATCAACTTTAATCTCATATAACTCGCCATCTACCACAGCTTTTACCTCTATATATCCATCATCATATTTGATCTCAACTATCTCGGCATTGGGGAAGTTCTCACGAATCACCTCTTTAACTCTAGAGTAGTCGCCACTGTAGATATATCTGCTCTCATCCTCACCGCGTGTCTCTTTGGTGTAGTAGCCTCGAGATGTATTTTGAGTTGGTGCAGAATGCTTAGAGACATGGATGGATGCCTCACCCCCAACATCACCAATATAGTATTTCTCGAGCAAACTGATCGCTGCGGAGGAATGAATATTATAGAATATATCTGTAGCGTCTCTGCCGCAGTATGGCTCTATAATACCGCTACCTCCAGGATGCATGGGTATGTACCGGGTTATATCGTAGACCCTGCCATTAACCACGATCCAGCAGTCGCTCAGGGAATTATGCTTAGAGATCTCGCTCCACGTGAGAGAAAGCCTTTTAACACCTAGAACACCACGGTTTACTGAGGCATTATCAACAGCTGAAGTAGACGTCTCCACCCTCCCCAGGCTCGAGGGACCCCATGTGGAAGTGGTTTCCCCGCTTGAGCTGGCTGTGTCATTAAGCTGTATTTGAGGTAGCGGGGGATGCGTTGCTCCCTGTATAAATAGGTAGTAGATTACCCCCAGCAGTATAAAGATCAAAGCTAGCTGTCCCCCAATAATTATTTTGCTAGCTACACTACTTCTCTGGCTAAGAATAATTAAAGCGGCAAGAACATGTATAAATAGGGCTGGCGCCGCAATAGCAGGAACCACTATAGAGTGTATGAATCTCACTGTTGAATAGTCAAATACCGTTGCGGCAAGTGGTGTAGCCAGGATAGCTCCCGTAAGGAAGGCGGCTAGGGACCCCGCGAATAGGATCCATGCGCTTTTCCTAGAGATATTTATAAGCCTTCTAATTGCTCATCACCATTAGGGATTTAGACATTGCATAATTATAAGTATTTGCTTAACGGGGTTAAGTAGCTGGTTTAACGCTGTATCCGATATATTTGCTGTATTCCTATCTACATCTCTCAAGGCTTCTTATGATTTTATATTTGGCTTCCTCGAAGTTTCTGAAATCGATCCATGCCTGAAGAAAAATGATTTTTCCGATCCTTTCATAGATCTTTTCTATATGGATCGTTCTATCATCAATATACACAATCCTACACAGCTTGAAGCTCATGCCCGTATCGCTTTTAATG
>WANO01000035.1 GCA_015521765.1 Desulfurococcales archaeon
GAATAAACGAATACACAAAAACCGCTATAGGAGAAGAGCTCATAGACTCCTCATGGATAACTACGCCCTCAACCTATAAGGTTAAGATCGTTATAAAGAGGGATATAGATCCAGAGGCGAGGCTAGAGATAATAAACGAGGCAGGAATAAAAATAGTGCTGGAACCCAAGCACAGAGAGGTTAAAACAGAGCTAACCAAAGGATCATATGTAGCAAGGCTAGTATCCAGAGGAATAGTGTATGCGCAGAAAAGATTCGATATAGACAGAAACACCGAGATAGAGATAACACCAAGAGAACATAGGCCAGCACAAAACAACATGGCAAAGCTGAAGAGGAAGACAAGAAGACTCAAGGCACCCTCTATAGGGTATGGTCTAGCCACAATAGCTCTGGGGTTCAGGGATCCATCAACAAGAATAATATATATCTCCATCATGCTCCTAATAGCATCGATAACCCTACAGATAATAGCCAGAATAAGATAGAAAAACCTACCCACCCAGAAGATAGCCCAGAATAAGGAGGGCTGCAGACACAAATATAAATAGCTGGAGAAATGTACAGTATATACACAACGCAGAAAGTATAAAGAACTCAACATATATCAGGGAAGCAACAATAGGGATAGCGAGGATAGTTAGAGCCATAGAAAGCATCCTGTATCTAAGGATAATCGAGGCGAAAAGAACTGAGAAAAACAAGGTGCTAGCTATAGATAGATCCACACCCATAGGCTTGGAGTAGGGAGATAGATATATAGCGCTACAGGATACAAACTCCGAGAGCTCGCAGAAGGCCCCGGGGCCCCTATCAATATAGGATAATATGGATACAAAAACACCAGATAAAGCGATCACGGCAAGGGGCAGTCTAAATCTAAATTCCCCAGACATCGATATCCAAATTGTTAGTTAAATATCCACCACTATAAGTATATTGAGCCATGAAACTGTAGACAGCTAGATGCTATAGAAAGCTAAACCTCCGCCACAGCTTGTAGGACAGGCCCGCTGGAACACCCCCATGAAGAGATCGTGATCAACACTCGTAGTCGTCGGGGAGCTTAGCCCTAAAATACTTGCCTGTCTCGGGGCTCTTGAACAATCCGATCTTAACCCCCTTCCTGCCCCTGGGGGCTAGAACCCACATCTTCTCCGGAACGAGCTTAACCTCCTTACCCGTTGTTGTATCCCTAATCTTGACTTCATTTCTGCACGTCATTTAAATCACCATAAAGGATAAATATAATAAAGTTTATAAATATGTTCAATACATGTTTAATCTAATGATGCATAGTTTTTCAATAACCAATATATATAAAATTCTGTTAGATGCTAAATCAACTAAATAATATGAATTAAATTAATTGATAGGTTATTAAAAGTACAAACCATCTAAATAAATAATGCTTATATAAACGGAAAACAGTTAAAACAGGATACAAACCACCTATATAGCCCTAACACTCCTGCCAATCTGCGTTCTGGCCTTAGCAACAATCTTGTAGCCGCAGCAGGGACACCTAATGGTTTCGGAAACAACAAGCCTATCATAGCTAAAGTACCTGCCGCACCTTAGACAGACGTAGCACGGCTCGTCGCTCTTGCACCCTATCTCGATGCTCTTAACCTTATCCTGGGCCCTACAAATACACACTGTGAGATCCTGCATGTTATCCATGCATTCAGAGGCTAGAGTCTCCATAAGCAAGCACCTATGTATAGACCCAATCTATAGAGGGCGACACGCACTAATATATTTTTTCAAATATAGATAAAACCATGGTGTGGGGATCTATTGAGGTTTAGAAGGGTATCTATGGAGGACCTCAATTATATTTTAGGATGGCTAGAGCCTACAGACTATCTGAGATCAGGGGTGCTGGAGCACTACGTAAGGGAGGGGGAGGCCTACACAGTAGATGTTGAGGGAAAGCCTGTGGCGGTAAGCATAATACACCCAGTAGATAGGGAGGGTGCGTGGCTGATGGGGGCTAGAGTAGAGAAGAGCCATCGCGGAAAAGGGGTAGGTAAATACATGACATCCAGCCTTGTTGAGGAGGCGTATAGGAGGGGCTTTAGGTGGGTTGCCCTGATGACGAGTGCTAGAAACGAGCCCGTGCATAGAATATGCAGGGACCTCAGGATGGAGCTTAAAACCACGGCGGTATGGGTCTCGATGGGTAGCGATAAGGTGTCTAGACTAGCTACAGGGGGGTCTTACTTCGAGCTCTATAAACCAAGGGGTGAGCTGGTTAATCAACTATATGGTGTACTTAGGGATAAAGGGGTTATGGTGCCGGTAAATATTGGTATGGGGATCTGGGGCGATCTGGGGTTAAGATCGATAGAGAAAATGCTTGAGGGATGGGAATCGATATGCGTACCAAGAAACGGTATTGGTGGGGGTGTAGCCCTGGTTAAATCCAGGGAGGATAGATACACTTGGTATATGGGATCTACAGTTGCCCTCATACCCCACAGAACTAGAGGGGCTATAGCAGATCTAGCCAAATGCATCGAGGAGCGGAGCAGCCTAAACCCCTTCAACGAGGTTGAGATTATAGCATTCAGCAATCTAGGAGAAGATCAGGAGGGTCTTGAGGTGATCACTGATCTAGCCGCAGAGGACCCCTGGAAAGCCCATATATTCTACAAGAGGCTTAGATAGGTTTCAGAACTCACTGTAGCTGTCATCTACATGGATAAATAGCTTAACCCTGTAGCCGTGGAGCACCCTCTTGATAGCCCTCAAGACATCGGGATCGTCATCGTGAACCTCGACGCAATCGAATCTAGAGGCCAGATCAGATACAACACTAACCTTAAACTCGACAACAGACCTGAATCTAGAGGCATCCCTAAGGTATATTCGATCGA
>WANO01000036.1 GCA_015521765.1 Desulfurococcales archaeon
AGACTTGACTAGAGGCAGATCATATATCTCAGCTAGTCTATCTAGATCTATAGAAACAATCCTGGAACCTCTATACCTAACCACATAAACACCATCAACACCTACCCTACCTATAATACTAAGATCCACACCCATAGATCTAGCTAAACCATTCAGACTATCTAAATGCTCCTCACCAAACGCGATAACATATCTAGCTTGGGACTCAGAAAACATTATTTCATCCAGCCTCCTGCAGGATCTGCAGGGGACCTCATATAGATCTACATCCACACCCAAACCACCAAACAGAGACATCTCGGCAATAGCCACAGACAAACCACCAAGATCAACATCATGAACCGATCTAATTAACCCCCTCTTAACGGCTTCAAGTATAAATTTCGAATTCAAGACCTCGCTAACGGGCCTGGGACGAGGGACCCCGCCACCTTCAATACCATGGTATCTATATAGATACTCGCTCCCACCAAGCTCCGGATAGGTAACCCCGACTACAGCAACTAAATCACCTTCAGCAACGAAGCCCTGGCTAGGAACTCCAGATACATCCTCAACAACACCCACACCCACTATTGTTGCTGTAGGCTTTATCATCCTTCCAGTCCTAAGATCTTCATTATAGAAGCTGATCTTGCCTCCAACTACAGGAAGACCCAGCTCTTTAGAGATCCATGCAATACCCTTAATCATCTCAACAAAATACCAGTAATGATCAGGCTTCTCGGGATTACCGGCATTAATCTCATCAACTATAGCTAGAGGTCTCGAACCCACAGCCACAAGGTTTCTGTAGCATTCGGATACTACATTAGCGGCTCCATGGAAAGGATCTATGTAGGTGTACCTAGGGTTACCATCACCCTTAACAGCTATACCCATGGACTCGAAATCCGCATCGAGTATCCTGAGCACGGCTGCATCACTAGCACCTGGCTTAACCACGGTACGCAACCCGACCTCGTGATCGTACTGCTCATATACCCATCTCTTAGACGCAACATTATGCGAGGATAGAACCGAGATCAACGCTTTCTCCAGGGACCTCGGCTCGGGAAGGTTAGTTAATGGATCATTAAGCCCCAATACATGGCTCGGAATCCTCATAGGTCTTATAATAGATCTGGGTCTAGCTAGCTCAGCAGCAGGAACATCAGCAACGACCACACCCCGATATATAACCCTCAAACGACCCGAACCGGTTAGTTCACCGATCATGCTGTACTGAAGCTCATACCTATCCAAAACGCGTTTAACCCGATCAAGCATCCCCCTTCCAACAACCAGAAGCATTCTCTCCTGGCTCTCGGAAACCATTATCTCGAGTGGAGACATATCAGGCTCTCTAACATGCACACTATCTACATAGACATCCGCCCCCAAACCGTGATCGAAAGCAAGCTCGGATAGAGCTGTAGCTAAACCGCCTCCACCAAGATCCTTTATATACTTAACTAAACCATCTTCGGCAAGCTCAAGCAGAGCGTCTATAAGGATCTTCTCAAGCAGAGGATTACCCACCTGAACAGCGGCTATATCGCGATCACTATCGCTGTCGAGAGGTCTAGAAGCAAAACTGCTACCAAGAAGACCATCCCTCCCAGTTGTATTACCCACCAGAACCAGGAGGTCCCCCTCCACAAGCCTTCCTCCAACAATACGATCAAGCTCGACAATACCCACACAAGCCACATTAACCAGGGGCTGCCTATTGAACGATTCATCGAACCACGTGGTCCCCGCAACCACAGGGACCCCAATACGGTTCCCATAGTCGCCTATCCCTCTAACAATATTCTTTATGAGCCATAGAGCATGGCTGTCTCTGGGATCCCCAAGAAACAATAGATCAAGCAGGGCAACAGGCCTAGCCCCAAGAGTCAGTATATCCCTAACAATACCACCCACTCCAGTTGCCGCCCCGTTATAGGGATCGATAGCTGAAGGATGATTATGGCTCTCAACCTTAAACACAATAGCGTATTTATCGTTGAGCTTAACCGCTGGGGCATCCCTGCCTGGGCCTATTATAACCTGCTCACCAGCTGTGGGCAGGAGCTTAAGGAACTCCCTGCTACTCTTATAGGAGCAGTGCTCGCTCCATTGAGCCTCAAACATAGCAAGCTCAACATCTGTGGGTTCTCTGCCAAGGATCTTTCTTATCTCACTAATCTCCTCACTAGTTAGAGGCATAGCTACCAACCGCTTCTTAAGGCTCTACCTATACTCTCCCAAATGATCCTTCCACCAGGGTTCGAGCCCGATGGAGCTATTATGGACTCCGATGCTCTCTCCGGATGGGGCATTAATCCAAGTATGGAGCCGTCTCTGCTTGCTATACCCGCTACATTGAACGAGCTCCCATTAGGGTTTTCACCATAGTACTTCAGCACTGGAGCGCCGCCATCAACAATGCTTCTGTAGGATTCCGCATCTATAAAGTATCTACCCTCCCCATGGGCTATTGGCATATCTACAATAGATCCGTCAGAAGCCATACTGAGCCAGGGACCCCTAGGATTACGAATCTCAACCCTAACCCATCTACATATAAACCTTCCCCCCAAATTACCTAGGAACGCTCCGGGAAGAAGCCCCGACTCAACAAGAATCTGGAACCCGTTGCATATTCCAAGCACGGGGGTCCCCCTCTCGATAGATTCTCTAACCTCCTCCATAGCCTCCGAGTTAGCGGCTATAGCCCCAGCCCTAAGCCAATCCCCATAGCTGAATCCTCCAGGAATAACGATCGAGTCCCAGTCACAGCACCTAAAATCCCTATACCACACCACTCTAGCGTCTAGGCCAGAGATCTTTCTAGCAACCCAAACAACATCTAGATCGGCGTTAGTGCCTGGAAACCTTATGACCGCCATGCTGGGGATAGGGCCTCACCTCGATATCGTGGATAACCGGGTTATAGATCCTCAGCTTTGAACAGATCTCCTTAACCATATCAACAGCGGCGTCAGCGTCTTCAGCCTCAACCTCGAACCTGAAGTACTTACCGGATCTAACCGAGACAACAGACCTAAAGCCCCTTCTAGAGATCAGCTGTAGATATACGGTCTCCCCCTCAGGGTCCCTAGCACTCCTCTTATTCTCGATAATAACCTCAACAAAATGCCTCATAGCTCCAACCATCCCTCTTCGAAACGGATCAAGTTATCCCGAGGATACTGTTTAACTCTCTATACACCTTAACCAGCTCTTCGGGGTCCCCCCTCTTTCTATAAACCTCCTTATCATAGTGCCTTCCATGCCTATCAACAACCCTGAACGAGTCGCCGCTTAACTCATCGGCGAGAACTATATCACCTGTCCTCTCATCCAGCCCGAACTCTAGCTTGATGTCGATTAGAGTTAGGTCTTTTGAGGCAAACACTTTTTCTAGAATGCCATTAACCGTTAGTGCAAGGCTCCTGATCATCTCTAGCTGTCTCCTATCCATAATGCCCGTGTTGATTATATCATCCTCAAGGATTAAAGGATCATGAAGACTATCATCCTTATAGTGGAACTCTACTAGGGGTTTAGCTAGTCTCTCCATAGATCTGTATAGAGGCATCCTCTTCAGCAAACTACCGTAGGCATGGTTCCTTACTATAACCTCGATTGGGAAGATCCTTAATTTAACAACCTTCATATACCTAGATCCAGTATACTCTATCAGATGGGTCCTGACCCCCTCGCCCTCTATCTTTCTGAAAAGAAAAGCTGATATAGCCGCACACAGCTCTCCTTTACCTTTGGCCGTATCCTTTCTAGCCCCATCGAATGCCGTTACCTCATCCTTGAACTCCATGAGGAGTGTATCATCGTCTACTTCATACACCCTCTTGCTCTTACCATTATATATTACTTTAGGGGATTTACCCATAGCTATCTCCTTCTTGAATGATTATTACATATCTATATTAATTTTAGCCGTTATCTACCCTATATTTTTCTTCATAGTTTAACATATTTGATTTAAAAAATAAGGATATATTTTCATGATTCAAACTCTTCTCATGGTATCCAGCATGGCTAAGATTGATTTAGAAGCGATCATTAAGAGATACGATCTAGAAAACATAAGTATAGCTACACTAGCAAGCCACTCGTCCCTCCAGATCTTTCATGGAGCAAGAGCCGAGGGGCTAAACACAGTAGCTATAGTGGAGAGGTCCCGCCTCGAATTCTATAGAAGCTTCACGAGGCTAATCAATGACTTCATAGTTGTGGATAGATGGAGCGACCTATGTAGCGAGAGTGTGGTTGAGAAGCTGAGAGAGCTAAACTCGATTATCGTGCCCCACGGTAGCCTTGTTGAGTATGTTGGTTCGGAATGCGCCGAATCTCTGGGGGTCCCTATATTCGGTCTCAGAAGCCTCTATAGGGTTGAGGCCAGCCAGAGGCTTAAAATGGATCTCTTGAAGCGGGGGAAAATACCTGTCCCCAGATCCTTCAGTGGGAGGGACCTCGATGACATAGATACACTGGTTATAGTTAAGCTTCCAGGAGCTAAGGGTGGCAGAGGGTATTTCCTTTCAAGGGATCCAGCTGAAATTAGGCTGAGGCTGAAGAGGCTTATAGATGAAGGCGTTATATCCAGCACGGATGACGCGCTCATCCAGGAGTATGTTGTTGGGGTAACTGCGTATTTCCACTACTTCTACAGCCCTATACTGGATAGGCTGGAGATCCTTGGATGTGATATAAGGTATGAAAGCAACGTCGATGGCCTAAAGAGGCTACCAAACAAATATATCGAAGAGATCGAGCCAACATTCACAGTTATTGGAAACATCCCGATGGTTCTTAGAGAGAGCCTCCTACTCAAGGTATATGACTATGGCATGAGGTTCGTTAACGAAACAAAGAGAAGCCTTCCACCGGGCATCATCGGGCCCTTCTGTCTCGAGAGTATAGTTAGGGATAACGGCGATATAGTTGTGTTCGAGTTCTCGGGGAGGATCGTGGCTGGAACAAACCTATATATAGATGGAAGCCCGTACTCATGGCTCTACTGGGATGAGCCCATGAGCGTTGGTAGAAGGATAGCAAGAGAGATCAAGATGGCTAGGGATAGGAGATTGATTAAAAAAATACTTACCTAGCCCAGCCAAGCAGTATGGGCTACTCGTACTCTATCGTTGCTGGAGGCTTTGGTGTTATATCGAACCCTACCCCGGCTACCCCTTTAATTCTCAACAGCCTCTCCGAGATCTCTTCAAGAACACCCATATCTATCCTGGTAACTTCAGCTGTCATGAAATCAACGGTGTCAACGGATCTTATAGAGATAAAGTAGCCTTGGCCATCGCCGTGTTCAGAGGGAGCTATATTCAGTATAGATCTGGAGTAAGGCTTATCTTCAAACCTCTTGTACAGGCTATATAGATCGTATAGATCGTGAGAGCCACTGAGCCCGGTAACCAGAACCATGTGGCTATATACTCTTGAATCTCCCCTAACCCCTGTAGCCCTCGCCTTGAAGACCCTATACTCTATACCGCTATCCAGGGAAGCTATACTGTTATCTAGATACGCATCTTCCCATGCGGCGGCGAAGTACTGGCTTGGGCTATATTCTCTAAGGATCTCTTCCACTATATCCGTTGCCTCCCTAACTATATTAAGCTTATCCAGCTCTAACCTGCCAACAGTTCTTATAAGCAGTCCAGGACCGGGAAACGGCTGTCTCCTCCAGATCTTTTCAGGCAGGCCAATCTCTCTAGCTATAAGCCTAACCTGATCCTTATACAGGTTTCTGAGAGGCTCTATAACCTTTACCCTCCTCCTAAATATGTTGAGGTCCCCAATTATGTTATGCTGAGTCTTTATACCCCCCAACGTCTCTATCCAGTCAGGGGCTATGGTGCCCTGAACCATATAGCCGCACTCAAGCCTAGCCAACACCTCATCCAGCACTCGGTAGAAAACCCCTCTAAAAATCTTTCTCTTAACCTCAGCATCATCCTTGTTTAGAAGCTCGCTGTAGAACCTCTCCGAGTAGTTATAGATCTCTAGAGGCATAATATCCCTCAGCGACTCCCTTACTAGCTGGGGCTCGTTCTTCCTCATGAAGCCCGTATCTATGAATATCGGGTGGACTCTATCGCCTAGAGCAAGATAGGTTAGTGCCGAAGCTGTAGTGCTGTCGACACCTCCACTAACTGCGGCAACTATACAGTCATCCACGCCCTTTAACGTGTCTCTTATATCCTCAATTATTTTTCGTGCTGCTTCTCTAGGATCGAACATGGGTTATCTCCTGCATATAGCTATAAAATTTTTGAAGACGAGGTCCCCTTTCTCTGTGTGTGTTACCTCGGGATGGAACTGAACTGTATATATGGGTTTCCGTCTATGTGCTAGCGCCTGCACCCTGATCTTATCGCTCCTGGCCAGAACATCGAAGTTTCTTGGGGGATTAATAACCGATCTATTATGGCTTTCCCAAGCCCTTATCTTTGGTTTCAAGCCTCTAAGTATGTGGTCCTCGTGGTCTACATATACTATAGATACACCGAATTCGCTGCCTAAACCTATTTCTCCGCCGTATAGATAGGAGATCAGTTGGTGCCCGAGGCATATCCCCAGTATGGGCTTATATGTATTCGGTATATATCTCGGTATTGTGCCCATCCTGGCTATGTCTTCGGGTATGTTTTGGGGACCTCCACTAACTATTACGCAATCATATGATCTATCTATATCCTCTGCAGGGACCTCCGGGCCGAATAGCTCAGCCTCAACGCCCTGCTCAAGCACCCTCCTATATATCAGGTGATTATATTGCCCTCCAAAATTGACTATACCTACCTTCATTGGCTCTTCCCCACAGATCTTTCGATCATCGATTCTGCATACTTCACGGCTCTATCGATCAGTTCTCTATAGTTGCCTAAGTAATCCGTGTAGCTAAATACCTTCTTCAACTCGTCCTCCGTTAATATAGATCTAACCTCATCATCTCTTAAAGCCTCCTCTAGTAAAGATCTATTCAGCTCCATAGCCCTTCTAGATATCCTCATAACTATCGAGTGGGCCCTCTGCCTATTAATGCCTTTATCGGTTAGCTTAAGCATTAAAGCCTCAGCCAGCACATGCCCCCTACTAGATTCCAGGTTAGCCCTCATCCTATCTGGAAAGATCTTCAAGCCATCCAGAACCCTGATCATCGTCCCCACAATTTCATCGATCAGAAGCATAGTGTGTGGGATAATAATCCTCTCAGAGCTACTGTTGCTGAGGTCCCTCTCATGCCATAGCGGTATATTCTCTAGAGACGCCACAACCATACCCCTCAAGACCCTGGCTAACCCGGAAATCTTCTCGCTCTGAACAGGGTTGGCTTTCTGGGGCATCGTACTGCTGCCAACACGCTCACCTACACCCTCAGAGAGCTCCGCTATCTCTGGCCTCATAAGCTCCCTGATCTCCAGGGCCAATCTCTCGATCTGGGATCCGAGAATAGCCATAATCGATACCAGCTCAGCGTAGCCATCCCTGGGAGCGACCTGCGTAGCTATTGTATGAGGCTCTAATCCAAGATGCGACAGTGTCTTCTCCTCAACACACAACCCTCTGCCTCGCCACCCAGCCATTGTACCTACAGCCCCAGCCATCTTCCCCCTAACTATCCTTTTTTCGGCCTCGATCACTCTCTCAAGACTTCTAGAAAACTCATATATGTAGTTTGCAGCCTTAAAGCCCAGGGTTATAGGTAGCGCGTGCTGCCCGTGTGTTCTACCAACCATGAGCGTGTCTCTGTGCTCCAAAGCTATTTTCTTGAGTCTTTCAATTAGGCGCACTAGTTTCTCTCTAACTATAGATAGAGCCTCTCTAAGTGTTAGTGCCCACGCTGTATCGATTATATCGTTGCTTGTTGCCCCGTAGTGTATATACCTGCTTTTGGAGCCGCATCTGCGGTCTATAGCCTCTAGGATAGCCATGATGTCGTGGCCTATCTCCCTCTCTATACGATCTACCTCCTCATAGCTGATCTCTCTGGAGCATTCAGCTATATCGCTATAGTTTGTTTTGTCGGCTAAGCCGCACTCTTCTAGAGCCTTCAGTAGGGCTATCTCCACATCGATCATCTTCCTCAACATGTTATCTCTATCAAACACCTTCCTCATCTCGTTGGATCCGTATCTGAATTCGAGGGGGCATATACTCATGTAACTATACCCTCCAGGCAGTTTTCTTTTATACAGTTCCTGATCTCCATAGCTATCCTTCTACCCATACTTATTGGTTCGCCATAGTACAGCTTGCTGTATGGGCTTCCAACACCCATATATATGTTTGTTCCCCCACCTATCCTCAGGGCAACATCGAAAACCACAACATCTAGGTCGGGCGTTACCATTAGCTGGAGCGTGAATGGCCCAATAATCCCGGGTGGAACAAGCCTTTTAGTGGCTTCAACAAATCGATCGCCTATCTCGAAGAGCTTCGTCAATATGCTTTCTCTTATGGTCGCGGGCTCGTGACCAACCTCTATGAATCTCACTGTCTCGTTCAGCTCCAGCTGTATGTCTGCTGGTAGTCTTATTATCCCGTCTAGATTGCTCTGTATTCTTCTATCTATGCTTATAAGCTCTACCTCCCCTCGATATATGCTGTAGAAGTAGTTTATGTTGAAGTGTGCACCTATAACCAGCTCTTCTATCGATGACTCGTTCAAAGCCTCTTTAGAAACTATGTTGTTCTCGATCAATCTATTCATCTTTCTATAGAAGTCCTCCCGATCGACCGCTATAAAGAATCCTCTTTCAACTCTTCTCAGAGCCTCAGGTATCTTAACTATAACCGGCTTCTCGATCTCGTCGGGATCCTTGTATGTTTTGGGTCTTCTTATACCCGCCTCATCCAGTATTCTATAGTAGTTCGACTCACCAAACCTCTCCTCCCATCTAAGCAGATATTTATTTCCGAATACAGGGACCTCCAGCCTCCTCTCTATATTGTCGTAACCAACATATACAGAGAAACTCCTGTTAGGCACTATGATCGCGTTTCTATCGATAAGCTTCTTTATTATTTCCTCTCTGACTAGATCCGCGAACCTATCCAGCACTATAACGCTATCTACAACACGCCTAAACCTAACATAAGGAGTCTCCCTCCCTTTCTGGCATATAGCTATAGTACTGAATCCCTCGTCTTTCGCCCCGTCGAACACATCTAGCGCTGAGTGGCTTGCTACCGATGCTATCTTTATGTCGTTGGCTACATACTTCTTTATGACTTCGTTACTATAGATCAATAGACTCACCCATCCAGGTGTCTATATGTATTTTACCACTGCCCTTTCTAACTTCACCAATATATACAGGCTTAAATCCGTGTTTCCCCGCTATATATGTGAATTCATCTATGTTCTTCTCTGGTATGGACGCCACAATCCCTATACCCATGTTGAATACTTGATACATCTCTCTGGGCTCTACCCTGCCGAGCTCCATTAAGAGTCTAAATATTTTGGGGGGTTTCGGAGCCTCTATAAAGGCGTCTAGTTCTCCCCCCAGTATCCTTTTGAGTTTTCTGAACCCACCCCCAGTTATGTGGGCTACTCCATGAAGCAGATCTAATCCGTATGCCTCTAGAATAGCTTTAGAGTAGTTTGCTGAGGGCTTCAGAAGCTCCTCCCATAGGGGTGTGTCGCCCGAGACCTTGTAGCCGTATCCAACTGTAGTTTCGATAATTTTTCTTGCCAAGCTATAGCCATTTACATGTAGCCCGGTGCTTGGAAGACCTATAAGCAGATCGCCGTGCTCCGCCCTGTTGTTTACACTCTTTTTTCTAATAGCTATTATTGAGCATGAGACATCGATCCCGTTGACCAGGTCAGGGAGTATGGCTGTTTCCCCACCCAGTACCGCGATCCCGTTCTCTATAGATGCCTTGGCAACACCCTCCATCA
>WANO01000037.1 GCA_015521765.1 Desulfurococcales archaeon
AGCCACCCAACTAAACCACCATAGGGGAATGGTTCAGAACCCCTAGGCTTCCCTTCAATCCCACAGAAAGCCCACAGACGTATGGAGCATGTGCCAGGGCACAGAGATTGTGAAACAATCATCCAGACGCTTTGATGCGTAAAGTGTAGAGGCAAACCATACATATCCGTGGGACCCCACCGCTTCCTATGGAACATACTATCTTCAATACCAAAATATAAAAACATTGGGATATACAGATAGATTAAGATACTAGAATAATAGGATTCTATAGCTCATGTTCTAAATTATACAAACTAGATATAACGTAAATAAAACTAGAATTTCCATATGAAGCCAAGGGGTCCCTGGGACGAGAGATAATAGAGAAAGGACCGGGATATATAGGTGATGCATACATGATTTATTGAGGTCCCCCGCTAATCAACAGAGATAGAGATCTGGGGTATAGATAGATCAGCATAAAATACATCTTACCCCTCCCCTTCCTTTCAAACCCACTTTAGTGGGGCATTAATTATAGCCACCAAGAAAATGATCGACCTTGAGGTTTACTGATTAAAAATGCCACACAGCAGCCTAGCCCGGGACCTCCTAGGACTTAAGTATCTTTAAGCCGCCATCTCTATACCCCACAATAATCTCGTAGCCGTCATAGGGGAATATCCCTGTAGCCAAAACACCCTCTATTCTCCTGATCTCTGAATCAAGCTCAGCAGGATTCTCGATACCGCCTCTAGGCTTGAGATCGATTATGAAATTCCCGTTATCGGTTATCACCGGCCCCAGCTTACCGCCTGAAGACCTTATATGTATCTCTCCATCAATAACCGACTTAAGACGATCTATAACGTAGCTGAGCGAGAATGGCGATACCTCAATCGGTATAGGGTGCCTCGAAGCAAGGCTACCCACAAGCTTGGAGTCATCAACAATAATAATCCTCCTTCTAGAGGACCTCAAAACTATCTTCTCCCTAAACAGCGCCCCGCCACCACCCTTAAGAAGGTTCAGTTCACGATCAACCTCATCCGCGCCATCAACAGCAACATCTATTTCCGGAGGGCATATAAAGGTTTCAACATTCGAGGCCCCAAGCCTCTTAAGGTATAGGGTTGTGTCGTAGCTCGTGGATATATAGCGGTATCTATCTATAGCGTTGATACGCTTCAGCTGATCTAGAAAAAGCTTCACAGTAGACCCGCTCCCAACACCAACTATAGAGCCAGCCTCATACTCGGAAACGATCTGAGCGGCTTTCGCAGCAGACACCACCTTACCAGCATCGCCTTCACCCCTGCCAGCCATAAGCACTCCACCGTGGATGATTTATAGCGCTGATTCACGTCCTAAATATACATGATCTGTCGGAAAGGCTGGATAGAGCATTGACATCGTTGTGGGGTAGGGGGTCCCCATGCGGGCATTTACTTGGGTGACCGAGAAAGCTGCAGAGTGTCTCTATTCTGTAGGGATCAACCATATCCTCGATCCTGGATGAGGCTGCACAGGCCTTATCTAGAGGCAGGCCTAGGAGTGTGTGAAGGAGAATCTCTATAATCCCATGAACCCTAATCCTGGCCAGAAGGATCTCTAAACCCCTAGGAGTCAGCCTGTAGAGCCCCCTATCGACGCGCTCAACAAGCTTGAGATCTATAAGCTTGGTTATATAGTCAAAAGCAGCTGGGGGAGTTATATTGAGAAACCTAGCTATATCAGCCAACCTAGCCGGGGACCCCTTGCCGACAGCGTAGATCGCGGCTAGATACCTGATGCTTCTCCTAGGGATCAACAGCATCACCTCCTAACCCATAGAGAGGCTAGAGGAGCTATAGACATTATACCCAGCACACCCCCATAAGGTATAGAGAGATAATACGATATAAATAAGCTGGCCATAGACACGAGAAAAATATACAGCACCGGGTACAGGGGAGACACGCTTGAGACCCTGGAGTAGATAAGGGTGGGTGCTAGAACAACAACTGTTGCGGGGACCACCCCAAGTATGTAGGATACATACATCGATGAAAGCGATATGAGGAGATATACAGCGACCCTATACGGGGTTAGAGATCCCCTAACAAACCTGAAGTACTCAGGATCAAAAGACATATAGACAGTATACATCCATACAAAACCTATAGAGAGCGATAAAGCAATACCAATAGGGGCTAGAAGAAGCAGCTCATCGACAGCAATAAGGAATGGAGACCTTATAAGAGTTGAGTAAACAATACTTAAGCCGAATGGCTCTCTAAGAATAAGGATATAGGACGCCAAAGCCGTTAAGGAGACGGAGACAAATACCGATGCACTGATGGCTGTGGACTGATCGTATCCACGCTCAACACCCAAAGCGATCGATATAGTGAATAGGGCAACTATAGCTAGAGCTATAAATAGCGGCGGGGTCCCGGAGACTAGAGAGGATAAAGCGTAGCCCAGCATAAGGGCTGAAAGGATCATATGCATAGATCCAGCAGCAAGGAAATGGGTAGAGGTATACTTTATAACGCCAGACACAAGCCCACCAACCAGAGAGGACACAGCTACAGCTATAACCCCCCTAGCCAAGAGATCATCCATGCTCCTCACCCAGAAACACGAATTCTCTATCAGACACAAATCCCCCATAGGCTTTCGATAGATTGCTTAACGAAAGAACCTCCATAGATCTACCGAAAGCTATCGGCCTCCTTTTAAGAAGCAGGATATAGGGATCAAACCTGAGGCAGTGAGATATATCGTGCGAGACAATAACTATGCTTACACCACCCTCCCTATACAGCTTAAACAATGTATCGAGAACCCTCACCCTCAAAGCATGATCCATCATCGATAGAGGCTCATCAAGAAGAAGTAGCCTAGAGCCAGTAACCAGGGCACGGGCAAGCAGAGCCCTCTGCCTCAAGCCACCAGACAAAGAGGAGAACGGCTTATCCAGATACTCATCAAGCTCCACAACCCTAACCGCCCAATAGACCCTCTCGGCGAGGTCCCCTCTCCTATCCCTGATAAGCCTAAGCGGTGAGGCAACAACATCAATCACCTTCAATGGTATGTCCGTATTGATCTCAGAGATCTGGGGCATATACCCAACAATAAGCCTAAGAGAAGATCTATGGCTAAAGGGATCCAGCCCAAAAACCCTTATAGAGCCACCCGAAACCCTGATCAATCCAGCAATAGACTTGAGAAGAGTTGTCTTCCCAGCACCGTTGGGGCCCATAATAACAAGAAAGAACGGGTCCCTAAGCCTTAGGGAAACACCAGATAGAGCCTCATAACCATCGAATCTAACCTCAACACTATCTAGCTCTAGGCCGCTCAAACTGACCACCTATATATCTAATAACCATCAAGGCGGTTACCGTGATCGAGTAGCCCAGGATAAGGTAAAGATATATAGAGTACCGCTCACCACCCAAAGAATCATCCTGCCCACCCACCCCAGGGCTAGGATGCCTACACCTATAGAAAACCTCATAAGCTATCTTTAGAGGGAGAAATATGGGGCTAGAAAAATCAACGGCTACAGCCGCCACACCATTCTCCTTTAGATACCTATATATGCCCGGACCATCATACACGCTACCGATAACGCAACCCGCAGACCTAACCCTATCGAGATCCACACCTGAAGAATCGTACCCCTCACCAATATAGATCACGGAGTCTATATCGAGACCCACAGCTATGGCTGGATAAACCATTATTGGACTAACCAATACCGCTCTAGATCCGTTCACAAGCGATCTCGACTCCCTAACTATATAGCTGTATAGATCTACAAGCATAGTAGATGACCTATCGAAATATATAGATGCCTGGAGGTTTCCTCTAGATAGCGCGGCCATGGATAGATAGCTAGCTATGGCCTCAACACTGATATTGAAGGCTTGAGGATCGTAAAGGAACTCATCTATAACCATAACCCCATCCACTCTAAGCGGCTTCCACCCCTCCTCGATCGATACTCTATATAGATCGATAATCACCTTGGATCCGCTAAAGCTTCTCCAAACCACCATGTTTGCGGGTGTATGGTTCCACCCATCCAGTATGATTAGATCTGCTTCAGCAATCCTTTCAAGATCACGTGGAGAGAGCTCGTAGTCATGTATATCAACTCCCCCAGGATATAGGTAGAGCACGTCTACATAGCTCCCCCCAATAAACTCCACTATATACACTAGAAGGGGGTTTCCAGAGACGGCTACAGTAATCAATTTATCATCTCTCCCCATCGATGGATCGTTGTCGGAGACCACGGTAGCGGCCTGACTTATCTGGGCAACCAGCAGTAGAGCTATCACGATGATCACTAGCTTGTGTCTAGCTCTAGCTTTCTTCTGGGTATACATAGCTTATCCGGGTAGTATTTTATGTTAAGCATAATTTAAGCTTAGCATAAAATGCTTTTATAAGGGTTCTTATTTCAATATATGGATGGGTAATCCATATGGCCAACCACACAAAAACACTGGTTTTAGCATTGATTATTGTAGGAGTTATAGCCGTATCATCGATACTCTACTCATATACAGCCCTATCAAGCCAGGGTAGCGAGCTTAAGAGGATTAGGGGGGACCTCGAAGCCCTCTCCGAGAAGATCGATAGGCTTTCAAGCGATATAGCCGAGGTGTCGAGGCTATCTAAAGGGATCACAGAAGAGATCGAGAGCCTAAAGAGGGGTGTGGAGTCTGTTAGGGGTGATGTGGAGAGGTTTAAGGCTGAGGTGTCTGAGGAGCTTAGGGGGTTAAGGAGTTTTATTGAGGCATCCACATCTCCGCGGATAAGTGTTGAGTATGCTAGGCTTTTTAGCGTTACCTACGATGGTGTAGCTAAGGTGGTTAGGGATGCCGAGAACCAGGTTATTCTTCTGCTGCCTAAAGATCTGGATCTACCTCAGGAGATTGTGGATTCCTATAGAGAGAAATACGATCCCGACTACATAATATATACCCCCGTAGAGAGAGCGGTCCTAATGTCTGCTACGCAGGTATCGATGATCTATAGGCTCGAGCTAGAGTGTGGAGTGGATATACTATCGAGAAATATAGCCGGGATAATGTGGGGAGGAGCCTATAAGTGGTATATAGATAGGGTTAGCGATCTCCTGGATAGGGGAGTTATAAAGGATGTTGGCGGGGCAAGCAACCCGGATATAGAGTCTATAATAGCTTTGAACCCTGATCTCGTATTGATATACACCTATCCGGGGTCCCCAGTATTCACCAGCCTGAAGGAGGCTAACCTCCCCGTGGTTGTAGACAACGAGTACCTCGAGAATAGTCTGCTTGGGCGCTTCGAGTGGATCAAGTTCATATCCCTGTTCTTCAACCTTGAGGAGTGCGCGGAAAGGGTATTTAGCGACGTTGAGAGAAGGATCAGCGATGTTGTATCCCAGATCAAGGCAGCACTACCCCTAGAAGATGAGAGGCCGATGGTCGCGTGGCTCCTGGTGTGGGGCGGCAGGATATACGCCGCCAAGCCCGGTAGCTATGTGGAGGATCTCATAACCCTTGCTGGAGGTGTGTATGCGTTCAGGGATATCCCTTATGGTGCGGTCACTGTTGAGCTCGCGATCTCCAGGGGTCCCGATATAGATGTCCTGATCTATTCATCCTCAAGGGAGTTTGCTCCAGGAACCCTAAGGGAGCTTGTGGAGTCCGTGGACTTCCTCAAGTACTTTAGGGCTGTGGAAAAGGGCTCTGTATACGTGTTTGCTCCGGACTACTACCAGTTGGGGACCTCCTATCCAGATATACTGGTTATGGATCTCGCCAAGATACTATATCCGGACCTAGCTGCAGTTAAAGATCATGAAGTGAGATTCTTTGAGAAACTCAAATAGAGGGAGGAGCTACACCACCAGCTTTAGCAGGGCGCTCCCTATAACGGTATTCATGCTTTTTATTCTGGCGCTTGCATCGTTGATTGTTGGGTCTGTATGGATAGATCCGCTGGATATATTGGCCGACATATTTACTGGTGAGGGGCTATCCCCTGTAGAGGAGACGATAGTTTATGCGAGAAGGATACCTATAGTTTTAGGCTCTATAGCGGCTGGAGCACTCCTCGCACTCTCGGGGTTCCTATATCAATCCCTATTCAGGAACCCGATGGCGGACCCCTATGTTCTCGGTACCGCTTCAGCCTCCTTTCTCACGATCGTTTTAGGAACATACATATCCATATATATAGGCGAGCTATTTAGGTTTGGGGCAACTCTGCTGCCGATATTCTCTGCAGCTGGCGCAGCGATCTATACGGGTGGGCTTGTAGCTATATCGTCTAGGATGGGTAGCCTTCAGCTACTGCTTATAGGTATATCTCTGGGGTTTGTGTTTACGGGTATATCGATAATATTCCTCAGCATGCTTCCGCCGGATGTCGCTGGCCTGCTGTCTCTAGCAATGTTTGGGAGTTTTGAGAGGCTTTCGTGGGAGTACTCGACTTATCTAGCGATCTCTCTGTTTATTCTAGCTACTCCATCTATATATTATAGCGTGAGGTCTCTGGACCCAATGATCCTTGGAGAGGAGTACGCCAGGAGTCTAGGGATAGATATCAGGGCTTTGAGGATAGTGGTGAGCCTGATAGCTGGTATAGCTACATCTATAACTGTAGCGTTTATAGGGGTTATAGGGTTTCTTGGCTTTGTAGCTCCACATGTAGCTAGATTGATGATTGGATCAAGCAGATCTATATATGTGCTTCCACTCTCGATGGTGCTTGGATCGCTGATCCTACTCGTGTGTCTCGTTCTGGTTCGTATACTGTTTCCAGGAGGGGACCTCCCTATAACGGCTATCACCAGCATCTTTGGAGGTCCCCTTCTGGTGTATCTAGTATCTAGGATGAGGGGTGAGTACTCCTGGTGAGTTTGGATAGCTCTACCGGGGTTAGGGCTAGAGATCTTGTTGCTGGATACGATAATAATCCTGTTGTCTCTGCCAATCTGGATCTTAGGTCTGGGCTTATATGCTTCATAGGTCCGAACGCATCTGGAAAGACCACGCTAGCCAGGGCTTTGGCTGGTGTGCTTAAGCCTTTGGGTGGTGTTGTCATTGTTGATGGGAGGGACCTCTACTCTCTCAGCAACGTTGATAGATCTAGGATTATCGGGTTTCTTCCCACAGGCTCTCCTAGGGCTCCACTGATGAAGGTTTTTGATATTGTGTCTATGGGTAGGACCCCTTGGAGGGGTTTGAGCTTGTCTAGCCGTGATCTTAAGGCTATCTTGAGGTCTATGGATCTTGCTGGCGTCTCTGGGCTATCCGACAGGTATTTCAATGATCTTAGTGATGGGCAGAGGCAGAGGGTTTTGATAGCTATGGCTCTGGCTAGGGAGCCTAGGGTTCTTATTCTTGACGAGCCCACGAGTTTTCTGGATCCTATTAACAGGATCAGGATTTTCGATCTGCTTAAGGAGATCTCTAAAGAGATACTGGTTATAGTGACAACCCACGATATCGAGTTAGCCTCCAGATACTGTGATCAGGTATACAGCGTTAAAGATGGCTCGGTTTCCAAGCTTGTTTCCTGGGAGGGTGTTGGCGATCTCTATGGTTCCGGGGACCTCGTATATATCCCTATAGTGAATAGCTTTGAGTACAGGCTTCCTGAGGGATCCCCGGAGATCCATCTTTTTGGTGGGTGTGGTTCCGCGTTCTCATATGTTAGGAGAAACAGGTTAGATATGCCGGTTAGTGTTGGGCCTGTGTTCTATAGTGATCTCGATAATCTTGCTTTGAGTAGGTTGGGGGCTAAGGTTTATGTTTATGATGGTTCTCTCGATCTTGATGCCGTTTCAAAACAGATCTTTAGCGCTAGCGAGGCTATAGCATTCAAGGTTCCCGATGAATGCTTGCCTGATGCCGTGCTGGATCTAATATACAGGAATAGAGATAAGGTGAGGTTTGTGGATGTAGAGTCTTTTGGGTAGGTTTATTATAGGATTATAGATTGTTCATTTATTCTGGTTAAATCAAATTGGTTTTGGACTATATGTAGTGTATGGCAGTGTAGGGCTGGTGGTCCCCATTGATTGGTTTGGCGTATAGCGTTAGGGATGTGGCTAGTAGGGGTATATTTAGGGCTTTTGTTGAGGTAGCTGGTCTCAGGTGTGTTGATGCCGATGATGGCAATAGACCCTTAGTTAATCTCTGTGAAGGCGGCTCGGTAAGGGTTGCTGGGTTCGATGAGGATGTTATATATTTTGAGTTTCTCGATAGATTTTTTGATCCGTCAAACCATGATGCAGTAATAGTACTGTCGAGGCATAGGGCCTCATCGGGAGTTCCAAGCCTAACGGTCCACTCTACAGGCAATCCGGGACCCCAAGCCGTGTATGGGGGTAACCCCTTCGAGCTTGCATACACCAGACCCTCCTACTCGGGTTCTCTGCTTTATTATGTCTGGAGATCAAGCTCCAACGGCTCACTGGGATCGGTTGAGTTTGAGGTTACGTATGAAGCTACCCACCATGGGCCAACAAGCAATAGGGTTCCTGTTGTATTTGTAGAGCTGGGCTCCTCCGAGAGGGAGTGGGGGATTAGGGAGGGGCATCTTGCTTGGGCTACAGCTATAAGAAGGTTTATGGATGAGGGCTCGATATGTAGCGAGTTAGCCGTGGGTTTTGGCGGCTCCCACTATCCCGAGAGGTTTACTAGGATGACCCTCGATAGAGGGGTCTGCTTTGGGCATATAATACCTAGGTACGCTCTTAAGAATCTCGATCCGGGGCAAGTGTCCGATATAGCCAGGAAGGCTGTTGAGTCTAGCGTTGAGGATATAGATCGTGTGTATATCGAAGAGAAAGCCGCTCAATCGGCCAAGATAAAGGCTATTGTTAGTGTTCTCGATGATTTAGGTGTTGAATACGTTAAGCTGTAGTGTGGGCTATGATTAAGCTCTATTTTCTGGGTAGCGGTGGGAGTGTTCCGACAGCCAAGAGGTTTGCGCCCAGCATAGCTCTGGTTGTGGATTCGGATATCTATCTATTCGACTGTGGCGAGGGGTCCCAGATCAGGATGTATGAGGCTGGGCTCTCACCCGTTAAAGTTAGGGTTGTTTCCATAACCCACTCGCATGGGGATCATATCTATGGGCTTCCTCCGCTGCTAGAGAGTATGGGTTCCCATGATAGATCCTCCGAGCTTATGGTTGTAGCTCCGAAAGATGTTTGGGAACTTGTATCGAGATACAACGTTGGTGGTGAAAGAGATCAGGGATTCCCAATCAGGATTCTATCTCCTGAGGAGGGTTATGTGGATCTCAAGCTCTCTATAAAGGGCTTTAGGACATGCCATCTCGGCGAGAGCTGGGGTTATAGGGTTGATGTCTCTAGGGGGAAAAAGAGCTTTTCCCTATGCTACACTGGGGATACAGAGCCATGTAGCAGTGTGATTGACTCGTGCAGGGGTGTTGATCTACTGATCCATGAATCAACCTATGTGGAGAGCGAGTCTAGGGAGGCTCTGGAGTATAAGCACTCCACGGCTCTGGGTGCGGCTATCGTTGCTAGAGACGCAGGTGTTGGGGAGCTCTATCTGGTTCATATCAGCCCTAGGTATAGGGATCCTACGGGGATTCTTGCTGAGGCTAGGCGTGTTTTTGATAGGGTGCGTGTGGCTCATGATCTCATGGTTACCTACATAATGCTATGAGCCATAATAGGTTGGGGTCTATGGGTGGCGTTTTGAGTCTTCATATTGGTCTGGATAGTCTGGATCGTGGTCTTTGGGGGTGTACCACATATTATCTCTACATGATTGTTAAGGAGATCATTAGATCTAGGTTGCGTTCGAGACTAAAGTTTATTGATTATCCTCTGCTAACCAGACTGAATCCAGCTATACCCTTGAAGACTAGGGGTAATGGTGCTGTCTCTCTTCATCTCAGGGGTTATGAGGAGGATCTTCGTGAGGCTGTAGAGATAGCTAGCCAGATTGTGGGGTCTGGTCGGGTTGATTCCGGCAAGGGTGGGGCTATAGCTCTATACGGTGATCTCGATAGGAGTTTGGCTGTCTCCATATATATGCGTGGTTTATCCGACTATATTTCTATAGATCAAGCTAAGCGGTATATAGTCGGGTTCGCCCATAGGGTGTTGATGGATGGTAGAGGCGTTGTTGGCTCGCTAATCTCTATAGCTCACCACTTTGTTTCTGGAGACTATACATTTGAGCTTATAGGCTATTCAGAGAGTGGGGGTTTCAGTGTTGATCGTTCTAGAGTTGAGGCTATGGATAGGGCTACTAGACCACTCACATTTGGCAATATAGATCCTGATACAGGAAGGGTTCTCATAACCCCGAGGGTTGGAAGACCAACGGTGCTGGGTGTTAGGGGTGAGGTCCCTGATGTTCTCATTAGATCTATAGAGATCCTAGATCCCGTGGGGCTGGATGGGTATATGGTTTTTAGAAGTAACCAGGCAACAGATCAGCACATGGTTTACTGGGGAAGTGTTTCCCAGGCTAAGCTATATAGAACCGGGGTATTCATCGGGCGCCTAGAGTCTAGACCAAAAGTTTTGAGGGGTGGAGATGTTTTATTCGATATAAGTGATGGGTCCGGGCATGTTGTTGGTGTTGCTGTGTTTAAGGAGCTGGGTTACGGCAACTATATTGCTAGAAAGCTGCTGCCTGGTGATCTTGTTCTTGTTGGAGGATCTGTTAAGCCATGGATTATTGATGGTTTCACAAGACCCGTTATTAATGTAGAGATGTTCAAGATCCTTAGGGTTGCCGAGGTATATAGGCTTAGGAATCCCAGATGCCGGGTTTGTGGAGGTTCGATGTCTAGCTTGGGTTCGGGTAAGGGCTTTAGATGTAAGAGGTGTGGGTTTAGGGATTATGGGGCCTCAAAGATTAGGGAGAGGATCTATAGAGATCTCCCTGTGGGCGTTGTTTTCAAGCCTCCCACCAGGTATCAGAAGCATTTAACTAAGCCTCTTGAGAGGTTTGGGTTTGAAAAGGTCTGGGTATACAGATCTATATCTCTAGATATAGGCAGGTATATTAGGTAGAGTTGCTTAACCTTTAATAATTGATTCTGGATATCTATATTCCTTCAGCAGATAGTGGCATCGTGATCTGGTGGGTTTCTAGCTTGATTCTGTGGAATTAGTATGAGGATAAAGGTGCTGGATCATGGCTGGGTGTGGTTAATGATCTTTAGAGCAGGAGCTGTGTGGTTTATTCTAGCTCTTTATCTATTAGGCTCTTTATTTTTTCCATGGTTGTTTTTGGCATATTTATGATTGCTAGTCCCCCGCTCTCCTGGATCTCTAGTCCTCCGCCTCTCGCTATTCCTTTAACTAGCTCGCTTATTGTTGGGTTATTTGGTGTTGGGACAATCACTATTCTATCTCCATGGGATATTATTGTTTTTGTGCTTGAGCCTATATATTCAATAATTGAATATATATCCATGCCCATCTCCTTTAGTGCCGCCCCTATCATTTCGCCCAGCACTCTTATCTTGTCTATGGATCCATCGCTATTTACCAGGTCTAGGGGTATATAAGCAAAGTTGAATGTAGCCAAAACGATTTCCAGCTTTTTATCCTCGAGCGCTTTTGGCGCGAAGTACCCCATCTTCTCCAGCTCTAGGGCCGATGATATGAGCTTCCTCATGTATGATGCTATGCTCATACCCCTAAGCTTCGCTATCTCCCTAAGCTCCTCGGCTAGATCCTCATCTAGACCCATCGTTTTTCTACGTTTTTGCGGCAGTGTTCACCACCATCGATATTATTCCTTTGGATCCGTTTATAGACTCGATTTTTAGGTCCATTGCTACAGCTAGGGACTCGGCTATTTCTTTGGCTAGGTTGGTTACTCTCTCAGGCTGGTTTGGTGATGTCGCTACTATTCTGAATCTATCGTTATCTATCTTCGATACATCCACCCTCATGTCTGGTAGCCATATGCTGAGGGCTCTTTTCAGCACGTTTATGTCTGATAGGAATTTTGCTTTGGCTACCAGCCCGTACCATGATGCCATCTTCTTTACCTCGTCTATGATCTTGTTGTACTCATTCTCGTCTATCTTGTCTAGGATCTGATATACTATATTGTAGGGCAGTATTACCCCTCCTATTCTT
>WANO01000038.1 GCA_015521765.1 Desulfurococcales archaeon
AGGCTGAAGCTGAAGAAAAACCACTACTATATGCTACCACTGGACGAAGCCATCCTACTAGAGATGGCTGGAGTGGTCGAGATACTCAGCCTAGATATATGACTCTCTAGATCCCCCTAGCAGACACCATACTGCCTGCAGCATATATCGCCACATATTATTAAATATTCACAGCATTCCCAAACACCGTTATTGCAGCAGGATCTATATGAATCTAAATTAGCGCAGTCGCAAGAAGACCCGCCCTCACCAGAGTCTCTGCATCCAGGATCACACTCATCGCTGGAAGGATTAGCCGGAGAATCCGGTTTCTTAGATTCAAACACCCTTATTATCGATGATATATTTGTTGCTAGTGTTAGAAACGCTATTCCTCCAGTAAGGATTGCCTTTATTGCGGATCTTCGCCCCCGTTTTATGGGGACCACCTATATATATTTTATGGGGACCACCCAATGTATAGATCTTTAGGTAGGGTGAGGCGAAGAACCCTCATTGTATTTGTGGTTTTTTCGATCGTGTTCTATCTGCTTGGGTTAGTTTCCGGAGTATACCTCACAGTAATATCGAGCGCACCCTCAAGTTTTGTTTCGAGCTATATATACTTTGAGAGGTCCCCTTCCCAGATAGTGATCAATGGCGTATGGATAGAGCCTGGAATAGTTGAGGATCAGCACGGCTTCTATGTATTGGCTAACGTCAGCAATGTAGGCGATCAGGTTGTTGATGCCGTTGTTGTCATGAGAGACGATCTTACGAAAGAGGTTAGAGGTAACGTCACGAGAGATCTGGAGCCCGGCGAGTCCAGGGTTGTGGAGCTTGGATTCATACCATTTGACAAGATAGAGTTTGAGCTAGATATAGTGAATGCCACAGTACTCACCGTTAAGCCCAGCGAGCTGGTTTTGTATGCTTATCCGGCCGGCTTTATAGGGTATCTCTCCACATATTTCATGATTAATTCTATCGACATCGATATTGATGTCGTTAGCGAGGTATCGATCTCTCTGAGACCTCTAGTTGTAGAGCCGGAGCTATGTAGGTTTGCCTCGGTTATCGTTAGGTTTAATAGCGATGTAGTGAGGAGTCAGGGAAATATAATAGTAGTTGTAGGTCTAGTTAATGATAGAGGGATCCTGGCTATGAGAAGCTTTACCGTGTCTGGAGATGCTGTTGAGGATGGATTCTTTATTGCGGATCTCTCTATAGATGAACCCGTCAGATGCGGCGATCCCATATCTGTTTTGGTGTTTATCTCCGGTATAAGTATCTAGATCTACTCGTACTCTCTCCAAACCTTCCCGCATTTTGTGCATCTATAGAACCTTGTGGGTGGCTCGTCGGCCCTTCTGGTCTGCATGATCCAGTACTCAGCCTCGTTCCAGCCGCAGCTGGGGCACCTAACATCTTTAACTATCGGGTTGGAGGTCCTCTTAGTGTCGTCTATAACTATAATCTTCTCCCTTTCCTTATGCTTGATTCTTTGGCCAAGAACAACCCTGCCGCCGCCGCTCGATGACGACTCGTAGCCGCATGATGAGCACTTGAATCTAGATGGCGCCACGGGCTGCATCAGTGAGCCACAATTAGGGCAAAACATCATTCTGCACCACCTGACGAGCTCTGAAACACTATAGACCCATATTCATGATATAGCGTTTATACCCTTATAAACATGCACGGAGGTGGAGATTAAATTTTTAAGCCCAAATCATATAATCATTATTATGGAGCCGCGGTAGTATAGCCCGGCCCAGTATGCGGGCCAGGATCTACGTGGTCCCCCGAATGTCGGGCCGTTGGCGCAGATAGCCCGTGACCCGGGTTCAAATCCCGGCCGCGGCGCCAATCTCTAATTCTGGTTTTTGGCTTCTTTGGATCTTCTATAGTATATTTATAGTATATCCTGTATGAACTTACCGTTCTCGTATATAAGATCCCCATCCCCATAGATCTTAGCTTTACCAGTATCCTTCACGATATCCCAGTGGATCGCAGACATATTCCTGCCACCCGTGGAAGGGTACGACGCACCCAAAGCCATGTGTATAGTCCCCCCTATCTTCTCATCAAAAAGCACCTGCTTCGTGTGCCTCTTGATATCGTAGTTAAGACCAAATGCAAACTCCCCCACCACTCTAGCGCCCTCATCAACATCCAGCATCGCTTTAAGCAGGTCTTCACCTTTCCTGGCGCTAGCCTCAACAACCCTTCCTCTCTCGAACTTGAGCCTGACCCCCTCGATCTCGTATCCTCTCCAGAGAGCTGGATAGGTAAAAGTTATATACCCCTCCGTAGCATCCTCATGGGGTCCTGTGAAGACCTCGCCGCCAGGCATGTTCTTTTTCCCATCGTCGTTTATCCAGATCCTCCCATCAACCCTCAGGGTTAGATTTGTGTCTTCATCAACAACCCTTATCTCGCTAAATCTAGATAGCTTATCAGCTATCTTAGCCTGCGACTCAGCCTGCTTTATCCATGCCTGAACAGGATCTGGTGAGTAGAGCTTTAACGCGTTATAGATGAAGTCCCTGTAATCTATGATCGACATACCAGCTTCCTGGGCCAGAGCCTTTGTGGGATATGCAGTAACCGTCCATCTCAGGCTACCCTCCCCATCACGCTTCATGAATATCTCTGTGAGCTTTCTTGTAGCCGCGCTTCTGATTCGGAATCTCGAGGGATCAACCCCTATAAGGGGTTTAGTGTGTGTCGACGATATGATCCCTATCCTCACATCGATGTTCTCTAGTATGAACCTGTCTATGGGTGATAGATACTCTAGAACGTCCTTCGGGGCGTACCTATAGAATATCTCCGTGAGCTCCTCGTCATCAACTACGAACCTGGGGTATGCGCCGCGGCTAACGGCGAGCCTATAGATCTCTCTGACCAGAGGGAGAGCCTCTACAGTTCCCGATATGAGGACCTCGTCCCCCTTGGATATAGCTGTGCAGTACTCAGCAATTAATCTAGCATACTTATCTATATCCCTCATAGACAACTACCAATAATATGTATGTCTATACAGAAAATAACGGCATTACCCAACCGCGGGTTCGATGGTTTTTATCCTCTTTATAAAGCTGGACTCAAGCGATCTATATATTAGAGGTGAAAACAATATCGCCAAGATCCTCAACAGCTTGTATCTGAAGCCGATAACCACATCTCCGTTGAAGTCCTCATCAAGGATCTTGCCAACAACATATCTAGCTACGTATCTAGATGAGTGCCTGGGCACAAGGGGGTTTCTGGGTATGCCTGAATCTCCTATTTTCTCACCGCTTTTGGTCCTGATCAAGTTTCTATGGAACGACGTCTCCACATAGCCTGGGTATACACCAATCACTCTAATACCGTAGGGCTTGGCCTCAATCCTTATAGAGTCTGTGAACCCCTTAAGCGCAGTCTTGGTTGATGTATATATGCTGAACCATGGTATGGGTGTATATACTATCAGGCTGGATACATTAACTATAGCGCCCTTAATCCCCATCCTAATCATGTGCGCCAAACCGTATTTCGTAATGATCACTGGAGACACGTAGTTGAGGTTGATTATATTCACGATATCCCTATCCTGATACTCGACTATGGGGCCATATATCCCCGCACCCGCATTGTTGACTATGATCTCCATGTTTCGGTATTTGTTGAGCAGCTCCTGAATTCTCGATACTGTCTCATCTATATTAGACAGATCTATAGTCTCTATAGATGAATCACGCCCGAGACCGGATATATGATCCCTAACCTCTTGAAGAGCTAAAGAGTTTCTAGAGCATAGGACAACGTGAAACCCCTTCATAGCGAGCTCAATAGCGATGTCTCGACCCAAACCCGATGAGGCCCCAGTAACTAGAGCGTATCTCGCCAAGAGGAGCCCGTGATAAGTTATGTAATCTACCCCTAATTAGGGTGCTATCTGATATTTAGACAGGGAAATATATTATGTGTGGCATCGATTATTAGTGTTGGAGAGATGCCATAGTGATTCAATATTTTTACGATCCGTAGCATAAAACAGCGCTGGTGTGCGGCTTAGTGGTGGATCGATATAGGTACCTCATCGATACGGGGGCAAGGACATGGCTAGGGGTGATACTCCTAGCTTTATCTGCTGTTTTCCTATTCTATGGCGGCAAGATTATATCTGCAGTGGTGTCCATAGCTATTATAGTCATCGTTGCCGTTATAGGCTCTATTATCCTGGGACTCATGTTTGGTCTGCTGGGCGTGGTGGTTGGAGCTGTTTTAGGCGGGTTTATAGGCTATCTCATAAGCGGCTTTATGATAGCCTTTACTATAGCTGTGCTTATAGCTGTGGTTGTCTTCCATCTATTAAAGGATCTCGGTGCTCCAGAAGTGTTCTCTATAGTTGGGGCTTTTATAGGATTTGTAGTTGGCTATATAGTTTCTGGGTACATAGTTGGTTACCTCGGCATATTCATAGCGGCGCTACTAGCCTATGAGGGTTCCAGGCTGTTGGGTATAGACAGATCCGTATCACTATCTATAGGTCTTGCAGTATTGATTTTGGGTGTGGTAATCTCTATAGTGATACCCTGAACCATGCTTTGAGGAAGGGATCTTGGATATATATACAGGGAACCCGGATCTCGATCTCAAGCTATCTAGATCGAGAGCTCGATTCCTCGTACTCTATGGTGAGCCCGGAGCCGGAAAAAGTAACTTGGCTCTAAAGATATCTAGAGAAACCATATTAAGTCGTGGGATCTATACGTACTACATATCGACTGAGGGGGACCTCATAGTTGAGAGGATGTTTCAGCTAAAGATGCCTGGCGATAAGATATATTTCACTAACGTAAAGACCCTCCCAGAACTCCTGAAAGCTATCATGCACCTTGTTGACAAGGGAGATGCAGAGCTTATTGTTGTTGATAGTGTGAATAGCCTTTACCGTGTTGAAACGATGTTTAGTGAGAGGGCTAACCAGATCTTTCTAGCTATACTCTCATTCCTTAAACTGATTTCAGATAGAGGGGCAAGCGTTATTGCGACAGCACAGATTAGAGAGGCTGGAGACAGCATTGAGCCTTCTGCCCTAAAGCTAATAAGGTTCTACACGGACCTGTTTGGGAGGGTATCCAGATCTAGAGGGGTGTGCAGAGTTCTAGAGATTTTAGGGGATAAATACCTGTTTAAGGTAACTGAAGATGGCTTAAAATGGCTGAGCTCTATAGATTTCTGCTAGATCTCACGCGTATAGTCGTTGCAACGATATATATCTATTTCCCAGCCATGGCAGCCAACGGTGCACCAGTATTTATAGCTAGGGGGACACCAATGGATCTCGGTAGAAAACTTTTTGATGGCCGCAGAATCCTTGGCGACGGAAAGACTTTTGAGGGTTTCTTCATTGGTGTTTTATTCGGCACCTCTGTGGGTGCTATATATGCTGTCCATACAGATAACCCGTGGTTCATGCCGTATGCATTGATACTTTCGATAGGGGCCTTGCTCGGAGATGTTATGAGCGCCTTTATAAAGAGGCGTATTGGTCTTCAGAGGGGTGAGCCCGCTCCTGTACTCGATCAAACATCTTTCCTGGTTATCGCGACTGTCGCGGTTAAGTTCTCGGGTATAGAGTATCTCGTTGGGGTTGAGATCACTGTGATCCACTATATAACCGGTGTAGCCTTATCGATAATCCTGCATATAGCTACAAACTATGGAGCATATAGGCTTGGCCTAAAGAGTGTTCCTTGGTAGAGCATGCGCTACAATCTGGATAGCTTATTTATTAGTTTTTAATCTTCTTTAGAGATGATAGAGGTCGCTGGTTAATTGGTATGAGCGATCTTGAGGGTTTAGTTAGGGAGCTGATTAGTAAGGGTGTTGATAGAGATGGGATTATAGACCGGTTGATGCAGGAGATCTCCATATATAAGGATCTAGATCCTGAATCCCTCAAAAAAATAAGCAACATAATCTATGAGGAGGTAGCTAAAAGCACCTCTATATGCATGGATGATCCCTCAGGAGACATAATATGCCCACACACAACCGGGGTGAGGGCTGGCGAGCTGGGTATAGGATCACGTGGGCTAGGCGACTTTTTCTTCCATGAACAATTGAGGAAGATAGCAAACGCCACCAGCTCCACAAGCCATATGCTTAGGGACGATGCGGGATGGATCAAGCTAGATAATTTATGGATAGTAACATCTATCGATGGGATACATAGCAGGCTAGCCTATTTCCCGCTTATAGCCGGTTTCCACGCGGCTAGAGCTGC
This sequence comes from Desulfurococcales archaeon, assembly GCA_015521765.1. Lineage (GTDB taxonomy): Archaea > Thermoproteota > Thermoprotei_A > Sulfolobales > AG1 > WANO01. The sequence goes on from WANO01000038.1 coordinate 6,266, forward strand.
AGCTAGGGACGTGTTGGTTAAGGGAGCTGTGCCCCTCGGGTTTATTATAGATCTTAGGATAGCCGATGATGGAGACCCATCACTACTGCTGGAGCTCGAAGCCGGAGTATCTGCTGTAGCCAGCTTCCTCAACATACCCATACTTTCAGGCTCTACATTAAGGATCGGGGGCGATATGGTTATAGGTAAACGCATTGTAGGCACTGTAGGATGTGTAGGTTTCTCTGAGCATGAGCCTATATCTAGAAGCAACATTGAGGTTGGGGATGTGATCGTCATGACCGAAGGGAGTGGAGGCGGAACCATCACTACTGCAGCTGTATTTGAGGGTGAAAGAGGGGTTGTTGATAAAACAATCAATTTCAATACTCTGGGGCTTCTGCTCAAAATGATCAGGAACAGAGATATAGGGCTTGCCTCAGCTGTATTGGACGTGACCAACGGCGGGTTAAGAGGGGACCTCAACGAGCTGGCTGAATCACTTAATCTGGGGTTTGCCATAGATATAGGTAAGGTTGAGTCGCTCATAGATGGGGATGTGCTTGATTTCATGAGGAGCCGAGACATAGATCCTTTAGGGGTCTCCCTGGACTCCATATTGTTTATAGTTAACAGGCGGCATGCGGAGAGGCTTGTAGATATTGTTAGGGGGTACGGTGTAGAGGCGGATATTGTTGGTGAAGTTATCTCTAGGAGGGGTGTCTATAGATACTCTGGCGATCAAAGGGATCTTGAACCCCTGGATCTGATGTATAGGGAATCCCCATATACCAGAATAAAGAAATATATAGGGTCTGAGAAACCCAGCAATATGAACCATATATTGGATCTGGTTGATAGAGCGTGCAAAGTAGCCATATATAAAAGAAACGCTCTCCTAAAATACGCGTCTAGAAACACAAAAGTAGATCTAGAGGAATAAAACCGGATCAGTCATAATCAGTCATATTTAAATATGTTTAGATCTAGAACCCTACGATCCCTATATCTTATCACATCAATATTGCCCACTATATACTCTATTAAACCCCTCACAGAAGGCGTAAGATCTAGGTTTAGAGCCTCACTAATCCCGAACACACCCACAGCCTCCACGTCGCTTCCGGCCACAGCGCTGTCTAGGCTATCTATAGGCTCCATGAGAACATCGAGTATAACATAGTGTCTCGACGAAGTGAACACCTCGCTTATATAAACCACACCCATCGGTCTAGCTCTAATACCCGTTTCCTCTTCAAGCTCTCTAACCGCCGCATGGAATATATCTTCATCAATCTCTAGATGCCCCCCGGGTATGCTCCACTTACCTGCCCCTGGAGGGTTCCTCCTCTTAACCATAAGTATGTTGCTGCCTCGATCAATAACCACACAGCCAACGCCAACAAGCGGTCGATTATATCTATAGCCCATATCCACTTCTCCAGTTAAATAGGTTTACATAGAATACTTATATTCGGTAGTGTCTACAGGTGCGTTATCTGTGACGATTGACGAGTTCATCTCTATATTCGGTAGAAAACCTCTGATTGGAGTTATCCATCTCCCTAGGCTTCCAAGCACTATGTATAGTGCCGATATGGGTGTGGAAGAGATCATTGAGAACTCGGTTAGGGAGGCTAAGATGCTGGAGGAGCACGGGTTTAAAGGGGTTATAGTCGAGAATTTCGGTGATAAACCTTACTATAAGCGTGTGACCGATCCCTTAACCCTATCGATAATAGCTATAGTTTCGAGAGAGATAGTGAGGTCAACAAGTCTCGTGGTTGGAGTGAATATTCTTAGAAACTCCGGTGTGGAGGCCTATTCGGTGGCTTTGGCGTCTGGAGGTAGGTTTATTAGGGTTAACAGCCTGTCTGAAACTATAGTTAGTGATTCAGGAATTATAGAGCCTGAAGCCCCAAGGCTTAAAGGCGTGAGAATCAATCACCCAGGGATAAAGGTGTTTGCCGATATACTGGTTAAGCATTCTGCTAGCTTAAGCTTTAACCTCCTGTATAGCCAGGGCCTATATCTAGGTGACGCCTCAGGCGGGAAGGATCATATTATCAAGACCATTATCGAGGACACCGTTGAGAGGGGAGGTGCCGACGCGATCATTTTAACTGGGTATCGAACTGGTGAGCCTGTTGATGCCGACCTTGTCAAGAAGGCTAGATCATTGACTCAGACACCCATAGTGATTGGTAGCGGTATAGATCCCGAAAACATCAGGGTTCTTTCAAGCCACTCGGATGGGTTCATCGTTGGCTCCTATATAAGGGTTAAGGGTAGAGCTGGAAACCCCATTTGCGAGGATAGAATTAAAAAACTTGTCTCGGCATATAGAGCTTCCATCGGGTAGTGATGATTTAGGTTCGGTACAGTTATGTAGAGTTTTATTATTTAAGTAGCAATATTTCATAGGTTCAGAATCATGGAAATGGTGATTCTTGCTGCTGGTAAGGGGGAGAGGTTAAGGCCTATAACCGATGTGAAGCCTAAACCCATGATCAGGATACTGGACAAGACCATCATTGAGAGAATAATAGAGTCCTCATACATGATGGGGGTTAAAAGATTCGTTGTCGTAGCTGAGTATAGATACGATATTCTGGCTAAGCACCTATCCAGAATAGCTGAGAGACTGGGGACAGAGATATCGATCGTTAGACAAAAAACCGAGCTGGGAACAGGGCACGCGTTACTGGAGGCTTTGCCCTCTATAAACTCCGATGATCCTATAGTTGTCTACGGCGATCTCTATGTTTCAGAAAACGCCCTAAAAAGAGTTATAGAATCCCCACCCAACTCTCTTTTAGGTATTAGGGTTGCTGATCCGTCAAGCTACGGGTTGCTACATGTTAGAGACGGCGTTGCCTACGGTATTGATGAGAAACCCTCTAAACCCAAGTTTTCCGGACCCTACCTAATAAACGGAGGGATATATAGGTTCTCTAAAGAAGCGCTTAAATACCTCGAAGACATCGAGCCTTCTCCAAGGGGAGAGATCGAGTTGACCGATCTAATAAACCACACAGCAAAAATGGGCTTCCGCTTCAAGGTTGTGGAGGCCTCCTACTACGATGACTGGATCGATATCGGGAGACCCTGGAATATATTGGATGTGCACGAAAGACTGCTAAAAGACCTTAGGAACAAGGTTGTGAAGGGCAGAGTTAGCCCGTCTGCAGAGATCAAAGGGCCAGTATATATAGAGGACGGTGCAGAGGTGAAGGGATGCTCGATAATTGAGGGGCCGGCATATATCGATAGGAACGCTACTATCGGCCCAAACTCGTATATTAGGCCCTACACATATATAGGTGAGGGATCTAAGATAGGCTTCTCAGTAGAAGTAAAGAACAGCGTTATATATGAAGACGCGAGAATACCCCATCTAAGCTATATTGGCGACTCCGTCATATGTGAGGGTGTGAACTTTGGTGCAGGAACCCTTATAGCAAACCTAAGGTTTGATGAGAATCCTGTGAAGGTGACCGTGAAGGGAGAAAGGCTTAGCAGTGGAAGGAAGAAGCTTGGTGCATTTATTGGTGCTTATGTTAAGACGGGAATAAACTCCTCTATCCTTCCTGGGGTTAAGGTTGGTGCGTATTCCGTGATATATCCAGGTGTTGTTGTGGGTAGGGATGTTGACTATGGGAGTGTGGTTAGATCAAATATAATTTAGCCTGATGCGATAGCCTCAGAGAACGTCTATATTTTGCCTCCCCGCATCTATATAGATCACACGTTACACATTACTGCAGAAATTTAATTTTAATAAGGGCTCATATAAATCAATACTAGTAGCGGGGACACCATCTCTGCAAAGCAAAACGCTATATGGCTACATGGATTAGAGCTGGGGTGGTGATCTTTGTGTAGTATTGGGGGTTTTTTAAGGTTTAACCATTCCGGAAACATAGATCTTGTTGTCAGAAAGCTTGTTGATATAATGGTTAATGCTAAGGATCGTGGAAGGGATAGCTGGGGTATAGTGGGTGTAACTGGCTCGGGTGACTATGTCTATATTAAAAGATCTGGCGAGATAGATAGGGAAGACTATAAAGACATATATGAGGTGTTTCGAGACCGTAGCCCAGTGTCGGCGATATTCAATATGAGGGCGGAGCCAACAACAGAGTATGTGCCGGTGAAGGATGACAACAATATACAGCCTTTTATCGGTTCCAGATATGCGGTGGCCCATAACGGTACTATAGCCAATGATCTTGAGATCGAGGAGAGGTTCGGAATCAGAAAGATATCTAGGATAGACACCTCGGTACTGCCTCCACTCCTAGACAAGATATGGGATGGAGACATATACAGGCTTAGAGAGATCCTGGCCAACGAGATAAAGGGAAGCTATGCCCTAGCTATACTTGATAGGGTTAAGCCCAACTGTATTTATCTAGCCACAAACTTTAAGCCTCTCTACATGATGTGGGATCGAGATCTCGAAACGCTGTTTTTCTCCAGCTATGACGAGCATCTCCAAAGCCCTGAACTCCCACCATGGAGCTCTAACCCCGTTAAGAGGGTTGAGCCCTACTCTATAGTTGAGATCTGCTCAAGCGGTACCTATAGAACTGTAGATCTTAGTGGAAACAGCAGCATTAAGAAACGCAAGAGAGCACTGGTCATTATAAGCGGGGGTCTAGACTCAACAGTAACAGCAACATACCTATTGAGGAAAGGATACGATGTAACTCTACTCCACTTCAACTATAGGCATCTAGCTGAATCCCCAGAGTCGAGAGCCGTTAGAGAGATAGCTAAAGAGCTTAATGTGCCCCTGCTAGAGATCGAGACAGACGTATTCAGAGTCATAGGTAAGTCATCGCTGTTGGGCGAGGGTGAAGTAAATCTAAATGACATGGGTAGAGAGGGAGCGGAGCTCCCCTTCGAATGGGTGCCAGCCAGAAATTTCGTGTTTCTCGCAGTCGCAACAGCTATAGCTGAGGCGTATGGATACGACTATGTGGCTTTAGGCATAAATGTGGAGGAGGGGAACGCGTATCCAGATAACGAAAACGAGTTCTACAGGCTGCTCAATAAGGCTTTGCCCTATGCAACTTCTCCGGGAAAGATCGTGAAGATCATTAATCCGGTAGGGCATCTGGTTAAGCATGAAATAGTTAGGCTGGGCTTAGAGATAGGGGCTCCCCTACATCTAACTTGGAGCTGCTATCTAGGTAAAGATAAGCACTGCGGTAAATGTGGCCCGTGCTATATGAGGAGATGGGCTTTCAAGATGAATGGTGTTAGGGATCCCGTAGCATATGATCTTCCTGAAAGCTACGAAAAAGACTTCTGGAGCGGGTGCAGGAAGTATGAGTATAGGGGAGCTAGATCGTGAACATGTCGCTGTATCAGAGATCTTTAAAAGCTATCAGGGAGAGGGGCTCAACGCGGGGAAGCCAGCTGTATTTGTTAGGCTAGCCCTATGCAACCTGTACTGCTCATGGTGCGACACAAAGTATAGTTGGCTAACTCCAGATAGAGCCAGGGTTCTGGGGCTGAAAGAATATTATTACTCGATGGATAAAGCGAGATTCCAGATCTATTCACCTATAGAGCTATATAAGATCGTGACATCGATAAGCGGGGCAAGGCATCTTGTTCTAACCGGAGGAGAACCCCTTATATGGAGGTATAGGCTGGTTGAGTTTCTATCTAGGCTAAAGAGCGATGGATGGTTTATTGAGGTTGAAACCAATGGTACTATTCCACCTGATCCGATAGATGTATATATAGATCTATTCAACGTATCACCCAAACTAAGCAATTCAGGTGTCCCATACAGATATAGGATAGTGGAGAATGCATTGAGAAGGTTCGTTGAGCTCGCCGTGATGGGTAGGGCTATATTTAAATTTGTGGTTTCGTCGCATAGCGATCTCGATGAGATAAGGGAGCTGATCAGAATCTATAGGATACCGAAAAATAGAATCCTGCTTATGAGCGAGTGCAGAGATAGAGTAGAGTGTCTAGAAAGAGACAGATACACAGTTGAGTTCTCAAGAAAGCTTGGGGTTGGCTTCACAAGGAGGCACCATATACTGGATGGATACAAGTAATAGTCATTGTTCTCAATCGAAGACCATACCCTTAGTTTCTGGAGCTAGAATGTGTGTGGCTAGCGAACCAACCACAGCAACAGCCATAGTTGCCAGTAGCGGGGTGGTGACATTACCGGTAAGCTGGAACAACACGCCGAAGACTATCGGGCCCAATACAGCTATAAATTTGCCGAAGCCCTCGGCAACACCAAAGGCTTTTCCCCTAAGCTTTGTTGGAAACAGCTCGCTAGTGAATGGGTAGACAGCGCCCCAGGCACCAAGATTAAAGAAGCTAACCGCTATAGCCGCTAGAGTGAACACAACAACATCTCTTGTTGCTGCTGCCATCACAATCCCCGTTACTCCACTCATGAATAGGTAGGTGACCAGAGTCTTTTTCCTCCCCCATCTCTCTACAAGAATCATAGCGCTAACGTAGCCGGGTACCTGGAAAAGAAACGCTAGGGTTAGATAAAGCCATATATTTCCGTATAGGGCAACAACATTAAATACTTGGGGTAGCCATAGAAATAGTCCGTAGTATGTGTAGTTTAGAGCTGACCAGGCAAACAGCATTGCTAAAGCTCTCCGGCCATAGTGTGAGAAGAGCTCGTTGAAGCTTCCCTTCTCTTCTACAGCAAACTCTATTGTTCTTGGATCAATATTTCTTCCAGTAAGCCTTTTCAGAACCTCTGATGCCCTATCCAAGTAGCCCTTCTTGGCTAGATAGAACGGGGATTCAGGCACATAGAGTCTGAATAAAGCCACTATGAATGCCGGAAACGCAGCTGCTAGAAATAGCGCTCTCCAGTTACCACCGCCAATTTCCAGAAAAACATATGCTAGAGCTAGAGCTATTAAACTTCCTACAGGCCAGAACAGATCCATGCTAACCATAAGCATCCCACGCTTCCTGGGAGGCAGGAACTCGCTTAATAGCGCTGGATCAACAACAAGCATGCCGCCCAGCCCGACCCCGGCAAGGAATCTATACGCTAAGAGATCGTAGAACCCCGTAGATAAAGCGGTTAAAGCAGTGAATAGGCTATACCAAATGAGGGAGATCTGGAAAACAGGCCTTCTCCCTACAACATCGCTTAACCTCCCGAAAATAACCGCCCCTGCGATATCGCCAAGCAACACCGCTGAGGCGAGTATGCCTTGCTGGATCTGGTTGAGGCTAAAGATCTCTGCGAAGAGAGGTAGGGTGAACGATATCAGTATTATCTCCATAGCCACAAAGGCCCATGAGAACCTGGCTATCCATATGATCCTACTCTGGGTGCTGCTGATCTCTTCAGTATCGAGGATCTCTTCAATCCTAACCAATAACCGTCACCAAACACATGTTCTGTAAAAAACCAATATAAACATTAATCAACCCACACTGACAAAAATAAAATCCCTCAAAGAATCAAAAATAATGGCGGCGGTCGTCTAGCCTGGTCTAGGACGCCGGCCTCCCAAGCCGGCGATCCCGGGTTCAAATCCCGGCCGCCGCATCAAACAATAAGGAATGCTCTATCCTGTTGAGATAGCTTTGCTCCTAAGGATACATAGATAACATCTAGATGGTATGTCGAGGTAGACATATATCAAGGACTCTACAATACATGGTGTGGGTTCCTGATATGCCTAAAGCTATAGAACTTGTAGAGCCCGGCGAACTCGATAAAGTAGCTCTAGGCATGTAGGCTACGATAAAAGATGGAGAAGTGATTACATGTGCTGATTCTCTTGATAAACTGCAAAGTTATGGCGAGGAAAGGAAGTAAACGTGAAGAGTAATATGTGATCAAAGTCCCAATACACGATCTATTCGTTGCTATGCTATAAAAACACTGCATGCAACACCCACACATCTCGAACTCGAATAGGATATAGCTTTAAGTATATGTATAGAACCATATTTTAAAGCCTTTATGCATAGTTTTACGTATGAAGAATCCCTATAAATTGCTTGTTGATAGAATATCTGAGAAGGGATACAGCCTAGGGACATGGATAACCATAAACAGCCCAGAGGTAGCGGAGATAGCCTCCTATATAGGGCTTGACTGGGTTGTAATCGATATGGAGCACGCACCACTAGACTTCTATGACGCCGAAATGCTTCTAATGGGCTTAGCTAATGATGCTATAGTTGGGATTGTGAGGATCCCGCTAAATGATCCTGTGTATGTGAAGAGAGCCCTAGATATAGGGTCTGATGGCCTACTGGCTCCCCTAATAAGTAGCGAGAAGGATGCGAGAGATCTAGTTAGATACGCATCATACCCACCTAAGGGGATCAGGGGTGTGGGACCCCGCAGAGCCTCTAGGTATGGGCTAATTCCGCTTAGAGAATATGTCGAGCAGTCTAGGAGCATCCTACTTCTAGTACAGATCGAAACGAGAGAGGCGTTAATGAACCTGGATAGTATACTCGAGGTGGAGGAGATTCATGGAGTGTTTGTGGGACCCAACGATCTTGCTATGAATATGGGTGCCGAGAGAGACTTCACCAACCCATATATGCAGAAGATGCTTAGCGAAATAGCAGGTAGAGCCGTTGAGAGGAAGAGAATCATAGGTATAATGACCTACACACCCGAAGAGGCCAGAAAAGCTATAGAGCTTGGCTACAACTTCATAGCTCTGGGAAGCGATACATCAGCACTTATAAGGGGATTGAAAACATTTAAAGAAAGCCTAGAAAATAGATAGGGGCTCTATGATGAGCGTGGTCGATATACTCGATAACGAGCTGAGGAAGACGCAGACCTATAAGCCTAAGGAGAGGAAATGTGTCTATCCACTCGATCTAAACGAGAACCTAGTGATCCCTAAAGAGCTACTTCAGGAGATAATTATTGAGGCTGCTAAGGAGATAGATCCTAGAACATACCCAGCAAAAGAGAGGAGAGAGGCTGAGGAGGCGTTAGCTAGAGTACATAATGTTGATCCCGAGCAGATAGTACTGTTCAACGGTGCGGACGACGCCATAGACACTCTGATAAACCTAGCTAGCCAGGCTAATCCGGGAAAGGCAACGGTATTAGCGTTGAAGCCATCATTCACAATATATAGGACGAGAACGCTGGTGAAGGGGTTAAACTATATAGAGAGTAAGATAGATAGGGATACATTGAAGCCTGATCTAAGGGACCTCGCCGAGAAAGCCTCCGTATCGGAATTGGTATTTTTCGATATACCAAACAATCCAACAGGTATAATACCTCTAGACAGGGTCGAGATAGAGGAAATAATAGAGAAAGCCTGTGGAATTGTCGCTATTGACGAGGTATATGCCCAATACATTGCGGAGGGGTGGGAATCGGTTGATCTGGTTAAGAGATACGATAATGTAGCAACTATAAGAAGCTTCTCCAAATCCTATGGCTTAGCGGGTATGAGGATAGGCTATATAGTTGCTTCAAGGAGATTAGCCTCAATACTAAAGAGATCAACCCTACCCTTCCACATAAATAAACTAGCGCTTAGACTCATAGTTAAGGTTCTCGAGAGAAACGATATCTTTAAGAAATACATCGACGAGGTAATCGATTTGAGAGACTACATGTATAGAAAGCTTACAGAAATCAACCCGCTAAAGGTCTATAGATCATACACAAACTTCCTGTTGCTAGACGCCGGAAAACACCACAGCGAGATTCTTAAAAAAGCGCATGAAAACGGGTACTGCATAAGGGAATTCAAAGGGGTTTTCGATGAAAACGATAAATATATAAGAATAACCATACCACCAAGCAGAGAGACCGCAGACAGCCTGATAGATGTGATTAAACAAGCAGTAGGCTAGAGCCGGAGCGAACAAAGCAAAAGCTATCTCTTTGATCCACGTCTCTTCTCCCTTTTAACTGTAACTCCCTGAGCAAATATAGCGTAGCCTACACCAGCACCTATAAATAATCCAATAACAATGCCTCCAGCTATCCATACACCTATCTCCGAGCCCGTGGGAGGTCTAGTGATAGTTATCGGCTCGGGTGTATATGTGAATGTAACTGTCAATGTGGTTGTGACTGTAGTAACGTTTCCTGGAGTCGTGATATTAGCTACAGTTTCATTGGCGGCCTGCAGCAGGAGATTCCCTGAACCTATATATGTGTCATGGAGCATCCAGGCAGTATCGATCGGTGAAAAAGCTATAGAGAGTGAAGCTATAGCTATAATCAAGCAAATAACAACAGCCCTCATGCAGTAGACACCACAAAGACGTTATACATGAAATCCTTTAAAATTATGGCCCATACAACCATAATTAAAGCGTGGAGCTGAACAATTACCTCTGTTTTACTGCTGTGTCCCTGAGATATATTGATCGAGACCCAAATCCCTCAAAAACGATATAGCGTCGCGAAGATCTCTAGCACCCCTAACTATAGCTAGAGAAGGGTTGAGGATCGTTATTTCTACACCCCCTCTACCCACAACGTAGATCCCGTCGTATTCGTTTACGCTCCACACACCCCGATCAATAGATCCAATAAGCCTAGCCAACCCCCCACGATCCATGTTAAGTCTCACCTTAAAGGTGCCTGGAGAGCCGCACACGGGCATGACTCCATAGCGTTTTCTCTCTGCATTGAGAAACTCATACCTATCCAATCCACATACAGGGCATCTAGGGTTTCTTTTAACCTGTATCTTGGTGATCTCGAACCTATTTACATCTATATAGTATAGCCCATCAGCACCCTTGTCCAGAAGGATATCTACGGCCAGCTTGGCGGCCACAACCGAAACCATGGTTACCGTAACTATATCTGTACCTATAACCTCACACTGATTCTGGCTATCTAGATCGTTTACCGAACCCAATATACACCTTAGGCAGGGCGTTGATTTGGGTATTATGGGCATCACATTACCGAACCTCCCGGAGACGCCAGCAAATATATATGGTACACCTTTATGTATGCAGGCCTCATTAACTATCATTCTCGTCTCCATATTGTCTAGGCCGTCGATAACGAGATCGACACCATCGATCAAGTCAAAAACGTTGGAGCCATCAACCTCATCAACTACAGCCTCAACAATGGTGCCAGGGTTGATCTCTATAATCCTCTCTCTAACAGCATGAGCCTTGGGCCTTCTAACTCTATAGTCGCTATAGCCATACAGATGCACCCTGGGAATGTTCGATAGATCTACAAAATCACGATCAACAATCCTGATAAAACCAACACCCATCCTGGCAAGAAGCTCAGATATAGTTGAGCCTAAAGCACCAGCACCAACAACAAGAACCTTGGATCTCTGAAGCCTCCTTAGTCCAGATAACCCTATCTCCTTCAAAAGGACAACTCTAGAGAACATCTCCGCTAGCTCATCATCACTAACAGCAGAATTATATGGTGCGCCCGAGGCCTGCATACCTGAACAATTCACCAAGATAAATGTAGATTTAGACAGCTTATAGATATAGTTAAAAAATAAAAAGATTCCTCCTTAAACTATATGGCTCCTACTTAAAATGGCTGGGCTATTTACCCTTAGCCTTAAGCTCCTCATAGGCGCGGCTGAGCTCATCAACAAGATCCTTGGCCTTCCCAGGCTCAAGTATAGCGGCGCTAGCAGCAGCCACCTGGATATTGGCTGCCTCGCCAAGCCTCTTCTTGCTTGGGACATATATGTAGGGGACCTTCTTCTCTTCACACAGAAATGGCAGGTGAAGAACTACCTCAGGCGGATCAACATCTTCAGCGATAACAACAAGTTTAGCCAGACCTCTCTCAATGGCCTTAGTAACCTCATTGGTGCCCTTCTTGATTTTACCGCTCTCCCTAGCTAGCCTAACAGCCTCGTACGCCTTCTCAGCTAGCTCTGGTGGAACAGAAAATCTAACATGAGGTTTATCCGAGCTCATTCTCATCCTCCCATCGTCGCTTCTCTATATCTGCACCATATAAGTCATGGTTATAAGGTTATAAACTTAACTATTTCGATTTAAAAGGATTATTAATCCTAATTCAAATACTATAAGGTGCAAAAAATGAAGATACATTACGAAGGGGAGTTCGAGGTAGAACAAGAGAAAGAGAAGGTATTCAGATCGTTAATCGACATCGAAAAGGTAGGAAAGGCGTTTCCAGGCGTTGAGAAAATAGAGAAGCTAGACGAAAAAACAGCGCAGGTAAGGGTTAAAATGGGTATAGGCGCATTGAGGGGGGTCCTCAACATCAAGCTAAGCTTTACCGAGATAAATGAGGGTGTAAGCGCAAAGGTGAATGGAAGAGGTAGCGGTGCCCAAAGCACCGTGGACTTTACCCTGAGCTTCACGCTAGATCATAGAGACAACACAACTAAAGTTGCATGGGTTTTCGACGGGAATGTCGGGGGGCTAATGGGCTCTATCGGTGGGAGAGTCCTGGATAGTGTTGCTAGGAGACTGATAAATGAGACCATCGATAACCTGAAAAAGATCCTTGAGAGAGAATAGGCCGGCTATAATAGCTATGTAAGCTGATCCGGATTAATTTTCCCAACACCACATTTTCTCTAGCTAGTTGGTGATCCGTAAATTAAGTTTAAGTTTAGGTAACCAACATTTAATTAGGTGTTTCTCGATTTGAAGCTGAATAATATATGGACGCCATGGAGGCTAAGCTACATAAAGGAGGCGGATAAGATAAAGACATGCATATTCTGTGAATCATTCAAAAAGCCGGACAGGGACTCATATATAGTCTACAAGGGCAAAACATGCTTCGTTGTACTCAATATCTATCCCTACAACAACGGGCATATAATGATAGCCCCCTACAGGCATGTAGCCAGCCTCGAGGACCTAAACGAGGAGGAGAGGACCGAAATCATGGATCTCATGGTTAAAAGCATCAAAATACTATCCAGCGAATACAACCCCCACGGATTCAATATAGGCATAAATCTCGGTAAGGCTGCAGGAGCCGGTGTAGAGCATCACCTGCATGTGCATATCGTTCCTAGATGGGTTGGAGACACGAACTTCATGCCTGTCCTAGGCGAAACCAAGGTGCTCCCCGAACTTCTCGACTCCACTTGGGATAGGCTGAGGAAAGCTTTTAACAGGGTTGCGTAGCAATTATCATCAGCAATCCACTAAGCCTAGATACATATGGATCAGGAGAAAATAAACGTGTTCGGGAGTGATCCATATGCCGAGAGAGGTGGCTGACGCATATATAGAACCTGATAAAACCGATATCGAGGACCTGATAGATATATACAGCAGAATACACGGGTTCACAGCAGCGAGCATATATGAAGCCATAGATATGCTTCTTGAGATGCTTGATAAGGCGGATTTGAGATTCCTATCATTCACAGGAAACCTGGTATCCACGGGGCTAAGGGGGATACTGGCCCAGCTACTGGACCTCAAGATATTTAATGTAGTGATAACCACATGCGGGGCTATAGACCATGACATAGCTAAGGGTATGGGGGGTAGGTATCTTAAAGGGTCTTTTGATATGGATGATCTAGAGCTGGCTAAGAAAGAGATCCATAGGCTAGGGAATATATTGATCCCGAAAGAAAGCTACGGGCTTATAATAGAGAGATTCACCCACCAACTAGTGGATGAGCTAACCAAAGCCAAGAAGGAGTGGGGACCCCGAGAAATCCTTAGAGAGGCCGGAAAAAAGCTGAGTGGAGATAGAAACTCTATTCTCGGAGCCTCATACAGAAACAACATACCTATATACGTACCAGGCATCACGGATGGCGCTTTCGGCACTGCGCTATATACCAGATCCAAGATCACGGGACTGAAAATAGATCTATTCAAAGACATGGATGAGTTAGCCGAGCTAGTATTTAAATCAAGAGTTAGCGGAGCACTAATACTTGGTGGAGGAATAAGCAAGCACCACACAATATGGTGGAACCAGTTCAAGGAGGGGCTAGACTATGCCATATATATAACCACAGCGATCGAGTGGGACGGTTCGCTGAGCGGGGCTAGGCCGAGGGAGGCTATAAGCTGGGGAAAACTCAAAGAGAGGTCCCGCAACACATATATATATGGCGACGCAACCGTGATCATGCCGATAATAGCTATGTACATAATCAAGAAGATAGCCAGATGAAAACAATGCAGCCAACCCTAGAGGGCATCATATACGCATCAATACTTCAAGGCGTAAGCGAGTGGCTACCGATAAGCAGTAGCGGACAGGTTGTTCTCTATCTGTTCAACATTCTGAAGCTCGATCCAAGAGATGCCCTAGATATAGCCCTCATGCTTCATCTAGGAACAGCGCTGTCAGGGCTGGCATACTATGCCAGGGACCTCCTGGGGGAAAGGTGGAGAGAAAACTTTAGGTTTCTGGCTGTGAGCTATATATCCTCTATAGCTGTCGCCGCACCTATATATCTATATGTTATACCTAGCCTCACCATGTATCTGGATCAAGTAAATATCTTTATAGGTGTAGCTCTTGTAGCTAGCGGCATTCTACTCAAGAAAGCAGGATCTAGGAGCCACGGCTCGAGCCATAGAGAATCAGGTGACTACACACCCGATATCAGATCCTCAATAATATATGGGCTAGCTCAAGGAATAGCTATATTGCCTGGGTTATCGAGGAGCGCGCTAACGCTATTCACACTGATCTATCTCGGGTACGGGCCCTCGACAGCAGTTAAATACATGGTTCTAGGCGGGATACCAGCAACACTCACTGCTGGGGTGGTATCCCTATATATGGGTGCGGGTACCCCTGGATCATATATAGACCCCTTAACTGGCGCTCTAGCCGTGGGCTTAACCTTTCTTGTAGGGGTGTCACTAATAAAGTTTCTGACTGTCTTCTCCAGTAGGGCGAGTGTGTATGTATTCAATATAGCTTTTGGATTATTCATAATAGCCCTGCACGTCCCGCTGCTTCTGCAACTGATCTAGAGTACAGGTACCGAAACCCCAGATGGCTTGTGCAGAGAGGAAGCCCTGGCCTAGAATGGCTCTAGATAGGTCTTGAACCACCCATTATAATATCATATTATATGTGTTGCGTATATATTATATTGGGGTAATTATGGTATCGGCCAAACTAAATAAAGTCATCAAGACCGGCGATAGGAGGTACGATGTGTATGTTGAGATAAACTATAAAGATAAGCTATACGAGCTGTATCTACCAAAACTCTCCAAGAAGCCCTCCGAGGTTAAATTAGAGGTTAGTGGTGACAGGCTTCATCTAAAGCTTGTGAGCAGGGATGAAGGTATATGCTCGTGTGAGCTGGATCTTAAAGATATAGAGAAGGGGTGTGTGATGCTATCATGCAAACCCACGGCTGTATGGATCTCCGATACCGAGCTAATAAAGTCGCATAGGGTGTATCCCCTAGAATCGACATGAAGTATAGTCGGAAAGCCTTGCTCCCTACCTAACTATCCTTGATGACGCCTTCCTCAACCTATTCATGATGGCTAATCCTATACCCCTCTCTTCTACGGGTAGAGCTATACATAGATCTATATCCAGCTGGTCTATCTCTCTAAGCTTGGAGTATAGGTTTCTAGCCACCTCATACAGGTTATCTATAGACCCATAGGAGAGGTAGGCCACCCCCAGAGGCTCGAAGTATCGGGAGTACTCTTTTGGGCCAAGCACACATATTCTTAAACCCTCACCTATAAATGATCTTGCTACCTTAATGGCTCTCGGAATAGGATCCACGGTATCTATAAGGATTAAAGCTCTATCTGGAGCATAGTGCCTATACTTCGTACCAGGTGATAGAGCCCTATCGGCGCTCCCGAAGCCCCTAGCGAAGCTAGGTATGTCTATCCTGCCTATAGCCTTCTCTAGAAAATCAACATCTATGGGTCCGGGCCTTAGAAGTGTGGGGGGATCTGTAGTCAGATCTATAATAGTTGATTCGACACCAAAGAAAACCTCACCACCATCAAGTATAGCATCGATACTGCCCCCGAGGTCCCTCAACACATGTTCTGCCCTCGTCGGGCTGGGCTTACCGGATCTATTGGCGCTTGGAGCGGCTATCGGGGTCCCGGCCTCATCTATAAGCTTTAGAGCAACAGGGTGTGCTGGGCATCTGACGGCTACCTTATCTAGGCCTCCTGTAGTTACTTTGGGGACCTCTGCCCTCTTCCTCAAAACTATGGTTAGGGGTCCCGGCCATGCCTTATCGATCAGCCTATATGCCTCCTCGGGCACGTCGCGGGCTAGAATATCTATATGGTCGCTGCTGGATACGTGAACTATCAGCGGGTTATCGGCGGGTCTACCCTTAACCTTGAAGATCTTTTTCACAGCATCGGTGTTGAATGCATCGGCCCCAAGGCCATATACTGTTTCCGTTGGGAATGCAACCAGCCCGCCCTGTCTAATGATTTCTGCAGCAGCTTTCAGGATGTCTTTTTGTGGTTTAAGAGGATCCACCCTATATACTATAGCCATTATAGCCTACCCGCAGAATACGTTTATTACCTTGTGCTGCATCCGGCTCCAGCCCTGATCTAGTATTTCATTAGACAGATAATTAGCTAAGAGGTTAAGCGGATCCTGAGAGCCCCAATAGGGGGACCTCCAGAGAAAATTAGCATTAATTAAATTGTTTCCGCCAGAAAAGCTGACTCGATTAAAATTGGGGTTGAGGCATACAGTATCTATGACATGTCTGCGTGAGGGCTAAACCATTCTAGGCTTCAGTATGTGTTCCACACTAGCTATAGGCTTACCATTAACCTGTATCGGCACCTTGGCTGGCGGGATCTTGAGGTAGCCAGGTATCCTGTTGGCTATCCTCTCCTCATATGTTGGGACATGGGGGTTCTGGTAGAATACCCCGGCATATATCTTGTCTCCGTAGAGATCCGAGAGGTCCCAGGCCCTCTTAATCTTATCGCTGGCCTCCTCAGGAGACTTCACCACGGGGTCCCAGTCCGGAAACTCCTTCTCTAGATAGGCAACCTTTTGGGCGTACACCTCCTTTGTGTATACATCGTTGTATGTGGGGCATGGCTGGAGGACCTCAACGACCGATAGACCCTTATGCTGGATAGCCTTCTTAATAACCTCCTTAAGGTGCTGAACATTATACGCGTATCCCCTAGCGACAAAGGTGTATCCAGACGCGAGAGCCAATCTAACCGGGTTTATGGGGTCCTGCATGTTTGGCATTGGCAGAGCCTTAGTCTTTATGCCTCTTGGAAGGGTTGGGGAGGCCTGACCCTTGGTTAATCCGTAAACCTGGTTGTTATGGATAATTATCGTTATATCGATGTTCCTTCTGCCCACAGAGACGAAGTGGCCCACACCTATACCCAGCTGATCGCCGTCGCCCCCGAAAACAACCACAGTAAGCTCCGGGTTAGCCAGCTTGAGGCCCGAGGCGAAAGTTACTGCTCTTCCATGAAGAGTGTGTACACCATGTACATTGAAGTAGTGGGGTATCTTGCCTGAGCAACCGATACCCCCGACAACGACAGTTTTATAGGGATCCAGCTTGAGCTCGGCGAAGGCCATTAATGCTGCATTCAATATACCGTAGTCGCCACAGCCTGGACACCAATCGGGGTTGAGGTTAGACTTATATGTTTGCATCAAAGCCATAATAACACCATCTAAACCTGTTATAATTCTCTAGCTCACTTTTAAAGTTTAACAGCCTTAATTATATCGGTAATTATAGAGATATAAACTATGGTGCAGATATAGATCTAGATCTCTTCTTCCCTCTAACCCTCACTAGAACATATGTGTAGCCCCTGACCTCACCAACTACAGCGCCGATTCTTTCGGCAAGCCTGGCCATGTCTTCATCGCTCACCTTAGCTCTAGCAGATTTTAGGAGGCGAACCTTAATCATTCCTGATGTCTCTAGCCTACGCTTGATCTCGTTCTCGATCCCTTCAGTAAGGCCGTTTTTACCCACTATAACGTCTACACCTCTGGACGACATCTTTCTTCTTATATCTTTCTTTCTAACCATGGATAACACCTGTAGCAGCTAACCCAATAAATATCATCGATAGAGCCCTTATAGGGTGGGGGTATCTAGGTATTCTAGAAATACATCTATATTATGTTAGCTGAGCAGAAGAATTTGAAAATATATTGTCTAGTGCTTGATGGTCCCGTAAGATCATAAGCCACTTATACTTATTGGACGGGATCGCCTGTTATGCCATAGTTCTGCTTCCACTCCTCAAAGATCTTCTTTTCAGTATCGTCTAGCTCCCTGGAGAACCTATACCATCCACTCTTAGCCTTTGAATCATCGGGGGCCTGGCTGGTTTGCCAGATGCAGTTCACGGGGCACACACTTATACAGCTTCTATCATCTATGCATAGGTCCCATATCAGCCTTGCTTTAGCGTTCTCATCCATCTCAAGGGCTTGTGTTGGGCATACAGCTACGCATGCGCCACAGCTTATACATATGTCTTGATCTATAACTATTCTCTCGTATTTCTTGAGTTCTTCTCCTGTGGGTGCGGACATTTGATACACCCTTTAATTAATGCTAAAAATTTATAAATATGGGTCACCTTAAATTTAAGGTGCGTGGGATGAGATATTTTATAACCGATATACTTATAGAGCATAGAGGCTGCAAGATACAGTATATATCCCACATATGCGAGTCGTTCCAGTTTTTGGGGATCCAGTCCGGAGGCTCAAGGATCTATTATATAGGATATAGATGCAGCAGCGACGTGAAGGATAGAGATCTCCCGAGCGGGGTTAGGGTATATAGGCTGGGTAACGGCAGGAGTCTTTTTATAGTTGATAAATGCCTCGAGCATGTGGTGTTGGGGGACCTCGATGTAGTGTTGCTGAACCAGTATATACGGGATTGGAAGCCCGTCGTTAGTGTTCTGGTTAGGGGGACCTCCCATCTGAAGAGGGTGCTGAAGCACCTATACACCAACAATCTGAGACCCTTCGTTATTGGTATGAGGAGTCTGGATTCTGTTGGTAGATCTAGAATATCTAGGAGGCAGGAGCAGGTTCTGGTTCTAGCCTATAGTAGAGGGTTCTTTAATAAGCCGCGGGGGACCACGCTGGTTGAGCTCTCTAGGGAGCTCAATATTACTGCGGCAACTCTAAACGAGATTATTAGGATTGGTGTTAGGAAGCTTATTGAGAGATACCTTATAGATAATGGGCTGTTATCCAGGATCGGTGGGGGGCAGCTGGGTAATGATTAGGCTGGATGAATGCAGGAGATGCCCGAGGATAGCTATCGTATTCCCGATATATAGGAGAGCTGCTTTTGGCGGCTTGTTCCCGTATATTGTTAGGGAGTTCCTCGATCCGAGGAGGGTTTCTATAGATCTATATTTCTCTGACCATAGGAAGAACGGGCTGTGGGTTGGGTATTATTCGGGGAGGCCTCTAGCCAAGAACGACTATATACTCTTCTCCCTATCCTACGAGCTGGACTACTACACGATGGTTAGAGCTCTTATCGAGAACGGTATCGAGCCTTACAGAGATAGAAGGAGGGGGACCCCCATAATTATTGTTGGGGGCCCCGCTGTAACCGGGAATCCAAGGCCCCTGGACTATATAGTTGATGTAGCCGTTGTGGGCGAGGCCGAACCCTTTCTGGCTGGGCTTCAGGAGCATGCTGATGCCGGTAGCGGTGGCTATAAATCGTTTATAGAGGAGATCAGTGGGGTCCCCGGAGCCTACATACCTGAGCTAGGCAATCGTGTTGAGAGGGCTTGGGTCAGGGATCTTGATAGGCTTCACCACCCTATATACCAGTATGAATCCAGCAGCAGGGATCTGGTCTATGGATACGGGCTGAGGGTTGAGGCGACTAGAGGGTGCTATAGATCATGTTCATTCTGTATGGAGGGCCATATCTTTGTTCCGTTTAGATTCAGGAGATCGGGGACCCTCATAGATATCATTGAGAAGGGCACATCTATAGCTGGTGTGGATAGGGTTGTGTTCTTCTCGCTATCCCTCTTCGACAGCCCCGAGATAGATAGGGTGCTTGAGTGGTTGGTTTCCAACAACTATAAGGCTAGCATACCATCTGTAAGGCTGGAGACTCTAAACGATGATAGGTTAGAGCTTATCGCTATGCTTGGACAGAAAACCCTAACTATAGCTCCGGAAACCGCATCTGAGAGTATTGGATGCCTGATCAGGAAGCCCTATTCCATCGAGTCAGTGGTTGATGTGGCATCTAAATCCCTGAGGATAGGGATCCAGACAGTGAAGCTCTACTACATAATTGGTTTCCCAGGCGAGGATGATGGCGATGTGGAGGGGATCGCTAAAACCGCAAACAGAATAGTTGAGAGCTACAGAGGTAGACCCCGCAGAAAGATTGTGCACTTAAGCATAAACCCGCTAATACCCAAGCCTCAAACACCTATGCAGTGGCTGGGGTTGATGAGTGAAGATGAGTATAGGAGAAAGATTAGGCTCCTTAGGGGAAGCCTGTTGAGGGGCTCTATAGAGATCGATTTTCTAGACTACAGAGTTGCTTACGTAACCGCTGCAATTGGGCTTGGGGATAGTGAGATCGGTAGAGTTATAGTTGAGTGGGCTACGAATGGAGATGGCTTTTTAGCCGGGTTCCTGAGGGCTGCTAATGATCTGGGAATAGATCTAAGCTACGTATCTTCGGGAAGAGAGCTTGGATCCGAGCTTCCCTGGAGCGTGATCAGAGACTCGAGAATGGGCTATTTTGAGGGTGAGTACAGATCCAAATTCCTTTAAGCTAAAATATATGGAGAGCTCTAAGATCATGTCCTCTTCGACTCTACAGCTTTCTCAAACCTGTATTTGGGGTTCACATACTCATCCAGGGCTAAACCTATCAGCACAAACCCCAGCGTGAACGAAACCACACCGGTTAGGGGCGGGAGAATCCACCACCACGCACCATTAACCAGTGCACCCTCGTAGTAGGCTTGGTTAAGCATTCTTCCCCATGAGGGGAATGTGGGGTCCCCGAATCCCAGTAGCTGGACAAGCACCTCGTTGAATATGACTGTGGGTACCTCTATAACCACTCCATACACTATAAGTGGAACCATTGCCGGGATAATATGCTTCCTTATTATTCTCCCTGAACCCGCTCCAAGAGCTATAGCTGCCTCAACATACTGCTCGTTCCTGAGTGCTAGGGCCCACGATCTTGATAGCCTGGCTATCACCGGCCAGGAGAGCATGATTATAACTATATATATAACCAGCGTGCTCCTCCCGAAGAAGAGTGATGCAGCTATAAGTAGTGGCAGTCCCGGCAGCATGAATGTCATGTCGGTTATGAACGATACTAGGTGATCTAGCTTGCTGCCTCCCCTATACCCGGCTATGGAGCCTAGGAGTATACCGAAGAACACGATCACTATGGCGGCGCTTACACCGAATATATTGGCTACACGCGCTCCAAGTAGGAATTGCGCGAACACGTCTCTGCCTGCATGATCCGTTCCCATCACACCGTAGGCTAGCCCATAAACCCTTATCTTCACGTCGCCCAGTCTAAACACCGCTTCGGCATCTTCACATCTGGCTGCTGGCTCGCATATGTAGGTTATGTTTATTCTTATGCTTATAGCTGTGTCTTTCGAGAATATTAGCTCGCTTACTGGGTTAACGTATATTGGTATTTTATATGGCTGGAAGGAATTGATCATGTGGTAGGGAAGTCTAATCGATGTCTCTATAGATTTATTAGTGTGCTCAAACTGCTGTGTGTTGAGCACGCTAAATGGTGGGTCTCTATAGTATATGTAGTACCACCTTGGAACAATATAGTACGTGTCCCCCTGAGTTATGTTTCTGAATGATCCCTCAAGATCCCTGTTATAGAGATAGTATGTTACCGAGTACCCCGGAGACGTATCGCCTCTCAGATCTATTGTGTAGTTCACTGTTGCTAATATAGATCTTGGAGGATCCTTCGTGTATATGAATCGATCCACAGACTCAACTATAAAGACCCCTCTTCCGCCCCCCGACACCTTGATAATATCTTCACCCGTATCTATCTCTAGACGCCCCTCCCTCTCTACGGCGACAAGCCTCCAGCCACTATATATATATTCCTGGTTCACCGGTATGTTTGGGTTGAAGAATGTGAACCATTCAGGAACTGCTAGTGTGTCGGCCACCTGCTGGCTTGTTGCTTCAGGATCAATTAGGTATGTCGGCCCCAGAAACCCGAGAACCAGGTAGGATATAACTATAGCTAGCCCCAGCACTCCTTTCCTGCTTTTCAGGATTATATATATGATCTCTGAAACGCTCGACACATGCGACCCTGATGAAACGCTCAAGCACCCTCACCTCTCGCCTATCCTGACCCTAGGATCGATTATAGCTATAATGACGTCAGCGAGATACAGCGAGATAACCACTAGCATTGCTGATACAACGAAGAAGGCCAGTATCACTGGGTAATCGTAATTCTGGAACGCCTGATAGGCATAGTAAGCTATACCGGGCCACGATGACAGTATCTCGATAGCTATAGATCCGCCGAATATTCCTGGCATCGCGTACGCAAGCCTAGTCACTATTGGGGGCTTAAGGTTTGGGGTTATCTCCCTAAATATTATTGTCTCGTCGCTAAGCCCCTTGGCTCTAGCTGTCGTAACATACTCGTTCCCCATCTCCGCTATTACCAGCTGCCTAAAGAAGTATGCCCATGACCCGAAGAAAGAGATTAGCGAGGCCACATACAGGGGTGTCAGATACCATAGCCAGTAGGCTATATTGCTGAGGCTAAGCTCCGAGGGTGATGGAGGCCTTACTGGCAGGGGGACTATGTATACTCCGAATGTTGTTTTGGGTATATAGGCGAATACTATGTATATCAGCAGTAGCATTATCCATGGGGGCATAACGAACGCGGCTATACCGGATAGGGTAAGCAGGGTGTCTAGAGCCTTGCCTCGTGTTTTAGCTAGATAGAGGCTTACGTAGTAGCCGAAAACTATCGGGACTATTGTTGCGAAGACATATAGTGCTAATGTATATGGTAGCCTAGCCAGTATCTCGTCCGATACCTTTCTGTTCGAGTAGAGTGAGTAGCCGAAGTCGAATGTGAATACGTTTTTAAGGAACAGCAGTAGCTGATCCGGTATCAGCGGCCTGTCTAGCCCGAATGTCCTTATAGTGAACTCCACTAGCCCCGTGAATCTAGGGTCATCCTGGTTCCTTAAAACACTCATCAGGAAGGGGTCAGTCTGACTTGGCAGAAACAGGCTTCCTCCCGAGAGGGGGACTGGTAGGGCTCTCACAAATATAAAGAAAAATATTATGGAGACCAGAAAAACGAGAAACATCACTATTGATCTCGTTATTATGTATCTTGAAAGCGACATTTGGGTTCCGTGTATTATTATTGTTTGAGTAGGAATATTTCTCAACAGATACGGATTAGGCGTATTTCCTGAAGAACTCAACTATAGCGAGCATCTGCCTCAGTATGTTCTCGACCCTCTGGGGGCCATGTCCCTCCTCCGGCACAACATGTAGCTCGAATGTTTTTCCTAGCTCATGCAACTTCAAGGCGTATTTCAATACAGGCTTTAGAGGCACCCTGGAGTCGTTTGCTCTATGCCATATTAGTAGTGGTGCCTTAAGGTTTTCAGCAAAGTATGTTGGGGATCTATCTATATACAGATCCTTCCTCTCATCAGGCCTACCCTTGAATAGCCTTTCGATGAAGCTTCTAAATATAGCGTCTGACAGCTCATACATCTCGATCCAGTCGACAACGCCTACAGCCGCTGCTGCAGCCCTCCACAGATCGGGCTCCTTAACGGTTGCCAGAAACGTCATGTACCCCCCGTAGCTTGCTCCAAATATAAATACCTTGCTGGGGTCCGCTATACCTTTCTCTATAGCAAACTCCCTAGCCTTAACCACGTCTTTGAGGTCCCCTCCTCCTACATCGCCTATATTCATCTTCATGAATTCGGAGCCGTACCCAGTTGATCCTCTGAAGTTCGGCGCTATAACATGGAAGCCCGAGACAACGAAGGCCTGTATGCTTGGGAACCACTCGTCGGACACCTCCCACCATGGGCCTCCATGAACCCACACTACTGTTGGGCCTGGTGTCTTGGCCTTTGGGGATTTTATTAGGTATGCTGGTATCTCTAGCCCGTCGAAGGATCTATATGTTATGAATTCCGGCTTACCCATGGATGCTTTTAGATCTTCGCTAACATCTTGAGTATATATAGCCTTGGGCTTCATGCTCAACCCAACCTCATATATGCCTGGTGGCGTGTTCATGTTTGAGTGCTGTACTATGAACCTATCCCTATCCAGCTGTTCTGCGTAGGATATCGATCCCTCTGGAGTCTCGATCTCTCTATATCCCTCGTTGAGATACTCTATAATAAGCCTCGATCTACCATTCTTCCACGCCACATACCATATCCCATCTCCATCCTCAAGCCACCCGTATGGCCCGAAGTCCAAGCCGTGGACCTGTGATCCTGTATTCTTCACCTCCTCTGTTTCAAGATCCATTATAGCTAGCTCGTTAAACCCTCTGTAGTCGGTTTTGAATAGCACTTTCCTCCCTTCAGGATCTATTTTTGGTGCTGTATTCATCGAGCCCTCTTTAGGGGTTTTGATTCTCGCTTCCGAATTCTCTAGATCATATATAATGATCTCTGTAGAATAGGGATTACCCGTTGTTCTCCCGCTACACGCTATCAGTGCTTTCTTTCTATCTGACACAAATATGCCCTTCTTAACTTCATATAGATTCTCATATGAGCCGTCCAGCTTCATTAAGGCCAGGAAGTTTGAGGCTTCATCGCTATATGTAAAAGCTATAGACTCCCCTACATCATCGAGCTTTATGCCAGTCACCCTAACCGGTTTAAGGTTCGATATCTGCTTCTCTCTACCCTGGGAGTCCGTTGCATATATCTGGTGTCTCTCGTTTCCTCCACGGTCCCTGGCGAATATGACTAGATCCAGATCCCTGGCTACATCGGCATGCATGACTCTATCATCGCCGAAGGATATCTGTCTCATAGATCGCGATACCAGATCGAGGCTCCAAAGCTGATTAACGCCAGATCTATTCGATACAACAGCGAGAAAACGGCCAGAACCGAATAAGCCAACACCAGATAGAGAGGGGATCCGGAACAGCTCCTCAACAAGCTCGCGATACAAGATATACACCAACCAAAAATAGCTATAGAAACAATATAAAACTTAAAAACACAGAAAACTTTTAAAAGAGTAAACCACATAATAATTTTGGGCCGGGGTCGCCTAGCCTGGTAGGGCGCCGGCCTGCTAAGCCGGTGGGGACCACCCCCGCGCGGGTTCAAATCCCGCCCCCGGCGCCATTCTATTTTAGACTTGGGTTGTCGATATATAATTGCTATGGAGCCAAACTATGAAGCTGTATATTGACAGCAGCTATAGAACGTCTCTTGGTGTTGGATTCTATAATAGGTATAGAGAGCTTCGAGCTCTGGATCAATACCTCAAGGCCAACAGAACACTAATTGTATACGGCCCCAGGAATGTTGGGAAAAGCGAGCTTATGTCATACTGGATCAAGAAAAATAGTAGCGGAGGTTTTTTCCTAGTAGTAGACGCCAGAGAAAAAAGAGTAGATTCTCTAGGCTTCAATACGGATAGATTGAAACCTGACTTCCAGAGGTTTAGAGAAGAGCTTACGGGTATTGTGAAGACTCATCTGGAGAAAAAATCCACCCTTATAGGTATACTTCTGGAAATTATAGCTATGGTTAGAGACGTAATACGTCAGTATCTCTCAAAAGAATTAATAATATTTGTAGATGAATTCCACCTACTGCCCGGATATTTTGGTGATGCGACCAGCAGTAGAGAGCTGATGAAGGATCTCGAGGCTGTAGCTGGGCTACTTGCTAAAAGAAGCGATATAAATGCTAGACTTATAGCGACTATAAGTGAGGGATTCTTGGTAATGGATCATGAGTTGCGCAGCAGATTGGTCGGTTACTCTACAGGGTATTTTCTGGTTGAGGAAATGGATGGTGCTCACTTCAAGGCTTTATTTGATGAATACAGCGGGAGATGGGGGTGTAATGTGGGTTATAGCGGGTTCATATCTATAGTGGGTGGTGTCCCGGGATACCTTAGGGATATATGCCCTAGGTCGAGGGATGATCTAAAAACCTACATCTTAAATATGGTAGGTGATTTCGAATATGCTATTAGCGTTATAGGTAAGAGAATGGGCATAGGCTCTAGAAGGGTTATAGAGATGATATATAGGCTGTTTATAGATGGCTATCCAGCGCAGCGGGACCCCGACCTATATGATGTGGGAAGAATGCTTGTGGAGAGAAATATAGCGTACATCAAATACACTGATAGGGGTATGGTGTTTAGGCCACAGATCAATCTGTATAAAAAGATAGTTGAGTTGGCATATAGAGAAGGTACAGACTCTCTCATGGATCTATCTAGCCGTATAGATTTTCTTTAAACCACTCAACTATAATTTTGAGCCTTTCAACACGGTGCTTAGGCTTTCCACTCCTGCTCAGCTCGTGGTTCTCTCCGGGAAATATGACTAGCTTTGTCTTAACGCCGTTGAGCTTTAGGGCGGTGAAGAACTCTATAGCCTGATCGAGCCAGCATCTATAGTCCTCCACGCTATGGATTATGAGTGTGGGTGTTTTAGCGTTTTTAACATGCATCACTGGACTTTTAGCTAGGTATGTATCGGGATCCTCCCAAGGTGTTTTCCCACAGCCTATCTGTCCTGCGTTGAAGTAGAAGCCTATATCGGTTGTTCCGAACTTGCTTATCCAATCGCTTATAGATCTCTCTGTGAGGGCCGCCTTAAACCTGTCTGTGTGGGTTACTATCCAGTTGGTCATGAATCCACCGTAGCTACCTCCAGCAACACCTATGTTTACGGGGTCTAAGCGATCCCCAAACTCCTTGAGTACGTAGTCTACAGCCTCCATAAGATCCTGGTAGTCCCTCTCGCCGAAGCGGCATCTTATATCGGCGAACTCCTCCGAGTAGCCATCGCTACCCCTCGGGTTTGTGTATACAACTGCGAATCCTTTATGGCTTAGGAGATGGAACTCGAATAGAAATCCCTCACCATACATTGTTTTTGGACCGCCATGTATATATAGGATCCACGGGATCTTCTTGTTCTCCTTAACGGCGCTCTCTGGAGGCATAAGGATCCATCCATCGATCTCCTTCCCATCACTAGCCTTAAACCTAAAGTATCTGGGCCTCCCAATATCGAAAACCTCAAGGAATCCCTTGTTGAACTCGGTGAGCTTCCCGACCTCACCACTGCTATATACATAGAGCTCCTTGGGCTCGAAAGAGCTCATAGCTGTGAAAACTATATTGCTGCCTTTTGCATCAACACTGAACTCGTCGACACTGAATCTAGGCAGATCAATGACCGGTGTCGGCTCGCCACCAGGCCTGCTGCGGTAGAGCTTAACCCTCCCGCCATCAGATACCATGTAGTATATGTATCCATCCTCGCCCCAATGGAGGTGTGGGGAGCAACTTGGCCCTCTAACGTCGCTATTAAGCGTGTTCTCTGTATTTCTATTAAGCTCCTCATCTCTATAGCATGATACACATGAAAGCTCCTGGGAGCTTAGATCGTATACGAAAACCTTGAAGTGTGAGGCGAATGTTCTCCCCTTCTCGATCTCTCTCCCCAGAAAAGCTATTTTGGAGCCGTCGGTAGACCAGGTTAGGGACGTGATCGAGAAGCCTTGTATGGGTAGCTCACTCTTCTCGCCAGACCTGGTGTCTAGTATATATACTCTCGATACGTAGGGCTTCAGCTCCTCGACGCTTGCTGCGTAGGCTATTTTAGATCCATCAGGTGACCACGAGGCTGTGGACACATTTATATTTCCTTCGGTAGCCTGGGTAACTAAACCGCTCAATGTATCTACTATGAAGACGTGCCTAAATAGGTTGTATGTGAATCCTTCAGCATTCCTCCATATAGGGATCCTTTCAATAATCTTAACGTCTTCATGGATCTCGCCAACCTTAGATATAACCAAAAGCCTCCTCGAATCTGGATTCCATTTAACCTCCTGAATACCACCCTTGAAGTAGGCCACTTTCCATGGCTCGGAATCTATAGATCTCATGAGATAGAGCTCTGAACCCTTATCCTGATCGCCTAAGCCGCGTCTAGACTGGAACACAAACCTGCTTCCGTCTGGGCTCCATAGGGGGCATGTGTCTGTAGGGCCGTTCAGTACTGTTTCATATGTTCTTGAGTCTAGATCGGCTATCCATATAGTTGAATCATACCTATCCTTCTCGATATTTATTCTGGTCACCGTGAACAGCGCTTTTCTGCCAGACCTCTCTATAGAGGGGCTTGATACAAGAACAACCTTATCCAGATCACTATGCTCGAGAAGCCTCATAACCAATGCTGGTTCACCAGATAAACTTTAGTTGGTTACCCTTATTAAATGCGTGAGTAAACATGTATGAGGATCTTTAATGGATCTAGAGGAAAAAACTTACGGCGTCTACATCCTTCTCCTCAGTCTAGGCTCGACAATAGTTTCTGCCGCGAGGCCCAGTAGGACGAAGGTTAATGCTGTGATCCCAATCAATATCCCTGGAGGAAAGATCCACCACCAAACCCCGTAGGAGCCGCCAGCACCAATATATGCTCTAGCCTCAGCAAGAATACTGCCCCAGGTAGGAAGGCCATGCCTAACGCCAATAACGCTTAACCCGGCCTCAGCCAGGATCGCTCCCGGAACCGAGAACACCAGACTCGCCATCATGTAGGGTATAAGCTGCGGGATTATATGTCGGAAGATTATCCTGACATTAGATGCTCCAAGGGCCCTTGCAGCCTCTATATAGGGTTCCGCCTTTATGCTTAACGTCATGGACCTTATAATTATTGCCAGGCCTCCCCAGCTGAATACTACGAGGAAGGCTATTATTATAAATAACCTCTCCCATGCACTAACGTTCCACTCCTGAACAATGACGCCTATAAGGATCAGTATTGGGAGCAGAGGTATATTACCGATGATATCGACAGTCCTCTGGATAGCGTCATCGACTACTCCACCATAGTAGCCGCTTATTACTCCAGCAATCATCCCTATCAAGACTGCTGATACAGCTGCAAATATCCCTATGAGGAGAGCTACTGGGAAGCCGTATAGGAGCCCTAGAAACAGATCTCTACCTGCATCATCTGTGCCGGCTAACCCATATGCTGAACCTTTAACTATAATGGTTATCTCTCTAGCCCCAAGGCCCTTGGATTCCATTATGGTTTTAAGGTCTCTTGGATCGACTCCTGGAGCTAGGTAGGATACCACTATATCTATGCTATACGATCCCTGGAGAGGTCTTGTATAGAAGTTTTCTCCAACAACCTCTCCAAACAGATAGAAGTTTATGATCTTTTTAGCTACATCCTGGGGGACATTAAGTTTTCTCTCGATCCATGCAGCAGCCGTATCCTGATCAAGCCTGATATCCTTTCCAGCAAGGGACTTTAGGGTTAGTGTTTCAGGAGCGTTTATAAGTATCTGGCTACCGTCGGGGCGGTTCAAAAATACATACACCACAATCTGGGGCTCAACCATCCTGCCCCTAATGGTTATCGTTCCATAGCCAACCTCAGCAAACCTAACCAGAATGCTCTGGGGGTATGCGTCGCTGTCGAGGACATATGTTGCCGAGAACCTCTGTATGTAGCCGAAGAGCTGTATATCATCGATAAAGAAGGGCTCCAGATAGACCTTGGATTCGACCGGTCTATTCAGCTCTATAATAGCGTGTCTAGCTACAGGGAAGCCGAAGAACCTAATCCATTCGGGCGGCGCAACAAAGGGGTTGGTGTCCCACTCCTTACGGTTGTTCCATACGCTATCGAAGTTGGAGGGCATAACTATTGTTGTATATATAGATATAGCCACAAGAAATACCAGCAGTATAAGCCCAGCCTTACCCATGCTCTGTGCCCAAACCTCGCCGAACGCACCCTTGAAGGCTCTATATATCGGGTCTAGAGGCGATCTCTTCAACTGATACGTGCTCATAGAGACACCCTTGGATCTAGAATGACGTAAAGCACCTCAAGGATAAACCTTGCGACTATATAGACCAGGGTCGTTATATACACCAAACCGATAATGGTTGGGGAGTCGCCCGTGGTTATCGCTGCGTAGTATAGCAGGCCGATGCCCGGCCAATCAAACACGGACTCTGTTATTATGAACCCGCCTATAGACCCCGCTAACCCTAGTATTATAAGGGTCATGGCGGGGCCGGCTATAACCCTGAGAACATAGTGCCTTATAACCTGTCTTTCGGGAAGGCCCTTGGCTTTAGCCATGAAGACATAGTCCTCGCTAACCACTCTTATGGCTATGGCCCTAACCGAGTATAGCCAGCCGCCCAATATGCCGATGACCACAACGATTATTGGTAGATATGCGTAGTATAGTATGTTGATAAAGCTCGTGAAGGGATCCTCCCAGAATCTATTTATGTATGATATAACCCCTCTATAGCTTGTGGGAGCGATCTTGAGCTGGAAACCAACAAAATATATAGCAACGATAGCCAGCCACCATATTGGAAGGGCGTTAGTGAATGCCGCGTAGCTTATAGAGAGCTTATCCCATATACTACCCCTCCTATATGCTATAAACGGGGCTAGAGGCAGCGCGATAGCTATAGAGATTAGCTGAGCTATAGTGAGCATTATGATTGTTCTCGGGAGAGTTATAAGGATCGCGTCAGAAACCCTAACCGGGGGTTGAAGACCAGCTATATTTGCGACCTCCTCACTAAGCGAATACCCGAGATTAAGTATCATGGCGTTGAAAGCCATCGGTATGACCCGCTCCCACCATGGCTTATCGAGCCCGTAGTAGCTTATTAGGAACTGCTCCCGTTCCTTGATAAGCTTCTCTATATCCTCACCCGACCCCTTAAGTTGTTGTCTGAGGGCCTGACTATATGCTTGGAGTTCCGTAACAACAATGGCCTTAAGTATCTTTTCATCATATCCAGTAGCCCCAAGGATTACTGCTGTTAGTAGCATAATGACTACGAGAGCTACAGATAGTAAAATAGCTCTCTTAGCCAGTATCCTAGGAATTCTTCCTCTCGCACTCATTTATAAAACCCCTTAAATACCGTAGAATTTAAACATGAAAAAATAAAAATTTAAATAAGACAAATTAAATTATTCGTTATTGTCTCACTCTATTATCCGCCGCCTCTACGCATAACCAGTAGAGCTATAGCCACTAGAAGCAACACTAGGTTGGCTATAGATACCATCATAGCTGTACTTGCTGTTGAGCCTGCCTCCTCAGCCTTAGTGAGTACTTCAGTAATCATATCGGATAACTGCTGGACATCGCTTTTATCTGCTTTACCCTCTACAGCTACAGATAGCTTATCTATAGATGAGGCTAGCTCGCTCCTCACCTCTTCAACTCTCGATGATACAGCGTCTATTCTGTTTGATAGCTCCTCGGTTACACCAGTAACCTCTCTAAGGCCCTCGGTAACGTCTCTTAGACCCGCCGTAAATGTGTCGCTCAGATCGCTTATAGACCTACTTACGCCAGTAGCCAACTCCTGGATCGATGTAGTAACCCTCTCACCAAGAGCCTCTCTGAGAGCCTCGAGCCTCGACTCAAACTGCTGCTGTAGGCTCTCTCTCAGGTTTTCGATGCTACTTTCAATATCGCTTATCCTCTCCTCGATACCCGATATCCTCTCCTCAACATTGCTTATCCTCTCCTCAACGCCTGAAATCTCCTCCTGGATAATCTTTCTCGTAGCCGCCGCAGTCTGCAATATAACCACACGCTCATCGGGAAGAGCTATCTGACCACTGAACGCCGTCACTATAAGCTCGTAGGCCGAGAACTCGGCTAGCTTTGAAGTGATCTCTGCAGATAGCTCTATAGTGAACACTCCAGGAGCTGTCTGCGTTGCCCAGTCAGATGCTACAACCTCGCCTGTTGCTGGATCCCTTATTATGAACCTGACCGACAGAGGCTCCGGACCACTAACCTGCACTGTGATCTTTGCCGGCTCGCCCGGAGCAATCAGTGGCGAGACAACCCTCAGCACTGAAACCGTTTCTGGTATTCCAAAGAAGCTTTCAGCCACAGTCATTGGGTATGTCGGGTCTCTAAACGCCTCCAATGTTAATTGCTGCGCATCCTTATCGAATGAGGTCAGCATGAATGGTCCCTGGCTTATCCAGGCTAAACCATATCTATCTATCCAGGATATCGCGGCATCAATCCTTCTATTCCACTCCTCCATAGACATCAATGTCGTTCCATCAGGCAACGTGAAGAATCCTTTATATCTGTCGTACTGGGCCTTGAGATCGTTCAGAGTTATCCTCACATCCTCAACATGCTCCTTAATAACTAGGCTCAGCTGAGGAATATTCTCGGCTCTCGCCCTAGTCTCGTCTAAAGCATACAACTTCTCGACGAAGGCCAAGGTATCCATCGCAGCGATCAGCTCGAACGGGTTATCTAGGAAGTTAAAGCCGCTTATTGCGTAGTCAGCTATGTATCCTGGATCGAAGTGCCAGAAGTTCACATAGACCTCCAGCTTGTTTTCTTCTGGGAGAGGTCTAAACGCTACAAACCCGTCATAGATCTGTCTTGAAGGACCAGCTATCGCAGCCTCTATCTGGCTCTTCTCCGGATCGTAGACTATATCCAGTATCTCAGCAATATACCCTATTATATCAGCAAACGTTATCTGCTGGCCATGATGCCAGTTAGAGCCAACAATTCTTGAGTAGTCAAACACAACCTTGCTTGTCGCCTGTGTTCTTCCAAGCTCAGACGCATACACCCATCTATCGTTCTCGGCATCCCACCAGATCGCGTCGGATGGAACATCGAGCTTTCCTTCAGGGCCTGCTGTCTCTACATCAAAACTTACTCTAAACGGAAGCACCTCTCCCGTGAATGGATGCCTCCATATTCCTGGATCGTTGGTTGCCCTCATAGGATCAACGCTATATACATCGTCAAATCCTCCCAGAGGATTCCATACCGTTCTAGCTGTCCATACCCACAGATGCCCGACTCTAAGCGTGTCTTTTCCAGGTATATTGATAGCTCTAAAGTTGAATAGTGATCTGAGCCCAGCACCAAGATCGACGGTGACTCCCTGTAGATCCTCTCTAGTCGCATATCCGCTTAATACAGCCACAATCCATATCCTTATAGATTCCTGGATAGCTAGATCGGTACCAGTCCTTAGATACTCGATCCACTGCTCCTTACTGTTAACCCTGCCCAGGAATGTGCTCATGCTGTAGAAGTCTATAGTATCATTCTTATAGTTCCACCAGTCGGGGACACCCCATCCTGGAGCCCAGCCAAGCCATGCAGCACCGAAGAACGCTAGGTTGCCAGGATCCCATTTATCTATAGCTCCTTTACCCCATCCCTCGGTATAGAAGAACCACTCAAAGTTAAACGGGTCGGTTGCATAAACCTTGGTGATGGCCTCACCGAACGTTAGTTCGAGAGGCTGCACCTGTATACCCAGGTTTCTGAGCTCGTTAGCAAAGATCCTACCAATATCGAGTCTTTCATCCTCAACCCTTATAATACCTAGAACCTGGACAGGCTTACCATTATAGTACCAGGTTCCATCCCTCATTTCAGCACCTATAGCCTCAAATACGCTCTGCACCGCCTGCTTAGCTCTATCAGGATCATAGGTGAATTTATATTTAGCTATAACATCGGCAAGCTCTACATACACAGGATCGTCAGGGCCATAAAGCGCAAACTTTGGTATAGCGTAGCCAGCATAGACGTTTTTAACAATAAAGTCCCTATCAACCACAAAGTTCAAATTGAATCTGATATCTCTAAAACAGAACGGGTTAATATCGACGTTTTCAGCCTCTCTCACAACCTCCACGTCGTCTGGCAACCCGCCTAGAGGCTTTGCACATAGCTCAACGTACGTCTTATCCTCCTGAGGCTCAAAATATGCTATAACAAGCGGGTGGACACCAAGCCTCTCGGCTAGGGCCTCCTTATCGTTGAACACTCCAGGAACATTAACTAGCAGGACTGGAGCGGGGTTAAGACCTATATCAACGAGGCCTGACGGCGCGAAATACACCTTTATACCCGGCTTGCCCGCAAGCTCCTGCAGGGCCTTGGGTCTTAGTGCAAAGAGGTATAGGTCGATCTCTCTTGTAGATAGTGCTTGGGCAGCGGCCTCTAGGGGTACACGCTTCCATATTATCCTCTCGGTGGCGGGTGCCTTCTGGGGGACCTGCGCTGTGGCTGGGGTCGCTATGAATATAGCCAGTGATACGAACAGTATAGCTAGAAATATATATGAAGCAGACTTCTTCATACGCAACACCATCAATACCATATTTAGGTTTGGGGGGTTAAAAATATGAGATTTTAAATTATATTATACAGCACCTTAAAATTAAGGTATTTAAAGTAATAATATAACGCGGTATATAGAGATTGAACACGAAAACAATAGCCATAGGAATAACCCTACTGGTTCTAAGCCTACTCTCAGCTATAACCTCGCAGGTAACTGAGACAATCATACTGATTGAGGAGACCACAATAAGTAGGCCCATACGGGAAACTCTAGTTGAACTATTCAACATAGATATATCCAGGACATACACGCGAGCGATCCTAAAGATAGAGAATAACGGCGAAACACCCGTTAAGATAGCTGTAGTCGGCAGAGACGTTCAGGAAAAAACCATTGGGCCCAGCAGCTCGGGGCTGTTTAATGTTGGCAGCATTATAGATCTATTGATAGTAGAAATACAGAACAAGGGGGAATCAGCAACCCAACTGAGCATTAAGGCCGTGATCGAGCTCACAGAGATTAAGAGACCCTATAGCTATCTAGCTATACCAAGCCTAATACTGTTTATAGCGGGCAATATAGTGATAGCCCTCGGAATAATAGGCGCATCTATAGAGAGATACAGGCAGGTTGAAGAAGCACAGGAATAGAAGCTAGCCACACAGCCTAGATAGACCCTCGACAACACCGGGATCAGAACTCAACACACTCCTCAACCTCTTATCCTGGGTATCGCTACCCCCTATATTGTAGATTAGATACGCCCTAGAGTAATTATATATCGCTACATCATCCAAAGAACCCTCAAAGATAGCGTCACAAAGAATAGCCGCACTACGAGCCTCGGAACACAGTTCTTCAGTCTTAGATGGAGACATAAGCATGAAATACCTAAATCTCGAGAACCTGCGCATACACTTATCGCTAGCTACAACGGATCTCGCATCATCGCACGACTCGATAATCATGCTCAGCGTTTCTCTAGCCGAGATATTCTGATCTATAGTCAGATACCTGCCCCCTACATGCTCATAGATATTGCTCACGCATGATTCTGGTGGATATATAAAAATGATTCTTCTAAACTTCTGCGAAACCATAGACATCAGGGAGTAATCTATACAAAAAGACCTTCTAACGCCCTTGATACCGAGATCCATGATCCATGATGCCGAAGCGATCCTTGTATTCGAGAGGCATTTAACCAGATCCTCCGAAGACATACCCAATCAAACCAACAATATAGGTTAGCCAACAGAGCAAATTAATATATCCCGCCCCAAAACCAAAGCTGCAGACAATAATACACAGCAAACACATGCGCTAATCTTGCACTCTCTAACCAGTTAAAGA
Organism: Desulfurococcales archaeon; assembly: GCA_015521765.1. Lineage (GTDB taxonomy): Archaea > Thermoproteota > Thermoprotei_A > Sulfolobales > AG1 > WANO01. The sequence goes on from WANO01000038.1 coordinate 42,036, forward strand.
GAATGCATATAAAAAATCCCCCAGAAAATATACATGGTGAAGGTTTTGGTGGCGAAAATAAAGAATCTAGCTCTAGGACTAGCTATAATGCTGATAATAGCCTCCACACTACCAATGATAACACTAACACAGTCACAGACTATGGAGCCTATGAGCGCAGATCAAGCAGTAATGATTCCGCCACTAAGCGGGAAAGTAAAGAACATAATACTCATTATCGGAGACGGAATGGGCATCGAGGAGATAACCCTAACGAGACTCGTATATGGATCACTCAACATGGCTAGATTCCCATACACAGGGTATGTGCTCACATACTCGCTGAGCGGGGAAGTGACGGATTCAGCCGCAGCAGCAACGGAGATAGCTACCGGTGTAATGACGTTCAACGGAATGATCGGGATGACATCAATTAACGGAAACAACTTCAAGGTAACAACAATACTGGAGATAGCCGAAATGATGGGTAAATCAACAGGGCTGATATCAACAACAAGAATAACCCACGCAACACCGGCATCGTTCGCGGCACACGTGCCTGATAGAGGCATGGAGACGGAGATAGCCCAGCAACTAATCATGAACGATGTAGACGTGCTCTTTGGTGGAGGCGCATCGAGATTCAGTGAGGAGCTGCTAGCTATGGCTAGAGAGAAGGGATACCAGGTTATATTCACTAAGGAGGAGCTATATAGCGTTAGAGGCGGAAAGGTGCTGGGGCTATTCGCCAGGAGCCACCTACCCTATGTGATCGATAGAGACGAATCGATACCCAGCCTACCCGAAATGACCAGGGTGGCTCTAAGCATACTGGAGAAGAATCCAAACGGCTTCTTCCTGATGGTTGAGGCTGGAAGAATAGATCATGCTGGACACACAAACGACCCAACATCGGTTGCTGCAGAAACCAAAGAGCTTGACGATGTTGTTGGTGTAGCGCTAGAGTACGCTATGGAGAGAGGAGACACGCTAGTTGTGGTTACGGCAGACCATGAGACTGGAGGCTTATCGATAGGCGTCACGTACGGGAGATCGATAAACTTCGAGCTATTGAAGTCGGTTAGAAAGAGCCTTGAGAGCATGGCTAGAGAGATAAGCGAGGGTGCAGATGTCGCCGAGGTGGTAAGCAAGTACAGCGATATAGAGCTAACCCAGGAGGATGTTGAATGGTTCAACCAGAGGGTTCAGGAGCTGCTGCCATCTAGATTCGCGGTAAGCAACGCTCTAGGGGAGCTGATATCTAGGAAGCTTGGTGTAGGGTTCACAACACACGCGCATACAGGCGTGATGATCCCAGTAATGGCGTTTGGGCCAGGAGCAGAGATGTTTACGGGTATAATGCACCATGTAGATGTTGGAAAGAGACTGGCTATAGCTATGATATTCGGTGGAGAGATCTCCACACAGACAATGGTGTTTGCTCCTAAAGATCTAAAGGGAGACCTAGACGGAGATTCAGAGGTAACTATACTGGACGCATACCTAACCCTAACACTATTCGTTGGCGAGTTCGTCGATACAAGGCTGGAGACCCTGATTGATATGGATGGGAACGGAATAATAGACTACATGGATGTTGTACTTATCCTGAGCGAGGCAACAAAATAAAGATCCCGCCCCAAATTATATTTCCAAATTTTTAATTTTTTATATCTTCCTATCTATCTATTTCGGATTTTCCCGGCTTTTACCAGTATCGGTAGCCTTCTCAGGGTATGGACAAAGATCTCTTAGAGGACAATCAGAACACCTGGGATTCCTAGCCCTACAGTAGGTTCTACCCAAAGCAATAAGCAGTCTATGGGCACTGTCGCTTGCATCGGCCCCAAAGAACCTTAAAAGAGCATCCGAAATCTCTCTGTACCCAGCCTTTCCACCAACAAGCCCCCATCTCTTAGCTATTCTGGCTGCATGGGTATCGACAGCGAAAACCGGAGCCCTCCTATATAGCGAGAGGAAGACATCAACAGTTTTGAACCCCACACCCTTAATCTTCAGGAGGGTTTCACGAAGCTTAAAGGGGTCCTCCCTAGAAAGAAAATCCTCGCCTCCGGCATCGATCACGAATCTAGCCAGCCTCTTAAGGGTTTCAGCCCTACGGCTAGCTAGTCCGGCAGGCCTGATGGCCTCCTCGATAGCCCTGGTATCGGCACTAGCTATAGACTCCGGATCTAGACCAACACGCTCTTTAAGCCTACGGTACGCCCTAATAGAGTTGATGTCGCTAGTATTCTGGCTCAAAACAAGAGCAACTAGGAGCGAAAACGGACTCCTGGGCCTGTCTGCATATGCCACAAGAGCCGTGTAGTCCTCCCACCTCACCTTAAGGCTCCTTGAGAGTATGTCATATACTGTCTTTCCATCGGCTCTATCCCTAATAGATCTAGCCATACCCGCAACCACCTAAACCCGACTAAATACCCCTAACAATAAAACTTAGCTAGTTGAACCATAACCTCCTCCACCTGGAGTTTCTATAACTACTAGATCTCCAGGATCCAGATCGATGGTGAACTTGCTCGGCATACTGATCCTTGAACCATCACGCTTAACTATAGTAACAGATCCCGTAGCCCCGGAACCCCCTCCAGCAAGCCCCCTGGGACCGATCCTGAACCTATCGGCAAGAATAGAGAGCCTCAACCTGGATAGAGCCTTAAAAGATCTAACAATACCATCACCACCCCTGAACCTGCCGGAGCCACCGCTACCATACCTAATACGGTACTCGCTAAACAATATAGGGTAGCTTCTCTCAGCAATCTCGATTGGTGTGTTGAGGGTATTGGTCATATTAACGTGAACACCAGAAACACCATCACCATTAGGCCTAGCTCCACTACCCCCGCCTATAGTTTCATAGTAGGCCCAGTACGATCCCTGAGAGTCGATCCCTCCCATCATAACATTCATCATAGTACCGCTACCCTGAGCAGGCACCCTGTGGGGTATGGCTTTAGCTAGAGCAAGCAATACAGCATCAGCAATCCTCTGGCTAGTCTCGAGATTACCTCCAGAAACCGGGGCCGGCTTAACAGGATTAACTATAGAGCCCTGGGGAGCATGCACATCTATAGCGCTGTAGAAACCCTCGTTCGTTGGTATATCTCCACCAATAACCGATCTAACGCTAAATGAACACGCGGAAAACGTCACCCCAAAGACAGCATTTAACGGAGCCTCAACCTGCGGGCTGCTGCCAGTGAAATCTATATGGATTCCTGAACCCCTGATCTCTAGCCTAACCCTAATATCTAGAAGATCATCTCCCCACTCAAGATAATCAACAGCCTCATAGACACCCTGCGGCCAGCTAGATAGCTCCATAGCCACAGATCTCCTAGCATACTCAATTGAGCTCTCCCACCCCTCGAGAACCTTCTTCAAGCCGTATCTATCAAACAGCTCCCTAACCCTGGAAACACCCATGCTGTTTGCAGCGATCTGGGCATTTAGATCTCCAAGAGTGATCCTGGGAGTCTTACTGTTCTCCACAAAAAACCTCAGAACATCCCTAGCCAGCTCACCCCGGCTATATAGCTTTACTGGAGGAACTATAACGCCCTCCTCATATATGCTCCTGGCTGAGGGATTAATGCTTCCAGGCTGGGGACCCCCAACATCAACATGGTGAGCCTTATTAACGGCGTAGCCAGCAAGCTTTCCACGATAGAATATCGGTGTTAGAACCATCACATCGTTTAGGTGGGTTCCAGCTATATAGGGGTCGTTAAGTATGATCACGTCTCCCTCGAATAGCTCCACACCCTCACGCTCAATCCACTTAAGGGTATTTTCAACACCAACCCTGAATGAGCCTAGGTGAACAGGTATATGCTCGGCCTGAGCAACTATTCTTCCGCTACGATCCACGATCGCGCAGCTGTGATCCATCCTCTCCCTAATATTGGGAGAGAAGGCAGAACGCTTTAAAGCAACACCCATCTCCTCAGCGATAAACACCGAGGCCTTATGAATAACCTCCCAACCCACCACTAGGCCCCACCCACCTCAACTATATCGAGCTCACCTAACCCACCAACCCTAGCCACCCAGCCCTCGGGTACTATAGTGGTTGAGCTATACTCCTCGATAATCGCAGGTCCCTGGATAGAGGTGCCTGTGGGGAGATCATCTCTCCTATAGAGCCTAGCCCTCACCCACTCGCCAGCTATGAAGGCTTCTCTAGAGCCATAGCTAGAGACCGAGGACCCCGAAGACTGGTAGAAAACCCCAAGCCTAGGCTTAACCCTGGAAACAACACAGTAAACCCTAACGGTAACAACCTCTATATCACTATCGAACGTGAATCCATATACAGCCCTATGCTTCTCCTCAAAAACCCTCCTAACCAGATCTAGATCAGCATCCCTGGGAACAGAGACAGTGAGCTCCCAGCCCTGGCCAGCATAGCGCACATCGGCATACCTAATAAAGTAGCATCCACCACCAACCCGCGAGGCAAGCATCTCCTCAAGCCTCCTAAAGGAGCTATCCAGATCCTTAGAAAAGCTCTCCCTAGCCTCAAACCTCCAGTCGGCTAGAAGCATCCCGTAAGACGTGAAAACCCCGGGGGCTGGAGGTATAATAACCCTAGATAACCCAAGCTCTATAGCTAGCTCGACAGCATGCTGAGGACCCGCACCCCCATAGGCCACAAGCACGAAATTACCCGGATCATAGCCCCTCTCAACAGTAACGAGCCTGATAGCCCTAGACATCTCGATGTTTATGAGATCCACAGCGTTGATGGCTACATCAACAGGATCCCCCAGCATCGACAGACCCCTCTCAGCAAGTCCGCGATCCAGCTTGAATCCGCCCGCAAGCCTCGAGCCGATCCTGCCAAGCAGCAGGTTAGCATCGGTTATAGTGGGCCTAGCTCCTCCACGGCCATAGCACATGGGGCCGGGATCGGAGCCAGCGCTAAAGGGCCCAACCCTTAAAGCTCCCGCATCATCTCTCCAAATTACCGTTCCACCACCGGCGGAAACCTCGGCGAGATCAACAAAGGGGAATCTAACAGGGTAGCCGCTACCCTTAACGATCCTTCCATGGTGGCTCTCACCACCAACCTCATACTCAGAGGTAACCTCAACCACGCCATCAATAACCGTTCCAGCCTTCGCTGTAGTGCCACCCATATCGAAGCTTATCGAGTTAGCTACACCAATAAGCTTAGAGAATTCAGCAACGGCAATAACCCCTGCAGCAGGCCCCGACTCTATGAGCTGGATCGGTCTTCTACAGGCCTCATCAACATCGACCAATCCGCCTGCACTAGACATTATATAGAAGGAGCCGCATCCAAGATCCTTGAGGGACCTCCCAAGCCTATCTAGGTAGGAAGACACGATAGGCATGAGAACAGCATTAATCACAGTGGTCGAGGTCCTCTCATACTCCCTGGGCTCATTAGCAACCTCATGAGAAAGGGATACGTATCTAAACACTTTAGAGAGTATAGAGCCAGCCGTCCTCTCGTTGGATGGGTTGGCGTAGGAATGTAGAAGAGATACAGCAACACTCACAACATCTAGACTCCTCAGTCTATCGGCTAGATCCATAATCTCACCGGGATCTATAGGTGTAGCAACATCGCCGCTGGGCATTGTCCTCTCAGAGACCCCGAACCTGAGCTCTCTAGGGATAAGAGGCTTCGGCTTCTTAAAGAATAGATCATATATCCTGGGCCTATTCTGCCTACCAATCTCGATGACATCGGTGAATCCCTTTGTAGTGATCAACGCTGTTCTAGGGAGCTCCAGCTTTTCCTGGCCGAGGAGGGCGTTGGTTGCTATGGTTGTTGCGTGGAGGACCTCCTTTATTGATCCCTTATACCTAGATAGATTCGATACTACAACCCTATCGGGCTTCTCGGGATCGGTAAGATCCTTGAAATAGGCAACAGAGCCGTCTTCATCAACCACTATAAAATCAGTGAACGTTCCACCTATATCTACGGAAACCACGTAGCTAGCCAAGAAGCACTACCAGAAATAGATAATCTAGGGGAAGAAAATATATAGATAACCTATCACATGTGGGAACCAGTGTAATTAAACAAAATAATATATGATGAAAGGCTAAAATAGACCGGTGAATAGAGTTGAGCGAGAGCTGGAGGCTTCTTAGAGATCTTGAGGAGCTGGTGAAGATACCCATCTACGGGGTTGTTGGTGTGGCCAGGAATGGGGTCCTGATCTATGCAACAACCATCGAGGGGACAGCAGACATCTACTCAAGGGACCTCAAGACGGGTGAGGAGACTAGACTAACTAAAAAGGGAATATATACAGCGTCAGCAACCCACAAATCGGATATCGTGGTATATGGGGTTGATGAGAGCAAGGGTAGAGAACTGATCAAGCTCTATACAGTGAACGCTAGGGGAGGGGAATCGAAGCCCCTATCAGATCTTCCACCAAGGAGACTAACGGGCTTAGCATGGGACGGGGAAAAGGTTATTGTATCGCTAGTTGGCGAAGGGAGCTTCGAGGTGTGGAAGATCAAGCCCAACAAAACACAAGAGCTTCTAACCAGACACAGCAAACCTCTAGCGGTGACCTCAACTTCTGATAGATATACAGCAGGCTTGGTGTGGGAGTCTGCAGAGGCGTGGAGCATATTTATTCTGGATAACTCCAGTGGCGAGCTCAGAGAGTATTCTCCACGGAAAGGCTCTATGAATAGGAGCCCTGTCCTCAGCGAGGACGGAACAAAGATTCTTTTTGCCTCTAACTTTGAGGGTAGGGAGGGGCTTTATGTAGCCGATACGGAGAGGCTGGAGGTTGGTAGGGTTAGAACAAGGTTTAGAGATCATATAGCCGATGACCCTGTTGAGTACGTGGCTTACGATTGGATCGATAGCGGGTCGATATGGTTCATGGGGAAGAGGAACGGTAGAGTGAGTCTCTATATAGATGGGAGAAGAGTAAACCTCCCTCGAGGGTTCTCGATGGGCGGTAAATACTATGACGGCAAGATCTATCTGTCGAGGTCCTCGCTCACAAGCCCTCCAAGGATAGTTGAGGTAGATGTAGATAGCAGAAGATGGACAACCCTATATGGGGGTAGAATAGCGAACAGAAGGATCCGGCAGGCATTTGCTAGAAGCTACATGACCAATATAGAGAGCTTCGACGGCCTCAACATACCGACATACATTGTTGAAAGCAGATACGCACCCAAGCCGGGGCCAACTGTTCTCTACGTGCATGGCGGCCCCTGGTGGGAGGTCGCCGACTACTGGGAGATAATCATGGCCTCACTAGTTGTGTCGGGCTTCCATGTTGTAGCTCCCAACTTCAGAGGATCAACTGGTTATGGAGAGGAGTTCAGGAGGCTCGATATAGGGGATCCAGGTGGAGGGGACCTCAAGGATATAGTGTATGTAGCTAGATGGGCGAGAGATAGCGGCTTAGCCTCTAAGCTAGCCATAATGGGATACAGCTATGGTGGGTTCATGACCTTCCTAGCAACGGTTAAGGAGCCCGATCTATGGGATGCCGGAGTAGCCGGTGCAGGGGTGGCAGACTGGGAGGAGATGTATGAGCTTGGGGACCAGCTATTCAAGCAGTTTGTCGAGATGCTTTTCGCGGGTAAAAGGGAACTCTGGAAAGATAGATCCGCAATCAACTTCGCCGAGAACCTGAAGGCGCCGCTATGCATCATACACCCACAAAACGATACCAGAACACCCCTAAAGCCCGTGTTGAGATACGCCCTAAGGCTCAGCGAGCTAGGCAAAACCTACGAAATGCACATCATACCAGATATGGGGCACACAGTAAATAAGGTTGAAGACATACTGAACCTGGTGTTTCCCGCAGTAAGATTCCTAACCAGAACTATAGGCATGGATTCAGGCACCGGAAACGGAAAATCCCCGGAATAGAGAGAGGGATCGTATATATCTGAATCCTTATCTCTTTTTAATATTATATCGAAACATCTATACATCTATCTATACCCCCACAGATGTAGGGAATCAATTAATGCTGTAGATAGCCGCGCCTCTTGAGGTCCTTGTAGAGGATTTCGAGGCGGATAGGGAGGGACCTCACATCCCGTATACTCAAATACAGGTTGTTCCACGGATCTAAGCTGTAGATCTGGTTAAAGAGTTTCGGGAGGTCCCCCGATAAGTGTTTTTCATCAGCAAGCGAGAAGGATGTTAGGAGACCACTGCATATTATTGAGGGGGAGAGCATGTAGAGGTGGAGACGAGAACCTTCAGCGGTTTGATACTTGCACTTTTATTCTAGATAACTTGATATATGGATGGGCTATCCATATTGTCTGAAATATACAGGCATATAGGGTCGAGCACAGGTAGCTATAGCTTTATAGACTCCCTAGATATAGGGAGATCTAGAGACCTGATCTTCCTGATCACCATAGCATCAACAAAAACATCAACAATACCAGGGGTAAGCATAGCTGGTAAAACACCGAAGGACACGCTATATACACCAGCACTAGATGTCGAGTACCTAGTAGCCGGGAAGCCATTAACCATCGACACCATACCCATAACCCCTGATGGAATACCAACACCAGCATTGGTATCGAGGTCCCTTATGGTATCGAATAAGATATCCACACTGGTTGTTGATTCAGGCTCATTTATCGAGCCAAAGATACCCCATATAGACCTGCCAAGCAGGATTCCCGGAGAATCAATAGACACTGGTAACGCGTTGCCTGAGGGGACCTCGAGGAAGCTGTATAGCGAAGCCAGGGTTCTGGGCGAGAGCATTGGTTACGATAGAGTAGTGTTTATTGGGGAGAGCATGCCTGGGGGGACCACTACTGCGATGGCTATAATGGAGGCTTTGGGGTTCAGGGCTAGGGGCCGGGTCAGTAGTGCGGGGCCCAATAATCCCCACGATCTTAAATGGGGGATTGTCTCAAAGGGGTTTAGGTGTGCTGGAATAGATCCTCCTGTTGATGACGTGTTTAGTGCTATAGATCGTGTGGGGGACCCCCTGCACGTATCGATTGCTGGGATCGCTGATGGCGCAATAAGCTCCGGGGGGAGGGTTGTTTTGGCTGGAGGAACCCAGATGTGCTCTGTCCTGGCTATATTGAGGAGGCTGGGTGTTGATTACCGTGGGAGGCTGGCTATAGCTACAACATACTGGCTGTATGGGGATAGATCTTCGGACATACAGGGTCTGGTTAACTCCATAGACAGTAGCGTTCCCATCTACTATACTATGATTGATTTCAGCGACTCACCGTTTGATGGTTTGAGAAGGTATGATGAGGGTTACGTTAAGGAGGGTGTGGGTATGGGTGGATATATGTTTGCGTCGCTGGTTCTAGGGGTCCCGCTGGAGGGTATTAAGAGGAGTATATATAGCGAGTATGGTCGATTGATCAAGTATCGTAAGGTTTAGGGTTTTGGGTGTTGTAAGAAAGATCTGGCTGACCCCCTCGCCCAGATCCCTAGTTGTAGAGCTTAATGATGAAGCAAGATTCATATCGTCTATACCCACGGTAGGCGATAGAGTGGGGCATGTGGTTTTTGCCCAGGTGAAGAAGGATGCGTGCATGGATAGCTTCACCTCTTTCCAGCGCAGGATTTTAAATATGCTGGGTATAGATCGGGGTCTCGTGTTCGCTACCGCCGCTGATGTCGGGAGATACATAGATGTTTCTGTGAAGCTTGATCGGGATATAGATCTGGAGATAGAGATCATAGCTACAGTAGGTCTCGAGCCGCCTGCATGTGTAGACCTGGAGAAGCTCTATAGACCAATTGCTGGCACAATAAATATAGCTACTATCCTAGACTCAGAGGTCCCCCAGTCGGCTCTAGCGGATCTTTTTAGGACTATAGTAGAGGCCAAAGCATCTGCATCTTCCTACCTGATGCTGAGGTGCAGATCTAGATCTGTGGGCACGGTCTCAGACGCCATAGCTGTGGGGTCCCTGGAATCCGGAAAGAAAAGAGACATATTAACTATGGGTATGGCGACAAGCGTGGGTGGTGTGGTGGCCAGAAAAATACATGGGGCCCTAATAGATCACGCGGTGAGTAAGATGGGGATTGAGGGGTTCGTTAGAAACTGTATCGGTATGGATATAGATGATCTGGCTAACCTAGCCTATAGGTTCGCTAGCGAGCTGTCTATCGATGCGCCCACAAAGGATTATTTTAGGGTGGCCATAGCCGAAGTGTTGGGGGACCCCAACGTTCTTATGACTTTAATCGCGTCTAGAGAGCTAGATCTATATAGGAGGTCTGGGGTGATAGGTAAAATAGCTCGGGTGCAGGGGTCCCCTCAGAGCTATAGCGGGTTGGATTTAGCTTTTCTGTTGGGTAGATCGGTTATTGAGCAAAGCAGATGCATTAAGATCGATGATTGCATCGATCTCTATAGAAGGCTACTTCACCTATCAAGCGAGGTTTGGGAGGAGTATCATAACGATACCATGTTTGAGCAGTATATGGTGGTTTCTTTAATAGCTAGGGTTCTTTGCTGTATGAACCAGAATAGGTGATAACCCAGTGGTGTGGAGCGGTAAAATAAACTGTGTGGTTATGGCCGGGGGTAGGGGGGAGAGGCTGGGGTTTGCTAGTAAACCTCTCATTGATCTGTGTGGTGCCTTGCTTATTGAGCGCGTTCTGGGTGGGGTGAAGGATCTGTGTTCGAAGATAGTTGTGGCCTACTCGAGATACACCAGGGGTGTTGAAGATCATGTATGTGGAAGAAAAGAGCTGTGTGGAAGCTGCATGTGTATAGAGACTAGTGGGGATAGCTATGTGGAGGACCTCAATAAGGCTTTAGATCTTTCTGGGTTCCCTGTGCTGGTGATACCGTCAGATACACCGTTTATAGATAAAAAAATATTAGGTGATTTTATATCTAAAGCTCTGGGTACAGGTGCCGAAATAGTTAATCTGAGCGTTGTGGGGAGGGGACTTATAGGTGTATCTGTCTTCAAGTCCAGGTCTGGTGGGTGGATCAATATAGTATACGAATACAGCAACAGCCTAATCGATATAGATACGCCAGAAGATCTTGAAAGGGCTAGGTGCATGTGTGGTGAAGATACACGGAGGTAACCCCCCGGAGGGTGTGCTCGACTTCAGCTCCCCGCTAAATCCTTTAGGGCCTCCCAGACTGCTCCTTAACGTTTTATTCAACGAGATCGAGGGTGGAGCGGTATCTAGATACCCGGATCCCAGCTATAGCGATTTCAAGAATTCAGTATCCATGTTCTATAATATAGATCCCGAAAACATCCTCCCACTAAATGGAGCTGCTGAAGGCCTCTACATGCTTCTAGCAGTCCTGAAGCCTAGAAGGCTTATTGTCTATGAACCGACATTCGGCGATCACTGGGAGGCCTCGAGATCCCTCGGAATAGATATCGTGGCTCTACCCCTCATAAGTGAGGGTAATAGATATGTACTTGAGCCAGATCTGCTATGCAACATACCTGAGAGAGAGAAAGAGAACTCCCTTGTGCTATTATCCAACCCCAATAATCCTACTGGTGTCCTGGTTAGATCTAGAAAGATAAAGTCTCTCTATAGCTGTTTAGGTAACGGATCATATATAGTTATTGATGAAGCCTTCATGGACTTCACGACTGGATCAGAGAGCTTTATGGGTAAGGGGTTTGAAAGGACCATTGTTATTAGAAGCTTCACCAAGATCCTATCAATTCCTGGATTAAGGATCGGTTTCCTGTATTCCGAGGATAGGGACCTCTTATCGAGGCTCGAGGGGTTTAGGCAGCCATGGAACATCAATATCCTCGCTGAGCGGGCCGTGAGCTTTATGCTTAGGAGCATCGATATATTTAAGGATTTCATCCGTGAGTCCAGAGACTTCGTTAAAAATGAGAGGGAGTGGCTCTATAAGAAGCTTAAGTCGCTTGGATTAACTGTATATAGGTCCTGGGGTCCCTTCCTGCTTGTGAGGCACAGTGGCTATACTCATCCTGAGCTGCAGTCGGCTTTGATCGATAACGGGATCTATGTGAGAGACGCATCATCGTTCCACGGGTTGAGTGGTGAGTACAGTAGAGTTTCCGTAAAGCTCAGGAAAGACAATGCTATCCTGGTTGAGGTTTTTAGAAAGCTCTTTGGTGGATAGGCTTATCCGCGGCCATAAAGGATTTAAGGGCTCTGCTCTCCTTTCTTACTACTATACCTGCAGGAGTAAATGATCTTATAGCGGCCTCTAGGGCGTTCCATCTAGTCCCCATAGTCGGCTTACTCGAGGGGGCTATAGCTGGTTTAGCGGTATACACTCTATATCTTATTAGGCTCGACACTTTATTTATTGGGGTTCTCTATGTCGTGATCCATATAGCGATCACTGGAGGGATACATATCGATGGCTTCTCGGACTATATGGATCTTATAGGATCTAGAAAGCGCGGCGAGGAAGCCAGCAAGGTTCTTAAAGATCCCAGGAAGGGTTCTTTCGGCGTTATGGGAATCACACTAAATATAGTTGTAAGCCTAGCATCCATAGACGTTATACTCACAAACATATCTCCTAAATGGCTGATGGTGCCGCTACTCGGGCTACTGTATGTTGTGTCCGCTGAATCCATGTATATAGTTCTCAGATATGGTAGAAGAGAACCCTATAACGGGCTGGCCAACGTGTTCTACGATAACTCAATGTCTAGAGGTAAGATAGCGTTGAACATGGTTGTTCTGCTAGCTCTAACCCTAGTACTGGTTTCGGTGCCGGGGGTTCTCTACGGCTACATACATATCACGGCAACAACCGCGGTATTGATGTATGCTTCATCACTAGTGATATGCACCGTCATCTTGCGGGACTCGAGCTCGAGGCTTGGCTATGTTAATGGTGATGTTCTTGGATTCTCTTTTGAGCTACATAGGGTGGTTCTTTTGCTGTCTATGGCTCTTCTCCTACAACTTGCCAGTTTGGGGTGCTGCTGAATAATGCTTATGGATCCTATCGCATCGATCTCTATCTTGATGCTTGCTCTCTTGCTAGATCTAATATATCCCTTCCACTCGGGCCTCCTATATAAACTCCACCCTGTCCACACATCGTATGTGCTTGCCAGAAGGCTATGCCCCCCATACTCCGGTTTAGCTAGAGGTGTTTTAACGTGGTTTGCTGTGGTTTCCCTGCATCTAGGGGTGTTTGGCTCTATACTATATTTCTCCAGCCTGCTCAATACCTACATAGCTCTAGCTATATCTGTTGTTATCGTTAAATTCTCTATATCTCTAAAGCTACTTATAGACGTAGCTAGGCGCGTAGAAGAAATGTTTGTTGCTGGAAGAGGCTTCGAGGCTAGGGTTTGGGCTCAGCAGCTGGTTAGGAGAGATGTGTTTAGGCTTGACGATGCTAGGGTTGTTTCTTCAACTCTCGAGTCTCTGTCTGAGAGTCTTGTTGATGGGTTTGCTTCTCCTCTTCTATACTATGCTCTTGCTGGGCCCCTGGGAGCTCTGCTCCAGAGGGTAGCTAATTCTCTGGATAGTGCTTTAGGATATAGATCTGCTGAATACATCAATGCTGGGAGGTTTTCAGCTTTGATGGATACCGTGCTGAATGCTGTCCCGTCTAGGCTTACGGCCTTATTGATTGTTCTTCTCTCACCTATTATTGGCGGGGACCTCGCCTCCAGCTATAGGGTTTGGAGAAGGTACCATAGCGCTACCGAGAGCTTTAATGCGGGTCATCCTATATCCGCCTTTGCCGGTGCCTTGGGGGTTAGGCTTGAGAAGCCCGGGCACTATGTGGTTAATGAGGATGCTAGGCCTCCTACACCTAGTGATATTGTTAGGGGGGTTAGGCTTATCTCTGTGGTATCACTCGTGTATATATTTATATTAATATTGTTTATTATTATAGCCAGCTCTCTATCTCTGTAGGTAAAGCTTATATCTCGGTATTTCTCTTCATAATTTATGGAGGATTAAGCCTCGATGATCCATATATTCCGCCGAGGCCCCGGTGCAGGAGGCAGAAGTCGAAGCAGATACGCATCACGCCCACACGGCTACTATGGATTTAGGTTCGCCTCCATTCAGCCAGCTACCTTCTGCTCCTTGAGAACCTGCTTTCCTGAAGATAAATGCTACGAATACAGAGTTTTTGAGGCTAGGAACCTGGCCCCCTTCTCGTTTATAGACTATGAGGTTGAGGTCTTCAACGATCATTCCGCAGACCATATACCAGGGCTCTATAGAGACTATCTCGTTCTCGTCCCCCACACTCTCGAGTTCGCCTATGCTTCCCTGATCGAGAAGAGGGATCTCAGGATTGTTCCTGGCTTAAGTGTGTTCTACTATGGTACAGACAATATGGGTGAGGCGTACTATATACTCTCTATACTGAATTCCGGGTGGGTCTTTAGGGGTTTCAGGGATCGAGCTTCCATATTCGAGAATGAGGTTAAGGCGATCATATCATCTATACCGAGGTATGATCCTGGAAATCCAGACCATGTAAAGCTGTCTGAGCTGGGTGTTAAGGGGAGAGATGAGTGTGTTAGGGAGCTTAAGTCTATAAGGGAGGGTATCGATCGTGTGTATAGAGGGATGATTAGGCGGGCTCTGTATGATGCGACGGACCATATTAGAAGAGAGATCGATGAGATCCTGGTGAACATGAGCATATACAGATAGCGTATACCGGATCATTTATTGATCGCCTGCCACGAATATTTGAATATATGCGGTTATTTAGTTATATTTCTGCTTTACAACTCTAATTGGGCTGAATGCAATGGGTAGAGGCATCAGTGTCGAAGATATAGTTAGGATCATATCCATACCCAACGTAAGGGTCTCGTCTAAGGGATATGTTGCCTACGTCACCAGGGTGCCTGATCTAGATAAAAACAGGTATGTAACTGAGATAAGGATCCAGGGGCCAGACGGGTTCAGTGCTAACCTAACGGGAAACGATAACACACCTAGATGGAGCCCCTCGGGTTCTAAACTTGCTTTCTTGAGCAGGAGGGGCGCTGATGAGAAGGAGAAGGGTGCTGGGGTTTTTGTGTATTCTATAGGTGGAGAGCCTAGGAAGGTCGCCTGGTTTAAGATGGGTGTTGTGGATCTAGACTGGCTCAACGAGACGACGGTACTGGCTTTATCGCCTGTGGCTACGGATGATTTCGACCCTGATGGAGACTATGTTATGACTGACAGGCTCCCGCTGTGGTTTGATTCCGTGGGTCTTGTTGCTGGTAGGGTTACCCAGATATTCTCGATCGATGTAGACTCGAATAGGGTTAGGAAGCTGACTGAGGAATCTAATCCGGTTAGGGGGTTTGCCCCATGCCCCGATGGGAGAATAGTCTATTGGGTTGTGGATGACTGGAGGAAGCCCTATATATCCACCTTAAAGATTCTTGAAAGAAGCGGTGAAACCGTTGAGGTTATGAAGGGCGTTAGTGTGTGGGGCGCGCTGTGTGGTGGTGAAGATATATTTGTTTTAGCCCATAAGCAGCCTATAGGTATCGCTAGCCACCATAGGGTTTGGAGGGTTCTTGAGAGGGATCTGGAGTGTGTTTCCTGCGGTGTGGATAGGAACATCCATGTGTTGGCTGGCCTCTACGATGGTAATCCTGTAGCTGTCTACTCCGATCGTGGAAGATCCGTTGTGGCCATGTTTAAAGGCGACGGCGGTGAGCATAGAGACCTTATAGCTAGGGACCAGATAATATTTGATGCGCATCTCGAGAACGGTAGGCTTGTGTATTCGGCATCGTCGCCTACATCGCCTCCTGAGGTGTATGAATATAGGTTTAGCGATGGTGGCGTTAGAAAGGTTTCTAGGGTTAATGAGTGGGTTTCTGGCGAGATAGATCTTGTGGAGCCGAAACATATTAGATTTAGCCATGGAGGGTTGGAGCTTGATGGGTGGATAATGCTACCCAAATCCGAGGGTCCTTATCCAATGATCCTCTATATACATGGGGGCCCTAAAGGGATGTATGGGTATGGGTTCTACCCAGAGTTCCAGCTGATGGTGGCTAATGGGTTTGCCGTAGCATATATGAACCCTACTGGTAGCGATGGATATAGTGAGGAGTTTGCTGATATAAGGGGTAGGTATGGTGAGGTTGACTATGAGCAGATAATGGCTTTTGTCGATAAGGTTGTTGAGGAATATGGCATAAACCCCAGCAAGATGGGTGTTACTGGCATAAGCTATGGAGGATACATGACTAATGTTATAGTGACTAAAACCGATAGGTTCTCTGCTGCTGTGAGCGAAAACGGTATTGCTGACTGGATCGCTGATTTCTGGGCCTCAGACATAGGGTACTGGTTCAACCCCGACCAGATAGGAGGAACGCCCCTAGACAATATGGATGAGTATATTAGGAAAAGCCCTGTCTACCACGCGAGAAACGTTAAGACACCTATACTGTTTATCCATAGTCTCGAGGACTATAGATGCTTCATAGACCAGTCTCTAGCCATGCATACAGCTCTGAGAATGCTTGGGAAGGAGTCTAAGCTACTTGTATTTACTAAGGGATCCCACGGGCACAGCATTATGGCGGCTCCAAAGCATAGAATGAAGAGGTTGAATATCAAGCTGAAGTGGTTCAAAGATAAGCTGGGGATCATGGAGGGTAAAGACAGCAATAATAAACAATAAAATATTTTGGATAATTAGATAGAGTGTTTTTTACTCTACGCAACACGGCATTTTTCCTATATCTCTTATGAACGCCTGTGCTGACAGCTTTATTATTTCTGATGATGATGGGAAGATCTGGATTAGATCTGTGAGGTCCCTATAGCTATATCCATGCTTAATGGCTAATGACGCTATAGATATGAATTCCGATGCGTTTGGTGCCAGTACGTGGAATCCAAGTACTTTCTCTGTGTATGGATCTATAACCAGCTTAGCTAGCCCTCTAGGCTCGTCCAGGATACTTGATTTCGGGAGGTCGCTGAAGCTAACCAGCCTACATGAGCATGCTTTATAGATTTCCATGACCTGAGCCTCCGTTAGTCCAACATAAGCTATTTCGGGGTCCGTGAAGATCGCGATGGGAACAGTTCTATAATCTATACTTCTATCTCCGCCATCAACCATGTTCATCGCGGCTAAAGCACCTTCTCTAGCTGCGAGGGTCTCTAGAAACGCTGGCTTTGGTGTCCCTGCTACATCGCCTGCAGCATATATGTTCTGTACTGTAGTTCTGAGGTTGTGGGCGACTTTTATGAATCCTTTGCTATCTATCTCTACACCTATATAGTCCAGGTTTAATCCATCTGAGTTGGGTTTCCTCCCAGTAGCTATGAGTATCGTGTCAACGGCAATGGTCTCAATGCCTTTAGGGGTTACTACCTTAACCTCTATGGTGTCGGCTTTTCTATCTATCTCTGAAATCCTGGATTTAAGATAGAATCTTACGCCTTCAGACGACAATATATCTAGCGCTTCAACAGCTATATCAGGCTCTAGATTGGGTAGTGGTCTATCTAGAACCTCAACTACATACACATCGATACCCAGCCTCACGAATGCTTGAGCAAGCTCCAGCCCCACTGCGCCGGAGCCTACAATAAGGATTTTTGATGGTTCATAGTCGATGCCCCATATAGTGTCTGTTGTATAGTATGGAACGCTATCCAACCCCTTGATTCCTGGTATTGCTGGTCTTGAGCCTGTAGCTATAAGTATGTTTCTGCCGTAGATCTCTAGCGACCCAGGATCCTCGGATCTTTCTACCCTCACCCTGTTTCTGTCTACAAGCTTCGCATCACCAATATATAGATCTACATTTTCATACGATTCAACTAGCCTCTCATATTTATTTCCTCGAAGTTGAAGCACAATGCTCTCGATACTCTTGAAGACCTCTGATAGCTTCGGGGAAGACTCCATTCTATAGCTTATTTTCTTTCTTCTGGCTTTGCTATATAGCTTAAAGAGCTTTGCTGTCTCGATAAGAGATTTAGAGGGAACACATCCTGTATTGACACATGTACCCCCTAATGGTCTTCTAGATACCATGGCTATTTTCGAGTTCCTTTTAGTCAGCTCGGAGTATTTCACCATGGCAGAGAAGCCCGCTGCTCCACCGCCTATTATAATTAGATCATATTGTTTTTCCATATCGCTCATCACGATCTAGATTAGGGTGGGTAAGTAATATTCTTTATAAATTAATTAACCTTAATTTTATTTTCATTTATTCAACAATAAAAATATAGTTAATGATTCCTCGATATAAATGATGATTGATTGCGGGTATCTATGGGTATCTATAGAATATTCGTTACTATGTATACGTGTATAGTGGGCAAAATATTTAAAGTTTATAAGCCTGGTATTTATAAGTATGTTAATGAGAATATATGTTATAAAATTAAGTCTACGATGCGCTAGAAGATGAGGAGCGCTGGATATATGTACAGAGATGTTAGGAGTGGTGAAAGCAATCTTCTAGGATCAGTTATCGCTGGAATATCACTATTCATAATGAGCCTAATATTCATGCTAACATACGACATGCTAACAGTCGTGCATGATACAATAACTAAACCTGTAGAGAGGAAGATTGCCGGTAGAGGAGAAACCGCTAATGAAGAGCTGTGGTCCCTTATTCTAACTACTGTTGATGGGAGAAAGGTATCTATGTCTTCCCTGAAAAACAGGATCCTTATATTCTGGCTTACAGCAACCTGGTGTGAGGAGTGTATAGCTACTGGGAGATATATCGCTGATTTAATCGATAAGTATAGCGATCTGGATATATCTGTTATAGTTGTTGGTGTATGGACAGCTGAGGATGTTAAAGAGAATATAGGTAAGGGTATCGTTGGTGTTTATCCGCCTGATTCCTCGGTTAAGCTGAGTAAGTACATTAAGAGGCTTGGCGGCTACACATGGTATGGTGTAATGGATTATGGGAAGGAGCTTAGAAGAATTCTTGGGGTATATGAGATAAACAGTTTTGTTGTTATAGGTAGAGATGGAGAGATCATGTATAGAGGTAAGGGCATTGATGATCTTGTAGTGTTTGAATATTTAATTCTGAAGAATATAGATAAATTAAGGTAAGCTATTTGTCGCGTTAAGCTAACCTATAAGCTACCCACACCTGGAGGTGGTGGTTATGGCTGTTAAATGCTCTAGATGCGGTAAGCCTGCTGTTGCTGAGATCAGATATACTAGATCTAGATTATGTAGAGAGCACCTCATAGAGTTTATCGAGCGGAGATTTAGGAAAGGCAATGAGGAGTTTAAGGTGTTTAAGAATATTAGGAGAATAGTTGCGGCTGTCTCAGGTGGGAAAGACAGTTTAGCTATGCTCTATCTACTCCATAGATTTTCTAGTGTCTATGGCTATGAGATTATTGGGTTGACTATAGATCTTGGTATAGATCGCGGTAAGGAGTACTCTACAAAAAGCGTTGAGGCTGCTGTAGAGAGCTTTAAGAAGCTGGACATAGAGTATGTGGTTGTTGACTTGAGCAGGGAGTATGGATATACTATAGATTTCATTAGGGATAGAGGTAGGAGGCTGGGTATAAGAAGGCCCGTATGTTCTGTCTGTGGTATAACTAAGAGATATATAATGAATAGATTCGCTCTAGAGCTTGGAGCCGATGCCGTAGCTACTGGACATAATCTAAATGATCTTGCACAGTTCATATTCACCAATATGTATGGTGGGCATATAGACGAGCTAATAAAGATGTATCCAAAGTTGCCAGGTGGTAATGGGTTTACCGCGAAGATTAAGCCTGTTTTCATGCTGTATGAGAAGGAGACAACCCTATATTCGATTCTCAATAATATAAGGTTCCATCACGACACCTGCCCCCATCTAGAGAACGGTATAGGCGGTAGGTTCCAAACAGCCATAAGGGAGAAGCTTGAGCAACTGGAGGAGGAGTTTCCTGGATTCATGCTCAACTATGTTTTAACCTATATGAGGAGGATAAGGCCCCTTATGGTTAGTGGTTCAAGCATGGGTGGCGATGGTGATGGGGATAGTGGTGAGAAGATTTCTGTGGGTAGATGCAGGATCTGCGGTATGCCTAGCTTAAGGGATGTATGCGCGTTCTGCAGTATTAGGAGTAGAGTCTCCTTGAAGGTTTCTGAAACTATATCTAGGTCTAGAGGTGATTAATAATTGAGAGTTAAGGTTAGGTTGATTCGCGAGAATCGAGTTGTTGATATTGATCTTCCTAATGGTTCTAGAGTATCCGATCTATTGAAGAAACTCAATCTCAGATCAGTGAGCCATATAGTCATTAAGAATGGAGAACCTATACCTGAGAGCTATCAACTTGCTGATGGGGACGAGGTAGAGGTTCTTCCAGTGGTTTCTGGTGGCTTATAGGTTAGTTGAGCATCAATAAATTTATTTAAGAAATTTATTAAGTGTATAGTTAATATATTTAAATACTGAGGTGGCATGGTGATTTAATATGTCGTATGAAAGGTTAGATAAAGAATCTATAAGAAGGATCTTAAGGGAGAATAAGGTATATGGATGGAGATTCGGTAGAGGGAGTGTCGATAAGATCTATAAAACATATAAGTTCAAGAACTTTGTTGAAGCCGTTGAGTTCCTCAATAAGGTGAAGGATGTAGCCGAAGAAATGGAGCATCATCCAGATATATGTATATTCAATTATAATCTAGTTAGGGTAGCGCTAATGACCCACGATATAGGAGGGTTATCCAGGTTTGATGCGGAGCTGGCCATCAAGATTGAGGAGATATATAGATCTCTAAAAAGCGCCAGTAAAGAATCCTAGAACATTAGGGTTAAGAAGGCTTTTAATCCCTGCTCTAATGCTTCACCTATCAACGGGTATAGCGCTACTGAAATCAGCATAAAGGCTATAAATGGTATTCCCCAGCTCACGGCGATTAGAGTATTTGAATCGATAGCCCCAGACTTAATCATTGATTCAAACTCCTTCTTATACTCCTCCGGTTCCTCATCTATAAGAAACGATGTTCTGCACTCCCAACTTACACTACCTCCAGAAGCCGTGTCGTCAGGATTGCTTTTTGAGGTGTAGATAGGATACATGAGAGGGAAATAATGTTTCTTCGATAGGTACTTCTCTATGCTCATGATCCTTGATGTCGATATTATGATAAATGATCTGAGTCCTGAGCCACATATCCTTCTGACCATACTGTAGTGCCTTAGATTAATTATGGTTAGGGGGATCATAGATCCGAACACTATCGAGAGATTAGATATTAGGAGGATCATGATTGAGGGAGGGATAAGAGCATCCCTGGAAAACGGTTCAGTTATGAGTAGCGATATAGCTAGCAATGCGAAAAAATCAGCGAAACCAATGAGTCCCTGAAAAGCTAATATGGCGATCATAAGTGGAGCCAGCAGGTTTATCGCTAAATAGATCGCGTCCAGCTCACCGAAATATATTTTTACCGCTGAAATCACTATCCCGATTACGATGAACGGGATCCATAATCTTGGATCTATCTCTCTAGACTTGATATCCATATATGATGCCACAGACAGCATGGCTAGTGAAGCCGCGTAACCTATATAATCTATATTGTCTATTGCGATCATCAAAATCAACACAGGGATCTAATTAAACCAATCAGATAGACAAGTCGAAAACCGTGATTATCTGGTGCTACCTATATTATCTATCCTGATCTACTCAGCTATATCGCTTATACCCTCCTCGGTAATTATGAATACAGCCTCGCCCTCTGGTAGGTGTGGCGCATCTATAACTCTGGCGATTCTTCTATTACCTCTGCTCTTCCTTAGCTGAACCCTAACGCCTGGAGCGTGGCCGAGAACATGGCCTCCCACAGCTACTGTTGGATCTCCATAGAACACATCAGGCCTGGCCATCACCTGGTTGGTGACGACGACAGCTATATTATATACCTCCGCTAATGTCTGGAGTTGGTGAAGATGCTTATTGAGTTTCTGCTGTCTAACGGCTAGATTCTCTCTCCCGGGGTACTCGGCTCTGAAGTGCCCTGTAACTGAGTCCACAACCACTAGCTTTATATTTCTTTCGGGTATCATTGTTCTTAGCTCTTCCACGATCGCCATCTGGTGATCGCTGTTTATCGCCCTTATATAGTATATGCGATCCATGGCCTCATCCGGATCTAGACCCTTCGCCCTGCTCATCATCTCGATCCTCTCCCACCTGAATGTACCCTCAGTATCTATATATACGGCCGATCCGTTTAACCCTCCTTGATCTGGTGGAAGCTGGACATTCACAGATAGCTGGTGCCCAAGTTGCGTGTTGTGTAGAATTGTGGGAGCTGAACCACCTATGAAGTTTCTGTATTTTGGAACCGTTATATCGTATACATAGCTGTTGTAGCTTATCCTATATATCGATGCTACCTTATCCCGATATATGCCTGATTCTTGGTCATTTCTCCTGAATCTAACCACATATATTCTCTCGTCCTCTCTATATATGCCTGATATATAGCCGGCTAGATGAGCTATATAGGATAAAGCCGTAGCTTTATTGTAGCTATCTGTCGGGATCTGCCTGTCTCTTAGCTGGTATCCTGATCCTTCTATATAGCCGATCATATAGGATCTGAATACGTCAGGATCCAATCCGAGACCGTATATGGAGTCAGCGACATACCTACCTTCTGAAGCGATCATGAATCCTCTGGAATATGCATGATTATAGATCATAGACTTCTCAGTAGATCCACTCAATATACCTGCTGGAACCCCTATTTCGTCCCCCTCACTAATAGCGTGGGCCGGAATCCATACATATCCCTGCTTAGCTCTTAATAGCAGCTTGTGTGAGGGGGTCACCTCCAGAATTCTTCCTGTCGTTGTCTCTATCCTTAAGATCTCTCTGGCGAACTCTCTATATAGATAAGACACTTCTCCTAGACCTATAGAACCGCCATTAACCGAGAAGACTTTTAGATCATCGACCTCGATAGCGTATCCTTCATCATACGGTATCTCGCTATAGAGGCTTCTATATCTATTGTATATGGCCGATATACTCTCGATCCTCACTTCCCCACGGGTAATATAGATTATAGGCGTATCGCTAGACACGCATTTACCTGTTCCGTACTCACCGAAAAACTCAGTTATTGTTCTGGTCTCAACACCTCCGCCAAGGAGCTGATCTAGACTCTTACTTCCAGTTGTTATCCTTCCTATATTTAGTCTCTCCTGCTTAACCTCTTTAGCGGTCTTAAACCTGATATCTAGGGCTTCTCTAGCTGCAGTTATTATTTTCATCGCTGTTGGTAGGGGTATCCCCACTAGGGAGCTTAGATCACTTGCGTTAGCCGTGACCAGCGATTCGAGGGTTTCGAATCCAGCCTCTTTAAGCTTGTTTATTATGCTTGGGCTTATATCGAGATCGTCTATCGTCTTGAATTTTTTAACGCTCTTAGTCTCCTCAGACATGTAATTCTCCAATTGTATTACTATATTTAAAATAGGTTATAACTATCATGGCACAATAATGTATAGGGCCAACGGTATTACTGGGTTAATAACACCATCTAGATCTAAGATCTAGCAACGGGACTCTAGAGCTTTTCAAGGGTTTTCAATAGGTCCGATAGATATGATCGGATATAGCTTAAGTACGCTATAGAGTCCTTGAATGCTACATCCCTGATCTCTCGGTTCCTGCTTTTAAGATCTCTAGTTATGTTGCCTAGGGTTGAATACATGATCTCTAGGTGTGGCTGGATCTTAATGCAGATCCTCGCAGTCGACGGGCTGGATAGTATAGCGTTTTTTAATTCCTCTCTAAACGGCTCTATGATCTCTGCTATATCGCTGTCAGACCCCTCTATAGACTCGATCTTTTTAAGGACCTCCTCCGCTCTGGACTTCAGGGACTCGATCTTCTTCCTGATCTCGCTAAGATCCTTTATCGTGCTCTCAAGAAGCTGCATCGCTTTATCACGATTACCGTTCTGCATATAGCTGGATATAGCAGACACCGTCTTTATACAGCTTAAAATAGCCAGCGTCCTTATCTTGCCCTCAATCTCACCGCTACTCAATACTCTGCTCACCATTTAATGTATATTTGTCGAGATTAATAATCTGGGGCTGCCTCCTTCTATATGTGGACCATTTATGCCTAATAAAGTAGCCAATGTTTTCCATATCTTTAGTATCTAAACTATTAAGCCATCTAACTGTTTTCGGATCCGACACATATCCGGAGCCGAAATCCCCAATATGCCTTGAGAGATTAAGGATCTCCCAGTCCCTCAATACCTTAGCAACTATAGATGCAGCCCCAACCACAGTGTATTTCGAGTCTGCTTTGGGCTCCATAACTACATGCTCTACACCAAGAACCCTTGCGGCATGTTCAATTCTTCTCCTGAAGCTGTCCGCCACACCTATATTATCTATATATATGGCTCTAGGACACGAGAGCGAGGATGCGCACAGAGCTTCTATTATACCCAGTATAGCTCTATAAGATAGCTCGTTGAGGTTTTCGCTATCGATCTCTTTAGGCGCGGCTTTACGCACTATAACTACTCTAGCTATATCTATTATACTATTAAACAGTGCTTCTCTCCTAGATCTTGTGAGCTTCTTGCTGTCGTCTACACCGATCTCTCTAAGAAGATCTATATCTCCACCAGCTACAGCTACACCAGCAATCACCAATGGGCCTACGAGGGGTCCCCTACCCGCCTCATCTATCCCTAGAACCATATCGTGCTTACCGATCTTTCTCACCGCGCTGGTCTATATTTATAAATCTCTTATATCAATATTTAAAGGGGTTTATAAATGGCAGATCCCGAGGTTAAGATTGAAAACATCGTTGCCACGGTTATATTAAATCAGACACTGGATCTAGATCTGATCGAGCAGAACATACCCGAAATAGAATACAACCCCGAGCAGTTTCCAGGACTGATACTAAGGATAGATAGCCCTAAAGTCACCGCACTGATATTTAAATCGGGCAAGATGGTTATAACTGGAGCCAAAAAAACCAATGATCTTATCAAAGCCGTAAAGAGAATATTGAGAATGTTCATCAAAAGCGGAGTAACGCTGGTGGGTAAACCTAGAATACAGATCCAGAATATAGTAGCTTCAGCAAATCTAGGAGTTGAGGTTCTATTAGAGAAGGCCGCACTGATTCTAGAAAACACAATGTATGAGCCTGAGCAGTTTCCAGGACTGATATTCAGGATGGATGAACCAAAGGTAGTTCTGCTAATATTTTCATCTGGCAAAATGGTTATAACAGGAGCTAAGAGCGAGGAAGAAGTTTATGAGGCGGCAACAACAATGTATAACCTATTGGTTGAGCACGACTGCATTAAGAAGGTTAGCGAGGAAAAACTTCTAGGAGAGTTATCATAAACCCAAAATATTGGTTTTTCCTGTTTTCAAATGGTTGATCCTCTAGGCAATTAACCGCTTTCTGTTGGGAGATTGGCCGACTTCCACTCCTGAAGGCCCCCTACGAATCTATATACATTGCTGTATCCTAAGCTCGTCAGCTTCTGTGCAGCCGACAGGCTTGCTGTGCAGTTTACGTTTGTACAGTATACTACAACAGGTCTATCTTTCGGGATCTCGTTGAGCCTATTCTCGATCTCGTTGACCGGTATATTTATAGCGCCCTTAATATGTTCTTTTACATAGCTCTCCTTACTTCTAACATCGATCAATAAAGCATTGTTCTTTAATAGCTCCATTACCTTATTTACATCGATTTCCTCGAACTTCGACAAGTTATTTCACCTAGTAATGTATGTTAATTGGTATTATAAACTTATATTAAAAATAATGTGATAAAACGCATATCTATATAAAAGGCAGTAATCATGTACATGAAAACATCTTAACATTTAGTCTAAGTTTGTTGATGATCGCTTCTACAACGATCTACACACTACAGAGGCGCTCAAATACTTTTTATCCTTACTCTTCTCTATGCTTGCCCACTTGATCTCCCATACAAATTCAGAGCTAACCAGGTAATTGGCTATGAAACCCAGAAATATACCCAGGAGGTTGGA
>WANO01000039.1 GCA_015521765.1 Desulfurococcales archaeon
GCTGGGAGTATTAGGGGTTTGAGGTCTAAGGATCTCTCGAGCCTGAATATAGATCTGTACTTCCTCATTCTCGGAGATATTGTCAGGAGGATCCGGGCATCGCTCTCTCCGAACGGATCTATCTATGTGCTGTTTAACTCGAAGTCTACAGCTGTGTGGTTTAGGCTTCTAGATCTGTTTAGAGATCTATGTGTACACGACACGTACTATGTTCTGGGGGAGTCCCCAGGGAGGTTGGGTAGGTCTGGTGTTAGGGGGCTATTTATACTTCACTTTAAGCCGTGTAGCTCGATCAAGGAGGGTGGGGGAGCTATATATAATTTAATGGATCTTGCAGTTAAGAGGTTCAATGTGGATGTGGATATGGGTCTGGAGAATAAATGCATAAAATCATTTATGGATGCATTTAGAGAGGTCTTCGGATACGAAGCCAGGGTAGTTCCTGGATTTATAGGTTCAGCTTAAAGCCTGGATGCTGATTAAGTGTTAGGAGTGAGGATTGCCTAGGAAAATCATCCTCAATATGGATCCTGGAATAGATGATGCGATAGCTCTGCTTATGGCGGCTAACTCCACAGACCTAGATATACTGGGTGTGGTATCGACAGCTGGTAATGTTGATGTGGATAGAGCAACCAGAAACACACTCAGGATTCTCGAGCTGGCGGGGAGGGCCGAGGTCCCTGTCTATAGGGGTTCTAGCGCGCCGCTAATCAAGGATCTGGTGACGTCTGAAGAGATCCATGGGAGAGACGGTTTAGGGGATTCTGGCTTGGGGGACCCCTCCACGAGGGAGAGGGGTGTTTACGGGCCTAAATTCATTGTTAATGCTCTAGATACCGAAAGCAACGTGACCATTGTTTCGACGGGACCTCTAACCAATATAGCTGTGGCCTTCCTATATTCTCCTGAATCCTTCGCTAGTCTAGACCAGCTGGTTATTATGGGGGGTATGTATGGTTTAACCGGCTACTCGATCGGGAATGTGACCCCATACTCTGAATACAACATATATGTTGATCCTGAGGCCTTCATGGTTCTCTATAGATCGGGTATAGATATAAAGGCCGTCGGCCTCGACGTTACCCAGGATCCCAGAACCTATCTCGATAGGGACCTCTATAACGAGATAAAGAACCTGAATACACATGTGGCGAGGATAGTATCTATGATTACTAGGAGGGTGATTAGCGAAAGAGGATTCTTCGAGCTCCACGACCCGATCACGTTATCCTACATAATCGATAGCGGGGTCCTTAAGTTCAGGAGCCTCTACATATCTGTATCGCTGGAGAACGGATACAGCAGAGGCTATATCCATGTATTTAAGTCCCGTCCACCAAAAAGGAGTGAGATTGGTAGGGTGGATGCCGCATACCATATAGATGCCGAAAAATTCATAGATATACTTATGGATCACATATCAAGAAGATAGGTTGGGGAGAGAACCTAAAAACCGTTAGGGCCCGAGAAAGTCCTCTGGTGATGGAGGCTCGGGCTTTAGTCCCTTTCTCTCCCTTATCTTCCTTATAAGATCCGGTAGAAGGTTATCTGGCACCGGAGCCCATCTGCTGAATTCCGTCCCCCATATAGCTCTGCCCGATGTAGCGCTCCTAAGCATTGCAGCAAGCTCCATGCTCTCGGCTATCGGGACCTCCGCAATTATCCTTACCCAGTTGCCGTATAGCTCTAGAACCTCCATTATCCTACCTCTAATCTTGCTCACTACCCCAGTTACATCTCCCAGATAATCCATTGGCGTCTTGATGTCCAGCTTCTGCAGGGGCTCTAGAAGGGTGGGTTTCGACATAAGCATTCCAGCATATATTGGGTTTCTTGTTGCTGGATAGAGCTGTGCAGGTCCTCTGTGAGCCGGGTCCTCGTGTATTACTGCATCGTGCAGAACGACCTTAACCCCCCTAACAGGCTCCATGGCTAGGGGTCCCTGCCTCATGGCTAGCCTGAACCCCTGTATGATGGTGTCTCTAACCTCTCTTAGGTGCTGTATACCCACGGTCTTGTCCACGAATACATTTATGTTTTCATCTATCGCCCATATCCTTCTTGCCTCGTCATAGTCCCATCCCGCCTTGTCTCTCAGGATCTTTGCTCTCTCACGCGGATCCTGGTCCTCGGTGATCTCGCCTGACGCGATCAGGGCTATGGTTTCCTTGTCTAGAGGCTCAACGCTTATGTAGAGCTTGTTGTGCTTGTTGGGTGATTTGCCTTCTAGGACTTGGCTGCTTGATCTTATTGTCTCTCTATAGACTATTAGGGGCTGGGAGGTCTTTACCTCCAGCTTGTAGTTCTCCTTGAGCATTGTTAGGGCTATCTCTAGATGCACATGCCCCATTCCAGAGAGCAGGTACTCGCCTGTCTCCTCGTTTATCTTGAGTACGAGGTTTGGATCCTCTATGGTAAGCTTCTTGAGGGCATCGATCAGCTTGGTGAGCTCCTGCGGGTTTGTTGGTTCAACAGCTATAGTTACTACCGGCTCAGATATATACGATATTTTCTCGAATGGAACCATCATATCCTTTATGGAGGGATCCACAGCAGTCTCTCCAGCCCTAGCCTTGTCTAGCCCTAGAACAGCCGCTATGTTACCAGCGGTTATCCTGTCGGCAACCTCCCTGAATGGACCCATATACAGGCTTGTCTGTAGAACCCTCTGCGTCTGCTTAGAGTTCACTAGATACAGCTGTTTCCCCTCGGATAGCCATCCAGACATTATTCTTCCAGTAGCTATGAAACCTGCATGCGGGTCGTGGCGCATGTCGCTTATCAGAAATACTGTTGGGCCGTTTGGGTCTGCGTTTATCATAGCCTTCCCAACCTCGGAGTCTAGGGGTCCCCTCCATATCTTGGGTATCCTATACTTCTGCGCATCCCTTGGGTTGGGTATGAAGTTCACAACCATCTCAAGCAACGGCTCGTATAGGGGTATCTTCTTCTGCAGCTCTTCCACAGCGTCTCTGCCCTTTTCGTAGGCGCTCATCATATCAAGGATCTTTACCCCCTTCCTCTGGCTGTATGGCACGGTTAGACCGATCTTGTCTCTCGCGGATCCAAAGGCCACATGCCCCTTAGCTGGGTCAAGCTGCCAAGCCTTCTTGAATTCGGACTCAGCATAGAGCTCTATGAGGCTATTCACCTCCTTTATGATCTGGATAAACCTCTGCTGGATCTCTTGAGGCTTCATATTAAGCTCCTTTATGAGCCTATCAACCTTGTTTATGAATAGGAGCGGCCTAACCCTCTCCTCCAAAGCCTGCCTCAGCACCGTTTCCGTCTGTGTCATCACCCCCTCAACGGCGTCAACAACAACTATTGCTCCATCCAGAACCCTTAGGCTTCTCGATACCTTACCGCTAAAGTCCACGTGTCCTGGTGTGTCTATGAGGTTTATCACGTATGGCTTACCCCCCATCTCGAAGTAGAGGCTTATGTTTGCGGACTTAACGGTTATTCCTCTCTGCTGCTCCACATCGAGGTAGTCCATGGCTAGGGCTTCTCCGGCGAGCTTCTCAGAGATTATTCCTGCAGCTGCCAAAAGACTGTCTGTTAGGGTTGTCTTCCCGTGGTCTACATGGGCTATGATGCCTATATTCCGTATCTGCTCGACATTACCCATTATTTTCAGTACTTGCTCCACGGTCTTGTATCTTACCAATATATACCCCCCTATGATTAGTTAAACGATATTTAAATATTTAAACTGATAGAGATAGATGCTAGCGGTCTTATAAAAATTAAGTTTAGGGAATATATACCTCAATCCATCGAATATAATTTATTTTGAAGCCATATACTTTATAAGCTCATACAGGCTTTTAGATAGGCCGCCGAGGTCCCTCCACCCGTTTGGTGTTGGAACGATCTGGTACTGGATATTGCCGTTCTCATCGAAGATCCAGAATCCAGCTGTGTGGGTAACCAGCCCTGTATCTCTATTATATACAGACACTATCTTGAATGTGTTCCACACCTTAGCCATGTTTTCAGGCGTATCTAGAACCCAGTACCACTCAACATTATTTAGGTGACTACCCAGCCACTTTTCTTTATATGCCTTAACCTCCTCGAATGTGTCTCTCCAGGGGTCCACCCCTATAGTTATTATCACTATCTTATCGTTTATCCCGTCGGCTATCGATTTATTGACTATATACGATATAACGAAGGACTCCCAGTGACATATGTCTGGACATCGCAGGTATTGGAACGTCATTATGTTTATCTTTCCTTTTATTGGTATAGCCATGTTTCCATGGTCTGTTTTAGCTAGAACCTGTCTTGGCGATGCTAGATCTTTGTCTGTCTGCTCAATCTGGGCTCTATCCCTAACTATAGCGTATTTCTGTAGCTCCGCTACAGCTGGCTCTCCTTTGGGCATTATATATATGTATGCTGCTGCAAATGATCCAACAACTACTATAGCCGCTAAAATATAAAAGATCTTTGTGTTTACCTGCATGATAGCACCTGTGAATTTAAGTAACTTGTTTCTTAATAAATATTGAATATATAGATATATATGGGTTTATAGATTGTTATTCGATATTATATCGAATTATGCTAATCCTAAAAATATATAGTGTCATACCACACATTAATATGC
>WANO01000040.1 GCA_015521765.1 Desulfurococcales archaeon
GCCCTTGCCAAATCAAGGATCCCCCACGCATATATAGTTGAGGAGGTTGATGTCACCGACCTTTTATCGCTTAGGGATCATCTAGCTAAATACGCCGAGAGCAAGGGTATCAAGCTTACTATCCTACCGTTTATAGTTAAGGCCGTGGTTAAAGCCTTGAGAGAGTACCCGTTACTCAACTCATCGCTTGATGAGGATAGAAACGAGATCGTGGTGAAGAAATACTACAACATCGGTATAGCTGTAGATACCGAGATGGGCCTTGTTGTTCCAAATATAAAGAACGCTGATCGCAAGGGACTGTTTGAGATAGCTAGAGACATATCTATACTGGCCAGCAAGGCCAGGAGCGGTAAGCTCGATCTGAGCGACGTTAGGGATGGAACGTTCACGATAACCAACATAGGATCTATAGGAACGGTAATGGGCATGCCCGTGATCAACCCGCCCGAGGTAGCTATTCTAGGTGTGCATCGCGTGGTAGATAAGCCTGTATATATAGATGGCGAGCTGAAGCCAAGAAAGGTTGTTAATCTCTCTCTCAGCTTCGACCATAGGGTTATCGAGGGCGCGTATGCGGCCAGGTTCCTTAACCTTGTGAAGAGGTATCTAGAGGACCCCATACTTCTGGTTGTGTCAGACAACGAGCTTAAGGTCTAGATAGGCTCTATAGCTCCTCCATAGAGGTGGTGTGTGCCAGATGAAGAAGTATGATGTGGTGGTTATTGGCGGGGGTCCCGGTGGGTACCCCGCAGCTATAAGGGCCGCGCAATTAGGTTTGAGTGTCGCTATCGTTGAGATGAACAGGTTTGGTGGAGAGTGCACCAATTTTGGGTGTATACCGACAAAGTCGATGATTAAGCCTGTTGAGGCTATGTGGTATGTTAGAAACAAGGATTTCTTTTCGGGTGAGGTGTCTCTCGATTTCCAGAAGTATATGGAGTGGGTTAAGGGTATTGTTGGTAGGTTGAGCAATGGTGTGAGGGACCTCCTGAAGGGCAATGGTGTTGACATGTTTGAGGGCAGGGGGAGGCTTCTGGATCGCTATAGTGTTTCTGTTGATGGCTCAGAGGTTCTTCAGGCTAGAAGTATTATTCTGGCTACGGGGACCTCGCCGTCCTCAATCCCTGGTGTTGAGGTTGATGGTGAGGTTATACATAATAACAGGACTATTATGGGGCTTAAGAGGAAGCCCTCATCGATTCTGATAATAGGGGGTGGCTATATAGGTGTTGAGTTCGCGTCGATGATGTCTAAGATCGGTGTGGAGGTGTATCTTGTCGAGATCATGGATAGGCTCCTGCCGGGCATGGATAGCGACTTCTCCAGGTTTATTGAGAGGAAGCTTAGGTCCTATGGGGTTAAGGTATTTAAAGGCACAAAGGTTGATGAGGTGAAGAAGCTTGAGAATGGCGTTAGGGCCTCTCTATCGAATGGCTCATCTATCGATAGCGAGATCGTTCTAGTAGCGGTCGGCAGAAAACCCAATACTAGCGATTTGGGGCTTGAGGCCGCGGGTGTAGAGACAGACCCGAGAGGCTTTATCAGAGTTGATGGGAGATGCAGAACAAACATCCCCAACATCTATGCTGTTGGAGACGTGACTGGTGGGGCTATGCTTGCCCACAGGGCATTTATGCAGGGCGTTGTTGCCGCTGAGAATGCTGCTGGTTTGAATTCGGTTTTTGATGCTAGGGGTATTCCTGCTGTTGTGTTTACGGATCCTGAGCTAGCGTATGTTGGCGTTAATAAGGAAGAGGCCTCGGCTATGGGTATCGATGCCGATAGCGTTAGGATCCCTCTTGGCGGTGTTGCCAGGGCTATAATCGATGATAGTGCCGATGGGTTCATAAAGGTGACTTTTGATAGGGAGTCTAAGGCTGTTCTCGGGGTTCATGTTGCTGCCCATAACGCCTCCGAGATCATATCTGAGGCCACTCTAGCTATAGAGATGGGGGCTACGTTGGAGGATCTGGCTTTAACGATCCATCCTCACCCAACAATCTCCGAATCCATTAAGGAGGTTGCCGATGTAGCTCTTGGGAAACCCCTCCACTATCTGATCAGGAGGAGGGGCTAGCTGGTTTTTGTCTAGGAAGCTATGTATCTATATATATCCTCCGGTGAGGGGACCTCTAGGCCTGCTCTGGAGAAGAATCTAGCTATATTATAGATATCGTTTTTTAGGAAGCCATGCGCGTTTGGGTGTGTTTTCAGTACTGCCTGGGATACGTCTATTATGTATGGCTTGTTTCTGTAGATCATTATGTTGTACTCGCTGAGGTCCCCGTGAACGAGCTCTGCGTTCATATACATTTTCTTTATCTCCTCTACTATGGCGCTGAA
This sequence comes from Desulfurococcales archaeon, assembly GCA_015521765.1. Lineage (GTDB taxonomy): Archaea > Thermoproteota > Thermoprotei_A > Sulfolobales > AG1 > WANO01. The sequence continues at coordinate 2,347 of WANO01000040.1, forward strand.
TAGTTCTTGAAGCTCCTCATCAGATGGTTTTGCCGATTCATAGTATTCCTTAAGTAGCGGTGCTCTAACTCCCTTCTCGCCGATGAACTCCATAACCAGCACGTTGTTCGATACACATATGGGTTTCGGAACATTAACTTTTGCTCTATATAGCTTCTTTAGGTTTGAGAACTCCTTCTTAGCCCACATATATATGAGTTTCTTTGGAGATAGCCCTTTATATCTTTCGAATCTGGGGTCCCCTGCCAGGTACTTCCACATAGATCTTCTGAACTCCGAGGTTAGCGTTAGATAGATCTTTACTGCTAGCTCGTTACTCTCCTTGCCTATACCCCAATACACTCTCGACTCCTTCCCCGCTGATATAACGCCCTTGAGGCTTCTTATGCATCCTCTCCTTTGAAGATCCATTATAGTCATGATCGTGCTGCTGTCGAAGACCTCCTCAACGATCTCATAGAGATCCTGATCCTTCACTCTCTTAACGCTCTCTATCTTCCTGAGCTCCCTATCTACAGCCTTCTCGTAGTCCTCCCCCAAGCTTCCACCAGCCGTAATTTATTTGTTCATACACAATGCTAGATAGTCCCTCGGTACGAATCTGCCTAGGATCTCTTCGGCTAAACCCTTATATTCTTCATCCACCTCTATCACCGAGACCCCCACTCCGGGCTGGCCGTAAGCCACTATATCGCCCATGTCGGCTTTTAATATACATATCGGCGTTAATAGATCTTCTTCACCATCCACAATTATAAGCCTCTTTATGCTTGGGTTCCGCCTCTCCATGCATAAGGCTCTTATCGATTCCTCACTTATAGTTCCTGGAGGGTTGGATATTCTAGTGATCTCCGCATCGATCGCAGTGTATATAGAGACTATATACCCCTGATTCCTGAACACCCTTCTCTCGCTTCTGCCATCCACAACAGCTGTGTAGGGTACCGTGTCTAGCTTGAGGAGGGTGTATGTAAGTACATCCCCGATGCTCCACAGCTTTCTGCCTGACGCCTTCCTCTTCAGCTTATACGCCACCGTGAACCTGTCTGCCCCAGATATCGTTTCTCCGTATGGCTTTGATAGCACAGGTCTCAGCTCGTCTGGAAGCTTAAATACCCTCAGGCTATCCACCTGGGAAAATATATTCTATCAGCCCGAAAAGGGTTCTCGTGCTTATATTTGTATTAATTAATGATTACAGTGGTGATTTGGTTGTCATATGAGCGGCTTGGCACTGGCGCGACTGCTGTTGGTTTAAGAACCAAGGATTTCGTTGTTTTGGGTTCTGAGAAGAGGTTTGGCTATGGGGGGTTCGTGATGAGCAAGACCGCTAAGAAGGTTTATAAGGTTAGCGATCGTGTGGCTATAGCCGCGGCCGGCATCTTCGCCGATATACTAGCGATAACCAGGATCCTGAGTACCGAGCTGAAGTACCATGAGATATCCACGGGCTACAAGATCTCTGTTAAGGGTGTAGCTAAGTATCTTTCGGCGGTCATGTACACCTATAAGTATTTCCCGTTTATTACCGAGGTGATTGTCGGGGGTATAGATGAGGAGGGGACCCATGTATACGTTATGGATCCTGTAGGCTCGGTTATAGAGGATGACTATGCAGCCGTCGGCACTGGGGCGCCCATAGCTATAGGAATTATAGAGTCTGGATACAAAAATGATCTATCTCTAGAGCAGGGCGTCGACCTGGTTGTTAGATCTCTGAAAGCCGCGGCATCCCGCGACACGATGTCTGGTGACGGTATCGATGTCGCGATCATAACGGCTAACGGTATCAAGGAGAAGACCTACCCCATCCAGTAGGGGCGCTGTATTTTATCTGCTGGTTCTATCCTGGTTCTGTGTTGGGCTTCTCTGCATCGTGCCCGTCTGTCCTATCAGTTTTGTATGCCTCATTGTATGATTTAAAGGTTTCATCCGATGATTTGTTGTGTGGGCTTTTTACTATCTATAGGGTTTTATAGTTAATGGTTACCTACCTATGGTTGTGTTTAACTTTGAGAAGGCATCCTACGCCCAGAAGCTTCTGTCGGGGAGAATCAGGATCTCTAAGCTGGATTATGTCCCCAGATATATTGTGGGTCTGGATGTCTCGTATATTAAGGACTATGGCCTGGGGGTTGCAGTAGCCGCTGAGTTCGATAGTCTTCGTGTTGTTAAGGTTGCTTCTGTTGTTGATAGGGTTGAGGTCCCCTATGTTCCGGGGTATCTGGCCTTTAGGGAGGCTCCGGTGCTGTTTAAGGTTTTGAGGAAGCTGAAGCTGGATCTTAGGGAGTCCATACTCATGGTTAATGGCCATGGCATAACCCATCCCAGGAGGTTTGGTATAGCTAGCCATATAGGTGTTGTTTTGGATGTGCCCTCTATAGGTGTTGCCAAGAGGATTCTTAGCGGTAGGGTTGTTAAGCTGGATGGCAGGAGCGTTATAGTTGTCGACAATATTGTTGGGGGTGTTGTTTTCTCTAGGGGTAGGCATAGGGTTTACGCGTCTATAGGGCATAGGGTTTCTATCGATGATGTTGTTTCCATTGTTGATAGGTGCTTCGTTGGCTTGAAGCCTCTTCCCTACCCGCTTTATTTGGCTGATAAGTATTCTAGGGATATGGCTCGTGATCTCAAGGTTAGGTTGGGGTGAATCACCTCGGGTCTTTCTGTATTGCGTAGAGCTATAAAGCAATTACGTTGCTCACGTTGTTTGTTGGGGGGGGGGGTAGCGGATTTCTATCTGGTCTCTATTATTCTTGCGATCTCGTCTAGCAGCTTCTCCTCGATCTCGCTCCTGTGTATTCTTCTCAGATGCAGGTATAGGCCTCTCTTTGTGAATGGGCCTTTTGAGCATAGTCTGCAGTAGATCAGCCCGTTCCTCTTTCTCGAAACAACTATGTGGGCTACCCTATCTATCGCCTCGCTTACTATCCTCTCGAGCTTTTGGCCGGCCACTATTTTTAGGCGCTCTCTGTGGGGTCCCTCGAAACCGACTATACTCTTCAGCGCGTCATCGATCATCATTTTAACCATGCTTCTGTATCTGTTCATTAATTCACCATGTTAGAATCTATTGGTTATTGAGTGCTTATAAAGTGAACATCATATACTTGGTGCCCAAGCTATATTTGGGTTTGATAGATCCGTAATACTTTTGGGCTCTAGAGCATTAGTTTCGGCCACCTCCCCCCATGTATATGGCGATACACTAAAGCTAGTATATAATCCAGAAGCTAACAATAAAGGTAGGATTATGGGTCTCAGAGTAATAAGCGTAAAGATGGAGGAGGAGCTTATAGAGCTTCTAGACAGCTACGCAAGAAAACTGAGGGTAAGCAGATCAGAGATAATCAGGAGCGCTGTAGAGGAACTCCTAAGCAGAAACCTAACAGAAGACAAGGAAAAAGACGAAGACATAGAATTCAAAGTGCTAAAAATTTATACCTGAGAAAAACATATAGAAATGGTAAGCCGCCGTAGCTCAGCAGGTTGGAGCGCCGGACTCATATGGACAAACAAAACACCGAGTCGCTGAGAGATCCGGAGGTCCCGGGTTCAAATCCCGGCGGCGGCACATAAAATCCTTATAACCATACAAAGCCAAATTATAGATAGAGAATCAAACAAGCCGCCGTAGCTCAGCAGGTAGACCCCTGCGCGGGGCCCAAAGCGCCGGCCTTGTAAGCCGGTGGTCGCGGGTTCAAATCCCGCCGGCGGCTCCACTTAAACACCTCTCTAACCATCACAAGCACAATCAACAAGCATATATATCAATTCTGATTTCTAGCAGTAAGCATGATCTATAATAATAAATTTAAGTTTAAGTATTAGTGGATTTCCACAGATGCGGAAAACATTTTGGTGCATGTCGCTTGGTAATTTTGCATCATAGATATTTTTTACTTCTCTGTGGCGGATGTGTCTTCTGTCTACAGGCTTTTTGATGTATGTGATGCTATTCGATGCATTTCGGTTCATAATCCTTTATATGACGGGCAGTATTTTCGATAGCTTGGATTCTGCCCAGTAGCTTCTCGTCAGCTGTATAGAAGTGTGAGCTGAATTTGTGGGCTAAAACTATATAGTATGCGTCATATACTGTAATGTGGTTTCTTAGGCTATACTTTAAGGCTTCCATCAGCTGCTCTTTGTTGAGATCTATAAATTCTATATCGAATTCCGCGAGAATATTTAGAGCCTCAACGACGTCATCGTGATTGATGATTTTTCTAGCGGCATATTTTCTAAATGCATCAGCAATCTCCAGCAAAGCATATTTTGGAGAAAGTATTCTTATACAGCCAGCTATATGATCCCTACGTACCAGAAGAGCTTTTTCCGTGTACATTTCTTCGACAAACCATTTAACGAGCACATTAGCATCGATAACTACTAGCTCCAACCCTTATCCCTACTCTCACGTATAGCTTTAGCAGATAGATTGTCCTCGACGCCTTTTGTCCGCTTCCTAATCTTATCCATACTTATAGCAAGTCTCTTCATTTTCTCCTCTTTAATGCGGTTTAAAAGGAACTCTTTTATCTCCTCGCTATAGTTTATACCGAGTTTTTTCAGTTCCTCCTTAACCCATCTAGGAACTCTAACTCCAATAACCACAGTATCGCCCATTCTTCAGCTACCCAATATATCTGTCTGTTTACACAATATATTAAACTATTGCTGCAAACAATCATGTTAACTATCATAGTCAATGCATAACAATTTATCGCTACCGCTTCCTGGAGCCTTACTGTATTTTCACGACTCTAGTTCATTCATAACTTCTTCTACGCTTATAGTTTCTGGGAACTTCTGTAGTTCGCGATCCTCCATAACCAGCTTTATTCCGTGGATACGCGCCATATGGAGATAGGAGGCATCATAGAATGTGAGTTTCTCTTTTATTGCTAGAGCAAGCACCTCATGCATGTTGGTGTTAAGCCTGAGTATGGGTGTCGTGCTGAAGATCTCCTGAAAAAGTTTGGTTACTGCGGTAGGATTCCTTATCTTACCTCTATGGTATTCCTTCCAGATAGCATTACCAACCTCATAGACTGTTAGGTCTAATACTACAAAAAGACTGGAGTATCTTAACAAGTTTTCCTGAAGTCTCAACACTAATGGATATATAGCCGATGCATCGAGAAGGTACTTACTTACCACACCTGATCTACCTTTTTACCCTAGCCTCCTTAACTGCTTGCACCCATTCCTCAACGGAAATGTCCATAGCCTCTAATGCTTCATTTAAAATCTCCTTGAATCTCAAAAGCTTAGCTCGCTTTATCTCCTCTTCCAAAGCCCTTTCCACAACAGCCCTGATATTAATGCCTAATTTCTCAGCTTCCTCTTTAAGTTCCCGTCTAATCCGTACTGAGAGAACGGCTGTAGACGTGAATTAGCTCACCAAATCCTGTATACAATTATATTGTATATAAATAATATTGTATACAAAAATTACGCTGCTACATAAAATATAAAAAAGATCTTAACTCTAGAAATCTCTATTAATTATGCCCCTATAAGTGATTGCCTGTACATCATCTTTTAGATATTTTGGTAACTACAGGAATCTGCACAGGTCCCCCTCAAGCATCTTCATGTTTTCTGTGGGCTATCGGGGGGCTACATTGGCGGGCGCTACTTGGGCAATATTCGTTGTGGATTACTAATTATTTTTTGTTCTGTATGCTACTTGTTTTTTTGGGTGCCGAATCTATTAGGGTGGCGATTGTTGATACTAGTGTTATTTTGCTGGCTTTTGAGAGGGGTTACGATCTTTTTGAGGGCTTGATTTATGATCTCGACGACTCATACAGCTGTGTTGTGTCGGATTCGGTGTTGAGGGAGATTATAGCTAAGAAGATGTCTTCAAGCGATAGGTTGTATAGGTTTATTGACTCGGTTATTATTCCTAGGGTTCTTGAGAACTGTAGGGTTGTTGCTGTTGCTGAAGACTATGAGTTTGAGGATGCGGACCATGATCTCGTTAGGTTAGCTCTCTCTCTTAATGCTCCGATAGCAACTAATGACGCCGAGCTCAAGAGTGTTGCTAGGAGTCTTGGGGTGAAAACGATCTATTTTAGAGAGAGCAAGAATAGGCTTGAGATGGGTTGATGCGGTCTGTGTTTCTGCCTTTGGCTCAGGATCTTTGTTTTTAAGTTTTAATTAGGTGGTGTTTAAAAATATAATTATGTAGCTAAATACTCTTCTTCTGAAGGGGTTTTATGTATGGAGCATATATTCAAGCCTATAAGGTTCGAGAATGGGAAGCTTGTCTGGCTCGATGTGTCTAGGATACCGTTTGAGGAGCACTATGTGGAGTCTAGCGATATAGATAGGATTGCCCAGGCTATAAAGAATCTAGAGATAAGGGGCGCGCCAGCGATAGGTGTTGCTGCGGCTCTTGCTCTCGCTAGCGTGGCGTATAACTTTAAGGGTGGCTCTGTAGAGGAGCTGGTTAGGGAGCTTGAGAAGGCCTCGGAGAAGCTGTCTAGGACTAGACCTACAGCTGTTAATCTTTTCTGGGCGCTTAGAAGGGTTATGGATAAAGTGTATAGCGTGGTTGACGATGGCTGCAGTGTTGATCAGCTTAGAAACACGGTTATTGAGGAGGCGTTAAGGATTCAGGAGGAGGATATAGAGGCTAATTTAAGGATCGGTAAATACGGATCCGAGCTGATCAAGGATGGAGACACGATATTAACCCACTGCAACACGGGCTCTCTAGCTACAGCAGGCTTTGGGACTGCTCTAGGCGTTATTAGGCAGGCGTGGAGGGAGGGTAAGAGGATAAGGGTTATAGCTACAGAAACTAGACCCCTTCTTCAGGGGGCTAGATTGACTGTTTGGGAGCTGGTTAGGGACGGCATACCCGTTAAGCTCGTTACCGACAACATGGTGGGGTATCTAATGATGAAGGGCGCTATAGACAAGGTTATTGTTGGTGCGGATAGGATACTGAGGAGCGGGCATGTAGCCAATAAGATAGGCACATACACCATAGCCGTTGTTGCGGATAGGCATAACATACCATTCTATGTTGCGGCACCGGTAAGCACTATAGATCTCGAATCAAATGTGGAGAATATCAAGATAGAGGAGCGTGATCCCGATGAAGTTAGAAGGGTGCTTGGAAAGTGCCTAATAACGGTTCCTGATGTAGACGTCTATAATCCGGCTTTCGATATAACTCCTCCGGAGCTTGTGTCGGCTATAATAACTGATAAGGGGGTTATATACCCGCCCTACCATGTTAATATACCTAAAACACTGGGACAGAAACGTTAAATTACGGCTTTCTATGTTTCTGAGAGCTGTTGGGCATGCCGTAGAGCTTATAGCCTCTAGAGCCTATAGGTTTTATTGGTTACCTCGGTTCCCGAGGGGGCCTATACACAAGGCTCCCGCAGGCAGCTCCGAGGAGACCGTGATGAACCCAGCCATGCCCAAAACAATATAATAATACAATTTCGATAAATAAGGGTACGGTTTAGGTGAGACGGTTAAGTAGTTTGAGATATAGATCCGCGTTGAGTCCACTGATCTAGAGTTCTAGAGTTAGAGGGATTAATATATCTTCGAGCAACAATATATTTGGTTAGAGGTACACAGTATTGTTTCTTAGGGTCGAGGCTGAGGTAAAGCCTACAGAGGATCCTGAAAAAGTTAGGAAGGCTCTGGAGAACATATTTACTCTAGAGAATATAAGGGTTGTTGAGAGAGGGAGATACAAGCTGATTGTAGGTGAGTCCAGAAATATTGTGTCGCTCTTGAAGTTCTACGAGATCATTAGGAGAAGAAAGATACTTGACTCGGTGAGAAAGGTTCTTTTAAGGGGCACCGTAGGGAGCTACATATCCTTCAAGCTTAATAAGCAGGCAGCATATGTGGGTGTTGTCTCTTTTGTTGATAGCGATCAGGATAGTAGCTTAGGGCCTATAAACGTTTTCATCGAGACTAAAGATCCTAGGCAGCTCATAGATTGGCTAGCACCAAAAACATCTAGAGGTAAACCCCTCTGGGAGAAGCAGATGCCTAGAGATATATAGCTTAAACATAGAATTAAGTCGGGAGATGCTGGATGAGCTCACGAAAGAAAGGTGTATTCATAGCGTGCAAAAAATGTAAGGCGTTATCAGAGCCAGGCACCCAGGTATGCCCTGTATGTGGAGGTACCGAATTCACGGAGGAGTGGTCTGGGATGGTTATTATAATAGATCCTGAGAATTCCCAGATTGCTAAGATACTTGGTGTCAATAAACCTGGGAGATACGCGATAAAGCTAGGATCAACATAGCTTACCAATAATCATGGAGACTATACCTGTACCAGCGTTTCCGTGGTGTGTGTATTTCGTTTATCTAGTTTATGATAAAATTATTCTATAGGGGCTGGTATCTGCTTAGAGTTGTCTGTGGATTATTACTGTATAGATAGTAATAAGTATATATAGGTTATAATGAAAATTTATATAGTTGCTTATTCTTCAGTAAAAATAGGTTTCTCGGTGTAGGTAGGTATGGCGCTACTAAAAGTTGAGGGATTGAAAACGTATTTTTACACTCTAAGAGGTGTTGTGAAAGCTGTCGACAACGTATCGTTTGAGCTAGAGAAGGGAGAGGCCCTAGGTATAGTGGGTGAGTCAGGCTCGGGAAAATCAACCTTGGGTTTCAGCCTGCTTAGGCTGGTTCCGCCTCCAGGCAGGATTGTTGAGGGCAAGATAGAGCTTGACGGACAAAATATCCTTGAGCTGGATGAGGAGACAGTTAGAAAGGAGATTAGATGGAAAAGGATAAGTATGGTGTTCCAGAGCGCATTAAACGCTTTGAATCCTGTTAAAAGAATAGGAGATCAGATAGCTGATGCTATTTTGGCTCATGAGGACGTTTCCAAGAAGGAGGCGCTAGAGAGGGCTGCAGAGCTTCTTAAGATGGTTGGTATAGATCCGGGTAGAGTTAATAACTATCCCCACGAGTTTAGCGGAGGTATGAAGCAGAGAGTAGTTATTGCTATGGCTCTAGCGCTTAATCCAGACATAGTTATCGCTGATGAGCCAACCACAGCTTTAGATGTTGTTGTTCAGGCCCAAATACTCAATCTTCTTAAGAGACTCAAGAGGGAGTATAATCTAAGTATTATTCTTATAACCCACGACCTGTCTCTTGTTGCAGAGATAGCCGATAAGGTAGCAATAATGTATGGTGGTAAGATCGCTGAGATCGGCCCATCAGACGAGATCTATAAGGCACCCGCACATCCATACACCCAGGGGTTATTCGCAAGCATACCTAGAATAGGTGGCAAGAAGGAGCTTAAGTGGATTCCCGGTGTCCCACCAGATCTAAGAAGCCCTCCACCTGGATGCAGGTTTCATCCTAGGTGTCCGTATGTTATGGATGTCTGTAAGAGGGATGATCCTCCGTACTTCAATGTTGGAGAGAACCACTACTCAGCCTGCTGGCTCCATAGGGAGAAGGCTCCTGAGAGTGCTGGATCATAGAATCCTCTTTTATAGTGGGTTGAGGGTGATTATGTATGTCCGAGACATCTGAACCCGAGTACCTGAAGAATCTAAGGAACCCTATACTTATCGGTAGAAACCTCAAGATGTACTTCTCACTAGCGAGATCCCTAACTGAGATAATTATGAGAAGGGCTGGCAGGGTTGTCAAGGCAGTTGATGGGGTCAACATAGGTGTGGAGGAGGGAAAGGTCTCGTGTCTTGTGGGAGAATCAGGATGTGGTAAAACAACTCTAGGTAAATTGATGGTTAATCTCTATAAGCCAACAGGTGGCGAACTGTTCTTTAAGCCTTCTAAGAGACTCTATGATCAGCTTCTCAATGAGGAATCTGTAGAGAAGCTTAAGCTGGAGAACGGGGAGGTTCTATTCAATATTTTGAATCTTCCTAAGAAATACGCTAAGCCGTTGAGGCGTGAGATTCAGATAGTATTTCAGGATCCGTATGGCTCTCTGAATCCTAGAATGACCCTTAGGGAGATCCTTGAGGAGCCACTAATAATACATGGATACGAGGATAAGAACGAAAGACTAGAAATGGTTATAAGGGCGTTAGAGGATGTCAGGCTAACGCCGCCAGAGGAGTTCATCTCGAGATACCCCTTTCAGCTGAGCGGAGGACAGAGACAGCGTGTCAATATAGCTAGAGCCCTAATACTTGGTCCTAGGCTCATAGTGGCTGATGAGCCTGTCTCGATGCTCGACGTATCTATAAGAGCTGAGATTCTAAAGTTGATGCTGGATCTGAAGGAGGAGAAGAACCTGACATATATATTCATAACGCACGATCTCGCTGTAGCCAGCATAATATGTGACTATATATATGTCATGTATCTAGGTAGGATCGTTGAATTTGGGGAAACGGATCGTGTCATAAAAGATCCAAAACACCCATACACACAAGCGCTATTGGCTGCAGTGCCTCAACCCGACCCGAGCGGAAGGTGGAAAATAAAGGAGCTACCTATAAAGGGTGAGGTTCCCAGCGCCATCAATATACCGCCGGGATGCAGGTTTCATCCTAGGTGTCCGTATGTTATGGATGTCTGTAAGAGGGATGATCCTCCGTACTTTAATGTTGGGGAGAACCACTACTCAGCCTGCTGGCTCAACAGAGAGGAGGCTCGATAGGTGGCTTGCTACAGCTATATTTTGTTTATAGTCTGCTTTTTATAGATGATATAAACGGGCTTATAA
>WANO01000041.1 GCA_015521765.1 Desulfurococcales archaeon
CAATATGTATATATTGTATCAAAAGAAAAAAATAAAGCTATTATAGCTAGCATTGTTCTACAATATAAACCCCTATTCCACGACTTAAAATAAAAGTTTTAAGCTCTGAGTGATTCAGATGATTATGGGTTAATCCAAGCATAACAACCAAAACCCCATCAACAATACATGTGCCGGGGTAGCTCAGCTGGTAGAGCGCCGGGCTGTTAACCCGGTGGTCGGAGGTTCGAATCCTCCCCCCGGCGCATAATACTGGGTTTGGGCTCTATAGGCTTTCTGCTCATATGATTCATGATCGCTATTTTAAGTTTATATTTACTTTTTTATAACTATTTTAATTAAGGGTGCTGTAAACATGGTATTTCTTTTAGATCCAGTAGCCATCGCTGCCTACATGCTGGGATACGTAGTTATGATAGCCTTAGCTTCTACTGTGGCGCCGAAGGTAGCTAACAAGGTATCTGGCAGGTTCTCGCTGTATGCATCAATGGCTATTTTATCTGTTTTAATAGTGGCTCTTACCGCCAGCGTTATATACGTAATATTAAGCATTGTCGGATTAAGCTATATAAGTATAACTGGGCTCATTATTTTCGTGATTATAGCTAATATTATAATGTATCTAGTGTCACCATACATGATCAACGCTATGTATGGAGCAAAACACGATCCATCACTACAGATGATCGTTAATAACGTGGCCCAAAGACTAGGATATAAGAAACCACCTAAAGCCGTAGTAGTTAACGGCCCGCCAAACGCGTTTGCATATGGAAACATAATCTCAGGAAAATATGTAGCTGTAACCAGAACAATGCTGAGGTTAACCGATAGAAAAGAGCTAGAAGCCGTAATAGGCCACGAGATAGGCCACCACATGCATAGAGACAACGCCATAATGCTACTTCTAGGCATACTGCCCTCAGTAATCTACTACCTAGGGATAAGCTTAATACACCTAACCCTCTGGGGAGGCAACAGAAGAAACGGTAATCCAGGAGTACTAATAGCGGTAGGGATACTAGCCATAATAGTATCGTTCATAGTTCAGATACTGGTTCTAGCATTCAGCAGATTGAGAGAATACTTCGCCGACATAGAGGGGGCAAAAGCAGCAGGAAAGGAAGCAATGCAGAAAGCCCTAGCTAAAATACATATATACTACTCGAGAGACCCAGAAGCGAAAGAGATTGTTAGCGAAAGCAAGTTCAGAACGCTATTTATATATGCACTAGTTGAGAGCGTAGCCAACCCCTTCTATAATATAGGTAGAAGCGAAATAGAAAGGCTGATGAGAATGAAGATATCGCCGGTAGCTGAGATCCTATCAACACATCCACCAATACCTAAAAGATTAAAATTCCTTGAAGATCTGGAGATAGGTTACTATAAGGTATACTAAAATATAGATTAAAACCAGTTTTTATAGTTAAATAATTTTTAATAATATTACTGTATAGTCATCGATATTAATCACCATACCATATAATTTAACACGAGGACTGATAATCTTTGTCGCAAAACAAACCAATCAATCACATAAACCCCGTAATTTCGGAACTTAAAGGAGAAAAAGGCTTCCTCTATATAGAGCGGGCAAAGCAACTTGCATCTAAAGGGTACAAAGTAATAAGCTTCGGCGTAGGACAGCCAGATATACCTACACCAGACCATATAATAGATAAAGCCAAAGAGGCATTAGACAACAAAGTAACGGGATACACTGAAACAAACGGGATCAAGGGGCTGAGAGAAGCAATAACAGAGTATCTAAACAACAGATACAATGCACAGGCAGATCCAGATGACATTATAGTTACCACGGGAGCAAAGACAGCGCTTTTCCTAGCTATAGCGTCCTATATAAAGCCAGGAGACAAGATACTGATACCAGAACCAAGCTATCCAGCATATGGTGAGGTAGCTAGATTTCTAGGGGCCCAGCCAATCTACATAAAAATGGATTTCGACCAGTATAACGGATTTAGAATAGATATAGATAAGCTGGAAGAGGCCATCGATAGCAGAACAAAGATGATCGTGCTTAACAACCCACACAACCCCACAGGAAAAGTATTTACTTGGGAAGAGGTAAAAGAGATATTCCAGCTAGCTGTAGACAACAACATGCTAATACTTGCCGACGAGATATACGACAACTTTACGTATGAGAAAACCTTCAAGAGCATATTATCGATACCGGAATGGAAAGACTATGTACTATATGTCAACGGCTTCAGTAAGACGTTCTCGATGACTGGATGGAGACTTGGATACCTAGCGGTTAAGAAAGATATAGCGCGATCACTAACCAGGCTAGCAGTCAACATATATAGCTGCGCCCCCAGCTTCGTGCAGGTTGCAGGTATAGAGGCCCTAAAAGGCGATTGGGACCCCATCTATAAGATGATTGAAGAGTTTAGAGTGAGAAGAGACACTCTATATAACGAGCTAAGTAATATACCCGGGTTCAAGGTGTGGAAACCCGAAGGAGCATTCTATATGTTTCCAAAGATAGACGAGATTCTAAACAGTATAGAGATGGATGTAGAGAGATTCGTAGAATACCTACTAGACAAGCACCACGTGGTAACGCTACCTGGAACAGCTTTTCCCGATAAAGCAGGCGACACCTTCATCAGGTTCAGCTATGCAACATCGGTAGAAGACATAAAAGAGGGAGCCAAAAGGATAAAGAAAGCAGTAGAGGAGCTACTTAAATAATAATCGCTCCAGAACCAGGTGGTCACAATCAGAAAGCCTAAACTATATATAACTAGAGAGCTATTCGAGGAAGCAGTAAAAAGGCTTGATGAGGTATATGACTACGAAGTATGGGACCGGTATGAGCCGCCGCCATATGATTATCTACTGAAAAAGCTACCTGAATACGATGCTGTTGTAACGCTTCTGTCCGATAGGATAGACTGCAATCTCATTGAGAGAATCTCACATAGAACAAGAATAATATCCCAATACGCTGTAGGATACGACAATATAGATATAGAATGCGCAACAAGAAAAGGAATATACGTAACCAATACACCAGGAGTACTAACCGAAGCCACAGCAGATCTAACCTTTGCCCTACTCCTATCAGTAGCCAGAAGAATAGTGGAATCAGACCACTTCGTTAGATGGGGGGAATGGAAGAGAACAAAAACAGGGTGGCATCCACACATGATGCTGGGAACAGAGGTGCATGGGAAAACCATAGGTATAATTGGGTTTGGGCGAATAGGGAGAGAAGTCGCTAAGAGAGCTAGAGGTTTCAACATGAAAATACTCTATTACGACCCCGTTAGAGCACCGGAAGACCTCGAAAAAAGTCTTAACGCGAAATACGTAGATCTGGATACGCTACTATCTAAAAGCGATTTCATAACGATACATGTACCTCTATCAAAAGAAACCAGACACATGATCAACGAAGACAAATTCAAGAAAATGAAGAGAGGCGCAATACTAATAAATACCGCGAGGGGAGGAATAATCGATACAGACGCATTAGTAAAGGCGCTTGAAGAAGGAATACTTGCTGGTGCTGGTCTAGACGTGTATGAGGAAGAACCATTAGATCCCAACCACCCATTAACTAGATTCAAAAACGTGGTTCTGGTTCCCCATATCGGGTCTGCTACTAGAGAAACGAGACTAGCCATGGCCAACCTAGTTGTCGATAACCTACTGGCATTCGCAAGGGGGGAGGTCCCTCCTACACTGGTAAATAGAGAGGTCACCAATATAAGGAAACCTGGATTTTCATAGATCTTTTTCCATAGATAGTTTCTCTAGCTCGTCAAAGAGATCATATATAACGTCTGCATCATCGATCATGCAGCTACTAGCATAGGGTTTAGCTGATACTCCAATATCACATCTATATCTACACAGCACGCCAATCTTAACCCCGCTTTTATTCCTATAGATATATAGATCCAGATCTCTAACAAAATATCCGACACACGCTATACACCATGAGCCAGAAAAACACCTGTATACCCGATCACCATATAGTTGTTTAAGGGCGTCGACATCCACACCAATAATATAGATATATACCTCTAGGCTAGATACCTGATCATCCAAAACAGCTTTAATACAGTCTATTTTACCGATCTCTCTACGGTAACCACCTCTACCAATTCTAAGCTCCAGCTCCACATAGTTGAGCTCAAGATTACTTCGAACCTTATCAACCCTACATCTCTTAGCTACACTCCTAGCTATCCTACTTATTGAGACGCCATCTCTAGGCGTGATCATGAGTCTAGCTACAACCTCTTTAAACATACAGTCATCAACACCCTGAGATAGATGCTCCATAAATATTAGTTATGAACCTACCTTAAAACACGATAGAACCTTATTTTATATAAATTCCTGCCATACTATAAATTCAGGGTGCATATTTAAATTGTCAAAACAGGTTCTAGAACAATTGCTGTGGACAGAAAAATATAGGCCGCGCAGCCTAAAAGATGTAGTTAACCAAGACGAAATCGTTAAAAGACTACAGGTGTTTGTGAAAGAAAAAAACATGCCCCATCTACTGTTTGTGGGACCTCCAGGTGTAGGGAAAACAACTGTTGCTCTGGCTCTTGTGCAAGATCTATATGGCGAGAACTACAGGAGATATGTGCTTGAAACAAACGCTTCTGACGAGAGAGGAATAGATGTGATAAGGACAAAAATAAAGGAGTTCGCCAGGGCCGCCGTGGTGGGGGAGATACCGTTTAAGGTTGTTATACTAGATGAGGCGGACAATATGTGTCTTCATCCAAAGACGAAGGTGCTGGTGGGGAGGCTAGACGATCTAGAGATTAAAACATTAGAAGAGCTGTATAGAGAGTATGGCGAACAGGATTTCGATATACCATCGCTAAACCCCGAAACGTTAAGCCCTGAAAACGACAAGGGACATATAGTGGATTCAGGGGAGGCAGATCTATACGAAATAATACTAGAGGACGGAAGCAGAGTTCTAGCATCTCCAGAGCATCCTTTTTTCATAATAAAGAATAGGAGAATAGAAGTTGTTAGAGTTAAAGATCTAAGAAAAGGAATGGAGATAGCAACATTTAAAGATAAAATATCTAGATGCGCTAGCTGCGGCAAAATATATTATAGCGCAAGTATCCATGAGGTCCCCTACTGCAGGGCATGTATGGAGAGAAAAAGAATTGTGAGGGCTAGTGTTAATGTGTCTAGCCATATAAGCGCCTTATCTAGCAGCTCTAAGAAGAATAGTACTGAAAAGATCTATTATCCGAGATCAACACCCCTAAAAACACTTAAATCACCTGTATACATTAAAGTAGCTACTGTACTTAGGGAAAAGATCTATAGAAAAATACGGAGTCTAGGTGTAAAAGCATCATGTCACGGCAACGATTCACTGGTGCTACATGTAACTAGAGGAAATCACATATATATTAAAATAAAGGATGTTGGAAGCCAAACAGCAAACATATTGGATCCAGGCATCGAACACTATGGAAAAACTGTCTACATAGATGTCTATCCCTACATCGAGAGGCAGAAAGATATATACAGATATATCTATGAGGCTACAGGAATTTCAGGCAAGAAAAGTCTAGACGTAAAACACGTAAAGATCATATCGATAAGGTACCTAGGAAAACACAAAGTACTTAATATATCAATGAGAAAAAACAAAAACTTCTTCTTAGCCAACGGGATACTAACGCACAACACTTCAGATGCACAGCAAGCGCTGAGAAGACTAATGGAAATGTATGTTGAAACAACACGATTCATACTTCTAGCTAATTACCCGTCTAAAATAATCGATCCCATACAAAGCAGGTGCGCGTTATTTAGATTTACCCCATTGAAAAAGGAAGATATAGTAGAAAGACTAAAGTACATAGCCGAAAATGAAAAGGTATCATACGATATTGATGCGCTGGAAACCATCTATGAGATCTCTGAAGGTGATATGAGAAAGTCGATAAATATACTCCAGGCAGCAGCAGCTCTAGGTAAAGTGACTGTTTCAACTGTATATAGAGTTGTAGGTCTTGCACATCCAAAAGAGATCAGAGAAATGATACAGCTAGCTCTCAACGGAAAGTTCGTTGAGGCAAGAGACAAGCTTCGGCGAATAATGGTGGATTACGGCCTTTCAGGTATAGATGTTATTAAACAGATACATAGAGAGATATTTTCTCCAGACATAAAGATTCCTGAGGATCTTAGAGTATACATAGCTGACTATACAGGCGAGATAAACTATAGGCTTGTCGAGGGCGCGGATGACGAAATACAGATAAACGCTCTACTGGCAAGACTCGTTATCCTAGGAAAGAAGCTTATGGGGTGAATGATTTATAAGTATACCGAGAACACGATACGCCAGAAAGGTACCATGGATCATAAAGTACCGACCCAAGAAGCTAGATGAATACATAGATCAGGAAAACGCTAAGAACATATTGATCCAGTGGCTAAAAAAGTTTCCCAATGTGGAGAAAAAGGCAGTATTGCTGTATGGACCTCCAGGTGTAGGGAAAACAACCCTGGTAGAGGTGTTGGCTCGGGAATTTGGATACGATCTAGTCGAGATGAACGCAAGCGACTTTAGAAGGTCGAAGGATATAGAGAGAATAGCCATTTTGGCGTCGGATAAAACAAGCCTATTAGGGAAGGGAAAGATAATACTGTTGGATGAAGTAGATGGCATACACGCTAGATCTGACGCTGGAGGCATTGAAGCGATACTGAGATTAATAAACATAACTAAGCAACCTATAATTATGACAGCTAATGATCCCTGGTCTCAATCCCTTAAAGAGCTAAGAGAAAACGCGATAATGGTAGGGCTAAAGAAGCTAGGTACAAGAGACATAATGAAGTTATTGAAGAGAATATGTGAGCAGGAAAACATTGAGGCTGACGAGGAAGCCCTGAGATTTATTGTCGATAGATCTGAAGGTGATCTAAGATCGGCAATAAACGACCTTGAAGCAATAGCTGAAGGATACGGCAAGGTAGATATCACAACGGTGAAGACCCTACTTAGGCAGAGAGACAAAGAGCAAGATCCGTTCGAGACGCTAAGGAGACTATTCACCGCAAAATACGCGTGGCAAGCAAAGCAGGCATTGAGCAATAGCCAATTGGACTATGAGATGGCTATAGAATGGCTGAATGAGAACTTGCCAATACAGTTGGAGGATCCTGAAGATCTCTGGCGTGCGTACGAATCGCTAAGCAGGGCATCAATATATCTAGGGAGAATAATAAAGAGTGGCGAGTGGGACCTCCTATCCTATGCTATGGATCTAATGGGTCCCGGCGTGGCCTTTTCAAGAAGAAACAAGAAGTGGAAGTGGGTAAAATATAGATTTCCAGAACGAATAAAGCTTCTATCAAAAACCAAGGAGACTAGAGAACTAAGAGAGATGCTAGCTAGAATCATAGCTGAACACACTAAAACATCCAGAAAAATAGCTAAGTCAGAAACACTACCATTTCTTAGAGTCATATTTGAATCGAATATCGAGGAAGCCGCAAAATTATCTCTAGGGCTAAGACTGCCCGATAACATGATTAGGTTTCTAGCCGGTAATAATGCGTCTTCAATAATAAAGCTTGTTAACAAGTACGAAAAAGAACTTTCTAAACTTAAGGGGGCTGAAGAGATACCGGTGGAGAAGGAGCAGGAGATCAGGAAAGAAAAAAGTAGGAGGAAGTCTAGAGAAACAGAGAGGTCTAAGGAAACTAGGAAGATGGGTTTAGACAGGTTCTTTAAAACGTAACCCTATAAATCAGCAGTAATAATATATTTTTCAAGGAAGAGATGAAGACAGAGAGTAAATGTCCAAAACTATTAGTTACAGCATACACAGGTAAAGCTAAAGTTGCTATAAGGGAGCTTAGCGATCTAATATACATATATGACAATCAGGCAGAAATATTTGAAACCAGGTATAGGGATGTTATTCTAGTATATACTAAAGCTGATGCAGACAAGATCTATAACCTCATAAGGCGGAGAACACCAACCGGAGTGGCAAGGGTAGTTAAGATACAGAGTTGTGTTGAAGCCAGGCCTGACAGAATATCTGAGGAAGCTATAAAGCTGTTTGAAGGTTATAGAGGATCAAAATTCTATGTGGACTGTGTAAGGAGAGGTAGAGCTATTAGGAGCAGTTGGGAGCTGGAGAAGTATGTTGGAGCAAAGATTCTTGAAAGAGGTCTTGGAAAGGTTGATTTTGAGGATCCAGATATAGTTGTTAAAATAGAAATCATAGATTCCCTGGCTTTAATATCGATAATGGATAAATACGGAGATAAAGTAGATAACCGAAAGTTTCGGCCACCCCTGTAAAATATTAAATATAGGAGATCTATATATATTGGGACAGTAGGCATTGAGTGCTAGAAGGATAATAGAGGACATATTTACAAAGCCAACAGTATTTAGAAGAAAAGACGTTCTATACCCAGAATACATACCATCTTACCTACCACATAGAGAGAAACAGCTAAAAAAACTAGCCGAAATATTTAGAAATCTAATCCTTAACCCGGGCGAAGTAAGCCAAAGAGCACTAGTGGTTGGGGACATCGGTACAGGCAAAACCGTTACAACAAGATCATTTGGAAAGGAGCTTAAGGGTATAGCTAAAGCCAAAAATATAGATCTTAAATACATCCATATAAATTGCCATAAAGATCGAACATTGTACGAGGTGGTGATAGACATAGCGAAGCAGGCAGAGGTCCCAATACCATCAAGAGGGTTTTCGGCACAGGAGGTGTTCGAGTACTTCCTAAAATATCTCGAGAGAAACAGATCATACGCCTTAATAGCTCTAGATGAATTCAACTACTTCATCGAAACTGCAGGAAACGATGCGGTATATTTTCTAATAAGAATATATGACGAGAATCCAGAGCAAGTTAAAAGAATAAACTATATATTTATAGTGAGAAACCTATCTACACTATATAAGCTGGACACAGCAACATATAGCTACCTTATAAAAAATATAGTAGAATTCAAGCCCTACACAAGCTCCGAGCTTATAGATATTCTGAAAATGAGAAGTGAAGAGGCATTCCATCCTGGCTCGATTGATGATAAGGTCATAAAATATATAGCGGATCTTGAAGGCTATGATCGTGGGGGAAGCGGAAACGCCAGAGTAGCTATTGAAACCCTCTTATTGGCTGGTGAAGCTGCAGATCAAGAAGGATCTAAAACCATAACGCTAGAACATGTGAGAAGAGCCAGAGGGTTATTAAGCAGCGATATAGTCAACATCTCGGATTCTCTATACTATCTAAATCTCCATGAACTTCTACTTCTCAAATCCATAATAAATGTGCTAAAGAAAATAAAGACCCCCTATACCACGATGGGTAGTGTGGAGAAGGAATATATGCATTTATGCTCGATCTACGGCTACACACACAGAAAACACACCCAGGTATATGAGTATATAATGAATATGAGTAAAATGGGCATAATCGAAACGAGACCCAGCGGCAAAGGAACTAGAGGGAGAACAACACTAATAGGGATAGGCGAGGTCCCCCTTGAACCACTAGAGCAGAAAATAGATGAGTTACTAAAGGTGAAGTCGGATACAAGATAAGGAACCG
The DNA here is from genome assembly GCA_015521765.1 of Desulfurococcales archaeon. Taxonomy (GTDB): domain Archaea; phylum Thermoproteota; class Thermoprotei_A; order Sulfolobales; family AG1; genus WANO01. Next base: position 9,637 of record WANO01000041.1, read on the forward strand.
CAGCTAGAAAATATACTGAAATCAAGAGGAAGACTAAAGATACTGAAATACCTAGTTTTTCATGGCGACGCCAATATAACTAAGATATCAAGAGAAACCGGGATACATCACCAGATAGCCAAAAAGTATCTGGAGGAATTCATAAGGGCAGGTATTGTTGAGGAAATAAAAATAGGCAGATTAAGAGTGTATAGGCCAATATGGACGGAGCAAAGAATTAGAGTACTAAAAGAATTATTTGAAATGGATGAAACAGCATGATGGTAGAGATATCATCAAAACCCGATGTTCTGAGAATCTCTACAGCTTCAGGGAGATTAAAGATAAAGAAAGAAACAGCAGAGCTAATAAAGAAAGGATTGATCGAAAAAGGAAACGTTATTGAGGCAGCTAAAATAGCCGCTATTCAAGCTATAAAAAACACGTACCATCTAATTCCAATGACGCACCCTATACCGATAACCGGCGCTAATATAGAGATCCATATTGGCGAGCAACATATAGATGTTAAAGCAACAGTAAAAACAGTATATAAAACAGGTGTAGAGATCGAAGCATTGGTAGGCGTAGCTACAGCGCTTATAACTATATGGGATATGATCAAGAAATATGAGAAAGATGAGAAAGGAAATTATCCGCAAACTTATATAGAGTATATAAAGGTTGATGAAAAAATTAAAGATACAGGCATCAATTTTTAAAATATAAGCCCAGTAGTTTATACATAAACTCGGTGATACTATGCCAATGTTCATGATTGGGGTTAATGCTAAAGGGCATAGGGGATGGTACACCTATAGATGCGATATATGTAATAGGAAATTAAGTGTAGGCGATGACCCTATATACTATTGTCAAAAATGCGTTAATTCAAATACAAACGCTAGATTCTGTCTAGCCGATGCGCGACGTCTACATTTTAGGTGTCCATACTGTGGATCGGAACTTACACTCTACCACTAACAGATATGAAACAGAAAGAGTTAACAAGCGAATAACTAAGATCAATATAGATAATGGAAAAGAAATAGCTGTTATAGAAGAGGATGAGCTAATCATATTTTCTATAGATCTAAAACCACAAACATGTAGAGAATTTGATTCCTCCAATAATAAGAGCACTATACTCAATATAGATATAGATGATAAAAACATGCTAGGTTCCATAGGTAAGATGCTTAACCTAGATATATATAAGATCTCTTTGCTCTGTATAAACTATGAGAACACTAAAGATCTAATAGATCTAAAGGTATTTATGTATAAGAATAAGCTAGAAGACACAGATATAGAGAGAGTAGCCACTAATATAGCGAAAAAGATTAATGAGATATTAGGTATGATCAGAAAAAGCTAGCTATTTGAAGTGGTAATTTGGGTAATACGTTTCAGAAGCTATATAGAGTCGTAGATGCTGAGTGGTGTAGCAACAGTAACTATAGTAATTACGATGCCTCAGTAGCTATAATATATATAGAACAGCTGGACTCAATAATATTTATCGAGAGGACCGAAAAACCTAATGATCGATGGTCAGGACACATAGCTTTTCCAGGCGGATTCAGAAAAGGACACGAGTCCAGTCTAGAAACAGCTATAAGGGAGGTTAATGAGGAGCTTAATATAGATCTTAATAGATCAATGCATCTAGGCGCCATAAAGCCATTGAGAACTAGATTAAGAAACATAGTTATAGTTCCACACATCTTCCTGCTAAAGAGCAAACCAGAGACCTTAAAGGCTAACAGCATGGAAGTGTCGAGGGTATTCATTGTAGATGTAGGCTCAATATCAATGGGTCAATGCCCTAGCTATATACCCTATCCACCATGCTTCCTATTTCCAGAGATCTCCAAAGGCAAGGTGGTGTGGGGACTGACCGCTAGAATACTGTCCTTAATACTAGACAGCAATTAACCTATATTGAAGCCTTTATTAGTTATAACAATATAAACCCATTCATCATCCTCATAGCCATCTACAACTGAAAGACCAAACTTTATACACTCTCTTGTAACTCTATTTACCAGTTCAACATCCGTAATCTTCATTTTGAGCTCTGCATACTCACCGATCCCTAGCCTTGCTGATAGATCCTTAATACTTTTAACTATATTTACGTTACTGATTTCGATGCTGTATTTAGGTCTATAGCTAAAAATCAGTCACCACTAATGTTAGTGCTCCTAATTAATAAAGTTAAGTATTGCATCGTTGAGTAAAATCTTAGCTTGCTGGCGCACCTATAGAGTATAGGGTTTCCAACTCTAATTTTAGATCATCATGATCATATTTCTCTTTATTTCCTAACTTAAATATTTCTCTAGTCAATTGCATTATGGATAACATAGTTGCTACCTCTAATTAAATATATGTATTGTTTAGATATATAAATACTAGCCCATATCAACTTAGGCAATAGTCTAACTCATTCTCTAAGCATTCATACAGCTTATAGACCTTGTTAAAGTCGCTCAGTATCTCTCTCACGATCCTGGCACACTTAAGATTACTCTTCATCATTTCTCTATATATTTTCAGTATAACTTTTCTACCCTCGCTGGTGGGTGTTAAGTTCCGATCAAACAATTCGGCATTGTAGATATCTCTAAGGAGACTGTCCAAGGCCGTCAATATAGATCTATATTCCTCGCATTGTTCACGAGACATAGATAGCTCCATAAGTAGATTTAGATGATAGGGAGATATATAATACTATTATATTAGTATAATAGCTAATCATAAACAGTAGGTGACGCAATAGGGATGAGCCATCAACCTATAAGAATTAAAATGATAGCTGTAAGCGATGTTCACGCACCTAGATACTTTCCGCTGATGTCGTCATCGATTAATTCGCTTTTAGGATTTAAGCCAGATCTAATACTGCTTGGAGGCGACATAGTGGAGAAAGGGAATGTTGGCTCCTTCGATATAGTTAGGAGATTTCTGAGAAATAAATATGGCGATGTCGATATAGTTTCTATATTTGGAAACGAGGAGTACTTCGATAGAATTGGCGATTTTAAAGCTAGATATAAGGATGTGATATGGCTAGATGACTCATATGTCGAGCTGGCTAAAAACGGTTTGAAAATATGTATATATGGCTCAAGAGGATCTCTAGAAAAATTAACCTCGTGGCAAAGCAGGAATATGCCGCAGCTGAAGGAAATATATAGGAGAAGGCTTGTTAATATAAAGAATGAGTTGAAAAGCCTTAAGAATAGATGTGATATAACTATTCTGCTTATGCACTACTCGCCAACGTATCAAACTTTGAAAGGGGAACCCCTGAATATATATCCATATCTAGGGCATAGAGGATTCGAAAAAGTTATCGCTGAGGCTAAACCTGATCTTGTTCTACACGGGCACGCGCATGGATCATTAAAGCATGAAGCTTACATCTCAGGAGTCCCGGTCTTCAACATAGCTTTGCCAGCTGTAAAATCCGTGACTAGAATAACTATGACGTATTCTGGAAAAGAAAGGATATCTATAATTAGAGAGATATAGCGTTATTTGGCCATAAATAATCATTAATAACTGCCCTAGCAAATAGAGAAGATAGAATAAGACATTAGCGGCCGCAAAGATGAGGAGATGCTACCTACAGACGGTTTCAAGAATACATATAGCCCTTATAGATCTATCTCTTAAACATAAGAGGATAGATGGAGGAGCCGGTATAGCACTAAACAACCCCAATCACTATATAGAGATAACGAAAACAGCACAATGCACCAATAAAGCTAGAAAGGTAGGTAGCAGCTGCTTTGAGATAAATATGGATGTTGACGAGAAAGTGGTTAGATGTGTAGAGAGGACTATAGAGTATGTTGGTGCTGAAGATGTATGCTTGAGGATCAATATACTACACAGCTACGAAAAGCATATAGGTTTAGGAAGCATAACCCAGATGTGTCTCGGGATCTCAACTGGCATAGCTAGACTTCTGGGCCGTGATCTAGATCCCATAACCGCGGCGAAAATATGTAGCAGGGCTGGCACATCGGGTATAGGGCTGTATTCATTCATGTATGGGGGATTTATAGTTGATGGAGGACATAGGCTAGGGCTAAAGAAGACAAAACCTCTGCCATCAGATAGCATAGTTGATATTGATATACCACCGCTGATAGCTAGAAAACCAATACCGGAAAAGTGGAGGTTCATCTTGATAAGGCCCCTAAAAGCTAGAAAGATATATGGCAAGTATGAGGAGAAAATATTCGCTACATACACACCCATACCGTTTGAGGAGGCATCCAATGTAGCGTACCATATATTAATGGGCCTTCTTCCAGCCATAATAAGCAACGATATTGAAGAATTCAACTATAACTTGAGAGCTATACAAGATCTAGGATTCAAAAAGGTTGAGTGGAGCCTTCAAGATCCACTTGTGATAAGCCTAAGAAAAGTGCTTGATGAACACAACATAGCATACGGGCTAAGCAGTATGGGTCCCACTGTATATATACCATGCACACTAGACGAGTTGCCCGAACTAGAAAACAAACTAAACAGTATACTGGATACCCGAAAATACATGACACAGATAGCCAAAGGCAGCAATCAAGGCTCACAGATAAGATGTAGCTAACGCAAGATTAAAGACAGCTAAAAAAATAAAATTAACCGGAAACGAATACAGAACACGAAACGCGAGATGTTGAATCGCGCAGGCACTGAAAATAAATCAATGATGATGGCTCGTGTTTCTGAATCGCTTGGTGAATGAGTGTTTAAAGGATCTCAACCCTATCAATAGCATATAGCCCCCACCCAGAATTACTCCACATCACACGACCCATAGGCTTCAATCTATTTTTAAGCAGTGGGGACTCAACAACATACGACTCGAATTCTCCACCTTCACCATTAGGTGAGAACCCATACTTTCTAGCTAGACTAATCAACTCACGCGCGTCATCAGACGTGCTAATTACTTTTCCAAGCCATTCTTTACCTAGACCATATGCTTGGACCGCAGTGATCATGAATGATATTTTGAGCTCCTCTACTTGGTATAGTAGAAGTTCCTCGGGGTCCCTTCCCCATAGAGGGGAGTAGTGATCTATACCGATACTATTAGCTATTTTATCTATTCTAGATTTCTGATATCTACTCGCTATAGCCCCGGTGACTATAACGCTAATGCCTTCGGTAGCAACCAGCTTCTCTAAATACCTCGATAGCTCATCCACTTCTTTTTCCTTGATACCGCTGACATTAACGCTGAAGTATCTATACCCCATAAGCTGGGCGTGGAGAGTAGCCCACTTAATGTTGTATGTGTGAAACATATATGACTCAGGATCACCGCTTTCAACGATTAAGAGACCAGCAGGCCTATAGGGTGTATCCCTGAGTGTTAGCATCAGCGCGGAATGACTGTCTTTCCCCCCAGTATATAGAACAACGAATTTCTTCATGAATCCTGACCTTCATTTATCTTTAAGATGATTTCAGCTATAAAATCCCACACACACTTCTCCGCATCTAAACATGAGTTCTTTGAGCCTCCTGAAATACAGATCATTTTATCCTTAGAAGCATACGATGTTATTATAGATCCAAGCTGGCTACCGGATATATCAATGTCAGGGTTTCCACTGGAATCCAATAGATAGACGCCTTTGCTGTCGTATAGCATTATTATGGCTCCATCACAGCCGTATCTAATCACCGAGTCCCTTATACCCAGAACACCGTTTCTCTCTACTACGCTTACACCCACTCTGTAGTCTATACAGGTAACCGATATATGCTCCCATACTATTAGCTCGTTTCTAACTCCACTATAGCATTTGCTGAACCTAACAATAGATCTCCAAAAATTAACGAGATCTCTACCTTTCTCCGTTATATATGCGCCAGCTACAGGATCTATATTGACCAGGGATAAATCCTTCATCTTCCTAATCAATCCTCTAACCGAGCCCTCACCTATATTGAGCGTCTTTGATATCAGCTGTCTGCCTAGAGGTCCCTCCTCAATCAATAACGATAGGAGCTTAAGCACATGGTATATGGAGTAGACGGGATTGTACCTCTCTTTCCAGCTGTATATCTGCTTTAACGCCTCCAAATGAGGATCCCATTAATTTAATATCAAGAATATTTTAATATTAGCTAACACCCGAATCAGAACCGTAACCCCTTCTTAAAGACTCACTAATATACCTGGATATCGGATTCTTAAATGAACAATCATCACATAAGCCTAGGTTCCTAATTATATTGCATGGTGGAGGTAGATACAAATCGTTTTTCTCACGTTTCTCTAGCAGGAAATCTATCTTGCGCAACAGCAACTCATTATTTGTATTTAATAGCTTAATTATTTGATCTCTATTCAAGCCTATCGAAACTAGAAACGTGAGAGCTAAATACACATATATATGCCAAAGCATATCACTACTGTTTACTTCACCGATTCTCTCTATAGATCTAGCTATACAGGGCGGTAGATCATTAACCCCAACACTCCTATTCGAGTATTTAGACGCTATCTCTAGTTCTTTAGCCGTGATCCTAGCCAGCCTAAACCAATCAATCTTGGGTCGAGTAGCTAGAACCTCTCTGTTAGCCAATATATATTCATACAGTAATCTATCTCTGTACTTCTTGATCGAGGTAAAAACATCATTAGCTATATCACTCTCAACAAGCTTAGATACAGCCTCCCTTACCTTACCCAGAAAAATATCATATATCAATTTATCTAGCTTGCTTCTCTCGGTATAAACCCTCCCCCTATACAATGAGCTCTCAACCAGAAAATCCAGAAGGTTTCTTTGGCTTATTGTTTTTTCCCTTACCAGATCTAGAAACCTCAAAGATATATTGAGACATCTTTCTGAAATTATCCTTCTTCTGGTATTCATATATCTAAAACAAACCATATTATCGCTTTTTTCTTTCACATCTATACCTACGCCTTTAAGTATAGCCAACGCCTCACTGATACTAGACCTTCTAAATCTATCTATAGCTAACCCGATCTCCCTACTTATATACTCATCCAGGAATCTTCTTTGACCAGTAGAAGCAGTAAGCATGATGCCTAGATAAAAAGTTACTACTCGAGTTACCCTATCGATGGAATCGAGATCAAAAACCTCTCTATCTATAAGGAGCTTCTTAACCCTTCTATATGCATCATCCATATATGGTGTCTCCACTAAAACAGAGATATCTATCCCTTCGCCAATCTCCCTTTTTAGGAACTCGTTAAAGTCTACTAGGAATGGATAGTAGCTTAAATCACTTATATTTGGCTGAGACATACCCTATCCACTTATATACTTTAGCCAGATAAAATACCCTTTATATTTTTCTATAAATATAACCTTTTAAGGTGCCTTAACTTTGGGTAAGTGGGTTGTAGCATCGGCATGGCCCTACATCAATAGCGTGCCCCATCTTGGCACTATAATCCATCTTTTATCTGCTGATGTATATCACAGGTTCCTAAGTCTTATGGGCGAGGACGTTATATCTGTAAGCGGCTCTGACGAGCACGGGACCCCTATAGAGGTTGAAGCAAGGAAGAGAAATATAGATCCAAAGATCTTGACAGACGAGGCACATAAATATATAGTTGAGCTCCTGAGAAGACTTGACATAAATCTAAGCAACTACTCTAGGACGGAATCCAAGTACCACAAGGAGTTTGTGAGAAGCTTTATGCTCAAGCTTGAGGAGAACGGCTATATATACACAAAGGAGCAGGTTCTTCCCTACTGCACCAAGGATGGGATATTTCTTCCAGATAGGTTTGTTGAGGGTACATGTCCTAGATGTGGCTTTCCGAGAGCGAGAGGAGATCAATGTGATAATTGTGGAACGCTACTGGATCCTATAGATCTAATTAATCCAAGATGCGTTTTCTGCGGCACCAAACCAGTATATAAGGAAACCATGCACTGGTTCTTCGATCTTAGAAAAACACAAGATAAACTAGAGAAATGGCTGAAAAGCAATCCCAACCTAGATGACCGTGTTAGAAAATACTCGTTATCCTGGATCAGAGAAGGGCTCAAGCCAAGATCCATAACCAGAGACGTAAAATGGGGTATAAAGGCGCCATTTAAAAACGCTGGCGATAAAACTATATATGTATGGATCGAGGCCCTATTAGGGTATCTATCGGCTTCAAAAGAGGTGTTAGAAAAAAAAGGCAGAAAGTTCGAGGAGTTTTGGCATGATCCTGAAACAAAAACGGTCTACTTTATAGGTAAGGACAATATACCGTTCCACGCGGTTATACTTCCAGCGATGCTTATAGCTAGCGGCGAGCCGTATCCTCTACCGTACTCTATACCATCAACCGAATATATACTCTACGAAGGAGAGAAATTTAGTAAAAGCAGAAGGGTTGGGCTATGGATCGATGAGGCACTGGAACTAATAGATAACCCGGACTACTGGAGATACACCCTCATAAGAATGAGGCCTGAGGAGAGAGATTCTAACTTCAGCTGGTCCGAGTTTGCCAGAATAATTAATTCAGAGCTTAACGATCATATAGGCAACTTAGTTCATAGAGTTCTAAGCTTCATAAAGAGATTCTTTAAGTCTAGGGTGCCAGAGCCAGGAAAACTCGACAGTATAGATGAAGACTACTGGAAAGGCATCAATGATAACTATATAAAATATATCGACAAGATGTATTCCCAAAAACTGAAGCAGGCATCTGAGCATATATTGAGTATTGCTAGAGCGAGCAACGCCTACATCAACAGGAAGGAGCCTTGGAAACAGATCAAAGAGAATCCAGAAGACGCATCAACAACCATATATCTCACAAGTAACACCGTTGCCTTGATCTCACTAATGCTATACCCCATAACGCCTAGATCCAGCAAGAAGATATGGAAAATGCTAAATCTAGATAAACACTACGGGGAGATAGAAAACATGAGACTAAGCAAGCATGAAGCAAAACACCTAGTTAAGCCCGGAATAGAGGTAGGTGAGATAGAGGTGCTCTATAGAAAAATACCCGAGGAGTTTATAGATAATATAGACAGACGCATTAAGAGTGTCAGAGAAAAAATAAATAGTAGAAGGCCAGAGGTACTTAGATTCTAGAGTCTTTGATCTATAAGCTCCATACAAGAAACGTAATAACCCCCGTACCTAATGATATCTTGGTTAAAGATCTTACTTTACGCGCGGTCGATATGGCAGATCTATATTCTATAGAATTCATATATATAAGTATAGATGATACGAAAGCCAAAGCCACAGTTACCTGAGATAGAACCAGGTATGCTATATTAAATTTAATGTACATAGGGATCAGAGTTAATATCCACAAAACTATACTCAGTAATATACTTAGTATAGAGGTTTTTCTAACACCTATCGATATAGCAAGAGTCCTTACGTTTTTAGCTTTATCCCCCTCAAGATCTTCTATACCCTTTAATAACTCCCTTATTAGGCTAAGCAAAACAGCAAAAACCATGGGTATAAGTGATATATATATTCGGGAGTATGGTAGATCATATAGCTCTACTAAGGCTAGCGACCCATATATAATTGTATTTGCGCTAGAAAATGAGACAGCTAGATTACCTATAATGCCGTATTTCTTAAGGTAAGCATTATATAGTAGAACCAGTATTGAGTTCAATGCCACGAAAATAAAGGTGTATATGCCTATAAAAATGATCGAGTATATCATTGACGATATAAAAAATATGTATGCTACCAGTAGTGCTGATCTAGCTGAAATATATCCTTTAACTAGGGGCCTCCATGGCTTGCTTATCTTATCTGACTCTAGGTCATATATATCGTTAGATATGTAGCCTGCTGAAGCAACCAGAATTACAGGAACAGAAAGAAACAATATATTATATATGATGTTGACATCCAGATCTGATGCAACTATAAGTACACCTATAGATACGCCGAGAATCGATATAGCTAGATTATGCGGCCTACTCATTATAACTAATGCTTTTAGCGGACGTAACATAGCTATACTCCATAATGGGCTAATTGAAGGTGGCGAACATTAAAACCTATATTCTTTTTGTGTATACTCTGAATCACCCATCCACTTCCAAAGAACCCTAACTATTATGCTGGAATCCTTAACGCTTGTCTTTATCGGTAATTTAGCTACCAGCTCTTTATCTTTGGGGTTATTTATAGTTGATCTACCGATAACACTACCTCTATATATAGCTACAATATGCAGCTTGTCCGGCGATAAATCACCGAGATTTTGTATTCTAACTAGTAGCTCTGTGTCGGATGATTTGTCGATAGCTACATCCTCTATGATGTATTTTGGTGCTTGAAATCTGTTTTTGACGATTGCCATCCAATTGATCTTTATATATGTACGGGAAACATTCTCTATGGATATCTTTTTAATGTCTCCCGAAGCTATTTTTAGCGCATACTCTATAGGGGCTCTAAACTGAACTCTATAGCTGTTGCTATCGTTAATTTTTAACTCTATATTTGATGGGCCCAGATTACTGGGTGTAGACACAAATAGCTTTATGGTGGATTCTTTAGCCTTATCGTCTGGTTCGATATCAAGCGATATTCTCGATCTAGAATCAAGTATGGCTGGCCCAATAAATATATCGGTTGTAGAGCCATTGGTTTGTGACGCGTCCAGTATAGTTGCTAGAGTTATCTGATCTATATATATGTCCTCTGAACCAGCATATATGACCTCCAATATATTTCTGTTATTAAGTATCTTGGTTATTGGAGTTAGATCATAGATGAATATAGCGTGGTGCGTATCCTTAGCAACCATGCTCGAGTAGGGTTTGAGAAGCCTGGTTATGGTGAAGTCATTAAGCGAAATTTTCCATCTAGCCTCTTTAGATATTTCATCCCAGGACCTAAACGATGAGGTGGATATAATTAAAAAACTACTGGTGATCCTGCTCTGCCCATCACTATCTATTATCATTGGGACTCTAATTTTGTTTCTTACTGATGTGAGCTTCTCTAATATATCGTATGTTGATGTATAGAGATCACCTTTACTCCGTAAAAGGTGCTTCAATCACGCTATCCCCTAATAATTATTTTATAGAATTTATAATCCATACTCTCTTGCTAGGGAGGCGAGACTTCTAAGCAGTCTCAGCTTATCGCGATCCCCTAGCTTAGCCCTATTAACGGCATCTTCTAGGGTAACTATTGTATTCTCAAGCAATCTCCTATTTACTCTATATGGCACGCCGTCTTTGCCTCCATGTGCGAATGAGTATTTAAATGGTTCAATTGGATGGGTAACCGGATCTCTATTAGAGGGTCTATACCCATATATCAAGTCTGCAATCAGTGCCAATGCCCTTATAACGCTGGGGCCTACACCGTCTATAGATAAGACCTCTATGATCCTTTCAGCCCCGTACAGCTGAATTTTATTTATAGTATCTATTAGATGTCTAGAGATCTTTATTGGGCTATAGTATCTAATTGCATCTATATATTCTTTATTTAATGCTTGATGCCCAATACCGCTAGCTGTATTTTTAGCGAATGTCAACAGGGAGGAGTTATTTTTAAGAATCGAATTCACCTGCCTTATATATCTAATTATCCTTGATACTGGCTCAACAACAATGTCCTCGATGATCTTCACAGTTTCTCTAGAGCCGCTATCAGTTAGATTGAGGGGCTTAACTATGTTGCTTGATGCAACACCGCTGTGGGGATTCAGTAGTTTTTCGTTAAACATATTCTTTGATAGATGGTATCTTCTAGCCATTCTTATCGATGTATTCATCCCCTGCTGTATAATTGTCCAGTTGCCTTTCTCAGATACGATTATTGAGTGGTGATATAGGCTGTATCCATCCTGTAGCAGTACATTATCTATTTTTGCTCCCAGCCTGCTCATCCTAGCTATATATCTAGACGCATCATCATCTAGATCGAGCTTCTTGGCGGCGTACTCAACTTCATTAGGTATATTTAAGCTATGCTCGCCTTTGCCCCCCAATACCACGAAACCATAGTTGTTATCCCACGTTATCTTCTTCAATATCGCTATAACCACTGTGGTGCTTCCACTGCTATCCCAATCCATACCTATAGCATTGTTGAATGCCTGGAACCATAGAGGGTCTGAAAACCTATATATTATCTCTTCAGTTCCATACTCCTCTACCAGAACATCTATTATGGCTTTACCAATCCTCTCCATGTAGCTCAGTAGCCATTTGGGGACCTCGCCGCTGTGGAGGGGTAGATCTGCTATACCCATACCTAATCTCTATATAGTGTTAGAGAGGCGGTTTATTTTAATTTTATAACGTTATTTATAGCGCTATACTAGGAGTAGTACTATAAGTATCGCTATCAGGATCAGTGAAGCTAGAATGCTTCCATGAGTATCCTTGGCCATATAGTATGCAATAGCGGAATACATAGTTACTATTATAGGTGTCGCAAGCAATATGAACACGCCTATCGAAGCTATCTTAAGGCCTATGCTTTGCTGACCCTTAAGTATGGATAATAAGTGTGTCTCACCACCCCTATATATCTCTGTAAATAGGGAGTCTGCCTCTTGATCTATAAAGACATATATTATAAGCCCTAGAAGCAAGGTGCCGAGAGCTAGAGCTGAACCCGCTAGAGTTATCCTATATATCGCGTTCTTTGATCTTTCGAGCACCTCGCTACCACTCATTTCGGTCTCCACCACAGATAAGCTTGGTCACACCCACTCAATATAGCCCCTTCATTATCATTTGGATTCCAAGAACCCATATTAACGCTGTAAATATATATCTTAGGGTCCTTCCTCTCAGCCTAACCATGATTCTAGATCCTGTTAAGGACCCCAATATTATTCCTGGTATGGTAAACATTATTATTCTAGGATCCACAAGACCCTCTTTGATATACAGTATCCCTCCAGTAACCCCCGTGAGACCTATTATAAAGGTGCTTGTTGCTGTAGCCATTCTGAGGGGTAGGAGAAGGATATATTCCATGATCAATACATTGAATGCTCCGGCACCTATGCCCAGCAGTCCTGAGATGAATCCTGCGCTAACCATTAATATGGATGCGAGATAGATGTTTTTAGAGCTTATATTTTTCCCTGCTGTAGCTTGGGTTCTTGAGGCTCTTCTCTCCCTTATAAACCCCACTATGGGTGCTGAGATCAAGACCACACCAAATATTATGAATATTATTCTTGGATCTATCAGCAGGTTCGTCTTAACGCCGATTATTGAACCCAGCATAGCTGTTAGAGCAATGGTAAAGCCTATTTTAACATTGGTTAAACCCTCCCTAATGTATTTAGAGGTGCTAGTTATGCTGGTTGCCACAGTGGCTATTATGCCAGATCCTATAAGAACCCTTATGGGTAAACCCAATGTAGCCACAATTATAGGGTTCATGATAGCGCTACCGCCAAGACCCGTTATGGATCCCAGCAGGCCACCTATAAATCCAGCACCAACAAGTATTATTGCATCCAAAATATAGTTATCCAACTTCAACTACCATTAGAGATGGCTAAGTGACTATAAAAAATAACCTGCTTTTACCCTCTTCTAGCAGATCTAGCCGTAAGTATCCCTAAAACAATAACTAGGACAATAAGTATAAATGCATTCATCCTGTGGAGCGACTCCGGCAACCCCAATGGATTATTCATAAACGTATTTAAGCCGCTAACAACCTGCACAACGCCAGATAGTAGTGCCAGATACGAGAACACCTTAACGATCATTTGAGATCCTGCAGATTTATATGCTAGATACCCTATCAAGGCAACGCCAACAATACCCATGGTCATATGTATATCGATAAAAAACCTCGGAAGCCTATGAAGCATCTCACCCAAACCAAACTGTATAAAAATACCCACACCCACAATAATACTAACAATGGCTACAGGCTTCAAAAACACCACCCATGAAAAATTAAAAACCTTCATAAGATAATAAATAAAATGGCGGGGCTGGGCAGCGGGGTAGGGCAGCCTGGTAGCCCGCGGGAGATCAGCGGCCTATAAACAAAAATTAGAGGCCGCGATCCGCGAAGCTCATAACCCCGAGGTCCGAGGTTCAAATCCTCGCCCCGCTACCAAACAAAACCCCGCCACCAAAGATTTCTATCTTCTAGCTAAGTGATGGAAAAAGAGCTATAGTTAGACCTTATCTATTTTCTTATAGAGCCGATAATCAAGCCTGTAAAGAATCCAGCCGAGATAGGCCCTATAGTTAGAATCCCTATCGCGGCAACAAAGTTTATTAGAAGCTCCCTCACCTCGACAGCCTGTATAGCTAGCGATTTGAGTGTTTTATCAACACTTCCTCCTAGGCTCCATACATTTAGGGCGACACCTACAGCTATTATTCCTATAAACGCTAGGATATACTTGATCATTTTAGACATCACATAGCCTAAAGCCGCGCCAAGAACAAACTGTATACCCATAGCTATTGCTGTTTCAGGGCTGGATGTCATGGACGATATAATTTCAACAGTTGAAGGTATCTCTACAGGTGTATCGCTCGACATATTGCGTCTCCCCGCGCAATCTAACGTATATTTTTTAGTTACTAGATTAAGCTAATAAAGGTAATTCGATCCCGATAAGGGACCCCCTATGATTTTCTCTCTATATATTTCTTTATAAAGGCCCGCTCAACATCGATGTTGAGTAAATTAGCGATCGAAACAAGCCACGCTAGAACATCAGCTATCTCCTCCTCGATAAGCTCACGATCACCTTTAAGAAGAGCCTCGGCGAGCTCACCGACCTCCTCCACAAACCAAGCAAATGTAGGGAATAGACCTCTAGCGTTGTCCCTCTCAAAATACTCGCTATAGATTATGTTCTGAATCTCCTTGATATCCAATATACCACCCATATTATTAGTTATGCTGCAGCATCCTCTTTACTCTAACGTACCCGCCAGACCAGTTGATCAAGGCTTTCCTAGAAAGATCGCTTAAACGCTTAAACGTGTAATCATCGAGATTAATATCTACAGCAACAACATTATCTTCTAAATGTTCGATTCTAGTTGCTCCTACAATAGGGATAACCGTTACACCGCTAACCTCAGAAACCTTAAATATCCAAGCCAGAGCAAGCTGCGAGTCACTTATACCAAGCTCACTAGCTATATTGTGAAACTCCTTCAGAACCTCTATAGTTTTCGGAGTAAGATACCTCCTAGAGATCTCATCCACGTAAGCGCCTCTAGAGCTAGGCGGTATACCCGATAGGTACTTCCCGGTTAAGACGCCCTGGGCTAGAGGGATATATGCAGCGATCCCTAAACCCAGCTCTTTAGCTACGGGAAACACTTGGTTTTCAGTCTCATATACCTCCCCATAGTGTCTCTCTAACCAGTTATAGGGCTCCTGCAAGACTATATATGGTATATGTAGATCCCTACAGTATCTATAGATGTATCTTACATCATCAGGGTGAAACCTACTTGTCCCGAAGTAGTGGACTTTACCAGATCTAACAAGATCCGAAACAGCCTCCAAAGACTCCTCTACAGGGGTGTCGGGATCCGGCCTATGGAAATAGTATATATCTACATAATCCAGCTGAAGCCTCCTAAGACTCTCCCTAATCTGCCACATTATATGCTTCCTTGAAAGCCCCTCACCATTGGGGTGATCAGCCATCCTAAACCTGACCTTAGTAGCTATAACCAGGCTCTCCCTATCATAGCCCTTTATAGCCTCACCCAGAATCCTTTCCGACAAGCCGACGTGATGAATATCAGGTATATGCTGTGTTCCATGATAAATGTTTGCTGTATCAAAGAAGTTTATACCAAGATCAATAGCCCTATAAATAATCTTTTTGGCGAGACCAACATCAACATTGTATACGCCGTATTCATCCTTCACAGAGGACGCAGGCAGATGCCACAGACCTAGAGAAAGCTTAGAAACTTTAAGACCGCTAGCCCCTAAACTAACATATTTCATAGAAGTCATCAACTGAATATTAGCTTACGCATCAAATATGTATTCCATAAACCCATTATTTTCTCTAACCCCTCAACAATAGATCTAATAACGCGATAACTTAGAGCCATCGCGATCCCCCAAACCTCCAGCCAGATCTAGGATAAAGCCCACAAGAAATCTTCATGAAACAGTTTGCTCACCTCAGCATGCATGAAAATAGGATTCAGCAGATAGACAGCTTTCTAGGGCTGGAAGGCTCAACTTCAACAACAGCATGGGAACTTATATCTCTCCCATCCAGATAGCTTATGATGGCCCCGACTATAGACTCGAGCATTCTAGCCTGGGTAGAATAAACCATAGCACCTATATGTGGGGTTAAAACAACTTTATCCATCTTAAGCAACCTATGATCCCTGGGCAAAGGCTCCTCCTCAAACACATCTAAACCAGCATAACTCACAATACCATTCTCGATTGCCCAGATAAGCGAGTCTGTATCTATTATCTCTCCACGAGCTGTATTAACTAGAATAAGTCCTCTCTTAGCAACGCTCAATACCTCTCTATCGATCATGCCCCTAGTCTCGCTAGTTAGCGGCACATGGATACTTACTATATCGCATGTAGCGAACAGCTTTTTAAGACTATCCACAATCTCTGCATTTAAGGCTTTAACTCTTTCAGGATCTACATAAGGATCATAAACAACAATCCGGGCATTAAATCCTTTAGCAAGGATCTCAGCCACCCTAGACCCTATATTACCAAAACCAACAATACCTACAGTCATTGAGCTCAAATCCTTAGGTGGAGCTACGCTTCTAACCAGATCAGAATCGTATCTAGAGATCTCAACTCTACCGGACCTCACATATCTATCGGCAATATTGATCCTGCGCAACGAAGCAAGCATTAGAGCTATAGTGTGCTCAGCAACAGAATCCCTCTCAACGCGGTTAGGAACCCTAATAACATATATACCCTCCCTGGCTGCCGCATCGAGATCGATATTATCAACACCAATCCCATGCCTCGCAATGAGCGTTAAGCATCTATTCAACCTAAAGAACTCCGCTCCATAATAGGGTCTAGTAGACGTTATAATGAAATTATAGCCTCCAAGAAGATCAGCCAACTCCCTATCCGAAACATATCGTGCAACATCAACAAAATCTATAGATACACCCCTCTCAACAAGCCTATCTAGGATCCTTCTAAAACACTCAATATCCTTCATAAAACCATAATTAACCACAGCAAGCTTATACATAGCTACACTATAACCAAAAATTAAAATCCACAACAAAATAAATCATTATCTCCTATAACTAAGAATAAGGAACCAGAGCCGCAGACAGCTAAGAAGCGGAAAGACAAAAAGAAACCACGTATGATAAAACCTTACACAAAGGTAGCTATCGTATTCACTTTAAATTTCCCTGCTAGAAACTCTCTTGAGACCCTGTAGATCTGTAAGTTTGTTAGAGGGTTTGGTCTATATAGGCGTGTCTGTGTATACATATGGATCGTGTTATTCTTGTTTATAGGGAATTACCTCTAGACCTCTTATTCTCTTAAAGTGTTTAACGTTTCCTGTGAGGACTGCATAGCCGTTCTCGCGCGCTATTATCCCTATTAATAGGTCTCTGAGTTCTATTGTTTGTCCTATAGATGATAGATAGGCTATCTCCATTCCAACCTTTATGGCTTCTTCTACCTTTAGGCTTAAAATCATTAATGCCTCCACCAGATCTTCAACTTCTCTAACTCTCCCAAGCCTATAGGCACCCCAAGAGAGCTCAAATACGTTAACCACTGTAGTAGCTAGAGATACCTTAGAATCTATCATCTTACTGATCTTATCGACTGCATACTTCTTTCCCCGTAGAAAATCTACTAACACATCTGTATCTACCACTACTTTATCAGCTTCATACCCCACCTAGACCAAGCCTCTTTAATCTCTTTAAATACCTCATAGAGATCTTCATCGCTTACGTCCCGCCACACACCTGCTAAGTCTATTAAGCTACGGTGTTTTCTCACTAATCTTAATATAACGTCTGAAAAGCTTTCTCCAGGCTTTTTAATGCGTAGCAAAGCTTCATAGGCTTCAAGTGATATAGTTATTGTCTTTACACCCATACTATAACACCACATTTATAAGTGTATGTACACACTTATAAATGTATAATACTTAAACTCCAATAAAAATAAGAAAGAAGGGCAACCTAATAATTCATTTGGGAATAATGCTTTAAGCAATTTAACTGATCTCCTTTATCCTAAAGAGTGAGAGTTCTTGGTGTTGCTAGTGTGAGGAGGAAGCCGGCTATCACACCCTCAACATTATGTTTTTCATCACCTAGATGATAACTAAATACATGATAAAATAAATTAAATATAGTTGTAATGGAATGCCATAACGAGGAGACATAAGGTGTAGTGGAGTATTATGGTATCGTCTTCAACCATGGTATTCGTTAAAATAAACTTAATTACCTAATATTAATAATGGTTTTGTCGGATCCAATAGCGGGCCTGTCCAGGTGATTTGAACCCGGGACCTCCGGCTCCGCAGGCCGGCACTTAAATGATTCTGTTCCAAAATATTATTCTTGGGGGCAGATAGGTATAGATTTCATAATCTACCACCTAGTATGTGAGACAGCTGTTTAGGTTTTGATCCAAATCCCTTCAGGAAGGTTATGGAGATCAATGAATCATCTAATTATTTGAAGCAAGCTACTGAATTTAAATATTCTTAGCTTGTACTATTTGATTGGAGATCTAAAAAGACGTTGTGGGAAACAGTCTTGTGAGGGGGTGTTTATAGATAACTAAGACTCTCTAGGTGCTTTAAGATCGCTAACGAGATAGAAGATGTGAAGCTCCGGAAACTGACCAGTAGGGGGTAATGTTGATATTAGAAACTAGGATTAGACTCCTACTTCAAAGCTGAAGATATAAAAGGCACTGTTCTAAATTAATGTTGTTTAGCGGTGGCTGGTATGGCTCTCTTACCCGGCTATAAGTGGCTTGAAATTGTGCCAGGTAGGCGTGGTGGTAGGCCTACTGTGAAGGGTACAAGGGTATCAGTTGATGACATCCTAGACATGCTCGCGGCCGGCTGGAAGCCCGAAGAGGTTGCTGAGGAATTTGATATACCGTTGGAAGCTATATATGAAGCATTAAGGTTTGCATCTAAGACGCTAAAGAGGATTACAGTCATTGCTGAGACTTCTGGCTGACGAAAACATACCTAGAAAGCTGGCAACCCTTCTGAGGCGGCATGGCGTAGATGTTGCCCGTCTACAAGACCTGGGTACCCGAGGTATTGGTGATAGAGAATTAATCAATATGGCAAACGAACTTGAGAGAACAATACTGACAAGAGACGCCGACTTTACAGCACCAAGTCTCTTGCCTCTGATAAGGCATGGAGTAATCTATATCTCCTACCAGCCCTCTAAGAACGAGATACAAAGGCTAGCTAAGAGAATAGCTTCAATAGCCAACCAGCTAGAGCCTAAGCTCGGGCTACTTATAGTTATAGAGCATGAATACACAGAAGTATATGACTAGCGCTCAATTCACTAGTTCGTAGCTATGTCTAAGTGCAATGGTCTGAATCCAGGAAAACATAGCGTATATGAACTAATCAATAATAAGTAGTAATTAATAACACCATAATTATACTATGAGCCACTGACCACATACACCCATACATAATAAGTGTTACCGTATAGCTCTCCAAAATAAATGGAAAAACATTAAAAGACCACATACGTGGCAGGCCCCGCCGGGATTTGAACCCGGGACCTCCGGCTCCGGAGGCTGGCCCTTATAAGCTAACGTCCCGCTAAGATACATTGTTTGGGGCGATTAGGTAAAGTTTTTTATCTACAAATCTATCAGCTGGGAGAATAACTTGTGATGGAGAGTCGCTGCATGACAACGCGGATTTTGCGCTAGTATGACTCTACTTATTTCCACATTATAATGGTTCATTATAATGGGGATTAGACCGAGTGGGCGGGAAAATGGTATGCAAGAGTCTTATCCTAAAATAATCAAGCTACCTGGGAGGTCTAAGGAAATCTTTGAGGTATGATACAATATTACTGCGGAGAGGGACAAAGAGCAGTGACATTAGATGAGACCCCGTGCACACCCACACCAGGGATGTACACGCTTGATCAGTCGGGAGGGGGCATAGGTGGTGTCTGTCTATCGGCTCTTATTGGTGCCTGTCTCCTTGCTAGTATTCCCTGGTATGCCTCCATGAGAGCTCTATTAGAGTCCGGTATAGAGGACGTGTATAGCCATGGCTGCTTACATTTTTCTCTACATAGGCTTTGCTACTTCTCTCCTAGGTCTCTTAGGAGACTATCTACCAGGTTGTTGTTGATGTAGAATCCCTTCTCCTTGAGCCTCTCTATTGCGGGTTTAACCTCTCTTATCAGGCCTTTCAGCTTCAAGGTTTTTAGGAGACCTAGGGTGCCTATGATTCTTAGACCTAGTCTTCTTGCTAACTTTCTTCCCTTGAAGTCGTCTATTACTAGTAGGCTACCCTTCTCCAGGGCTAGCGCTATTGCATCAGCCTCACCTTCGTCAACAACAGTCTTCAGCACGATGACGAGTCTCTCGTCGCGAGGCTCCTCCACAGACAGAAAACCAAGGCTCTGAAAATACTTTTTCTCCTTGACGCTGAGCTCTCTCATGACGCTCGGTGGAACAACTATCCTCTGGAATAGCTGGCTGAGCTTCTCCAGTAGCCCTGCGTGCTTGAGGGCTATGAGGGGAGAAGTATTTGAGACCGCGATACTAGCCTCCTGTCCTTCCCGCGAGTTTTTCTGCAATCTTCAGCTCCTCCTCCAGCTCCTTCTCGTCTAGATTGATTATGCCGACTTTTCTCCTTGAGAGCTCCCTCATGAAGTCCTCGACGCAGAGACTGGCGAGTTCGGCAGCTTGCTTGAGGGTTAGCCTACCCTCGCGGTAAAGTTCGACAGCTAGGAGGAGCCTAGCTTCAGCCTCATCTAAAGCGATGTGTTCAGGTATGCTTATTTTCAAAATCCTGGCCCTGGCATAGCTCAACTTTGTAACCCCCATATAAGCCATGTATGCTAATCCTAAAAATATTGATAACTGTAATGTGACGGGCCCGCCGGGATTTGAACCCGGGACCTCCGGCTCCGCAGGCCGACGCCCTTTCCAGGCTGGGCTACGGGCCCATAAACCCTTACTCCTCCTAGTTTATTATGGTTGGTTCTGTCTATTTATGCTGTTTCTTCTATTATTTTGAAGTATTTTATGTCGGTTATTGATCCTTTTCTCTCCTCCTTGAATACAGGCTTTACCTTTGCTCCCTTCCTAATTTTATTTAGGTCGTTGGGGTCTATATAGTGTAGCAATCCGCCCAACACGTTCTTGAACCTCACTAAAGCTAGTATCTGTGGGCTTTTGAGTCTTTCTCCATTATCGTTTCTATATATTACTGTGTAATGATCTATATATCCAACCTGGTCTATATCCACAAGCTCCTCAACCTCGGAGTAGCAGGTTGGGCAGTATATTTTGGGAGGTATAAACAGTGTACCGCCACACCTATGGCATTTAGCAGCCTTTATGACCCCTTCTCTAAGGGCCTCAAGCCATTTGGTTCCTAGGGGTCCCGCTGTGTATATATAGCGATCAATCTCCATATCAACCTCAAAATGCCTGAGAGAGCCTATAGAACCCACCTTCTTAAACCCGGTAAAGCTCAACCTCACACCACCTCAAAGCACTCAATATCATTTATCGAGCCGGTCCTCTTCTCCTTAGGAAGCCATCTAGCCCTAACCCTCGCATCAAAGATCCTCTGAGTCTTAACGTCCTCGTCAGAGGCGTTGCATATTCTATGCATTATACCAGGGAACCTGTAGTTATCAAACCTATAGCCAGGAACGTCGAGCTTTATAACAGCAACAATCTCAGGCTTATCCAGAGGCTTAACATCGGCAGATATATAGCTAGCTACAGCAGTGAAAACCTTACCCTCACCACTCGACTCAACCCATCTAGATACAGACCTAAAGCAATATGGGCAATAGATCTTTGGCGGAATAAACACCATACCACAGGAATCACATACAGTACCAAGAATAACACCGTTCTTTAAACCCTCAAAGAACCTGCTGTAAGCCTGCCCAGCAGTCATCGAATACCTCGCTCTAGGCTCGGAGGACTCCTTAACAATCTCCCTAAACTCACGATCACTAAGGGAGGTCCCACCTCTCAACCTAAACATCCCCACCACACATCACCTTCTTAAAATAATAACTGTACCCGCCTGCATGAGGTCCCCCCAAGCCTGAGCCAGACCAGTAACGGGATCATTTTTAACCTGCCTAGCACCAGCCTCACCCCTAAGCTGCCAGAATATCTCGGCAACCTTCATAAGGCCAGCAGCAGCTATGGGGTTTCCAACACCAAGCAAGCCGCCGCTGGGGCATGTTGGGAGGTCCCCATCCCTAGCTGTAACACCCTCACGGGTTAGTTTAGCCGCACCACACCTTGGGGCTAGACCTAAACCTTCGAGATGGTGGAGCTCCTTATAGTCGAAGGGATCGTATGGCTCAACAACATCTATAGACTTCACGGGGTTATCTATACCAGCCATCCTATAGGCCATTTCAGCGGCGTTCCTAACATAGACAGGGAAAGACAGCTCCCTATTGGTCCACGATGTCGTATCGAGAGTAAAGCCTATCCCGGCAACCCATATGGGGTTGTCTGTATATCTTCTAGCCCACTCCTCAGAAACCATAACCAATGCGGCAGCGCCGTCACTCACCGGAGATATATCCAGCCTGTTAACTGGGTAGACAAGCATGGGGCTGTTGAGGACATCATCGACAGTTATGTCTGCGGCCGCTTGGGCTGAGGGGTGGTCTAGAGCGTTTCTCTTATTCTTAATGGAGACCAGAGCTATATCCTCCTTTGAAACTCTGCATTTATGCATGTATCTATGCATCTCTAAGGCAAAGATCCATATGAGGTTGGGGTTCAAAGGCTTCTCAACAAGAGGATCCCATATATGCCTGAAAACAGCCTGGGGATGAGGCTCTGCAGCACTACTCATCTTCTCCTCAGCAACAACAAGAGCCCTCCTACAGAGACCGGACGCAACATACCACCACGCGGCTACAGGGACAAACACGCCGGTACCTCCACCAACATAAACCCTTATATGGGGCTTTCCAACTACACCGGCACCCTCGGAATAGTACTCACCCTTAAGATGTACGCCATCGAAAGCATCTGGAGCGCTACCGCTTATAACGCAGTCTATATCCCTGAAATCGAGTCCAGCTTGCTCGAGAGCTCTTGAGGCAGCGATCCACACCATCTCTTGAGGCGTTTCCAGAAGCCTCCTCCTAAATAGAGTTAGCCCAGCACCTATAACAGCTACCCTATTCTTAACCCTCAAATTAAATCTCATGAATCATCACCTGGATAAAACAACTATACTAGATGTAGCTGTAGCAAACCCCCGCCATCCATGAATAATTGCGTTTTCAGCATCATCTATCTGAGCCGAGCCAGCCCTCCCCTTTAGCTGCTCATATCCTGAAAGCAATCTAGCTAAGCCATGTGCCTCAAGAGGGACCCCCTCGCTCAAGGCTCCTCCACCTGGGTTGACTGGTATTGCTCCAGATCTGTTGAACACGCCGGATTCAAGATCCCTAGCTATGTCGGGGCCGGCCAAACCTATAGATATTAGGGTTTGTAGGGCTTTATAGCTGTATCTCTCATCGAGCTCGACGACAAGGTTTCTAAGTGACTTTGGGGAGTCGATACCAGCCATCTTATAGGCTTTATCAGCGGCTATTCTAGCTGAACGATCTATTGAAAGATCCCTGAAAACATAAGTGTATATGTCACTCGCAAAGCCTACACCCCTAACCCACACAAGATCGTCTGAATAACCCCTAGCCACGGTATCGGATGCTAAAACAGCGACAATCGCCGCATCCGAGAAGGGTGCTATATCATGCTCCGATAAAGGATCAGATACCATATCTGACTTCATGTATGTGTCGAGATCTATTTCAGAGGCGTGGGAGGCCCTTGATGATCTAAGTCCGTTTCGCCTAGACATAACTACATAGAGCCCTAAAGCCTCTTTAGATATATTGAAGCTATCCATAAAGGCTCTGGCCTCAATAGCCTGTAGAGCGTGGATGCTAGCTAGATCTAGGGGCCTCACATATATAGGATCAAATGAAAACCTAACTATATCACTAAGTGTAGAGATCTCGCTAGGTTTACCATGAGCCTCAACAGCGACAACATCAAACGCTCCAGATTTAATCATGGCTACAGCACTAGCAATGCACTGAAGCCCATCGCCGGCAACTGTATATACGGGCTTTAAAACGCCACCGATCTGTTCAGGAGCGAATTCATCCGATATAGATACACCTTCCCAGAAGTCCTCCTGACACGAGACAAATGCATCGATATCTCTTCTAGGATCAATATCGCCAGCATCAATATAGGCTCTTTTAGCCGCTTCATAAACCATCTCACGGAAACTTAAGTGTGGGGTGGAAGGTGAAAAGCCAGAGTAGCCCATTCCAATTACCGCTACTTCAACCAACTAGAAGACCCCTTTAACTATTTGATTAAGAGCCCATAAATATAGCTCTACCCTACCCTATCGAGCGTCCTATAAGGTTCTATTTATATGAAGCAATGACTATATCATCCTGGTGGTGATATCTTGGATTCGTGGATCGGTGATGTGAGATCCAGAATCTCTATTACCAGCAAGAAAATCTATCTGGATAATGCTGGGGCGGGACCTCTCACCAAGGATGTTATTGATTCTATAGAGAGTTTCCTGAGGATCTGGAACGATGAGGGGGAGCCTTGGGACGAGGTTTTGGAGCATATAGTTGAATCTAGAAGGCTATTTGGAAGCCTTATAGGGGGTAAGCTGAACGAGATAGCGGCTGTGCCCGGAGTCAGCTTCGGTCTGAATGCTCTATTGTCATCGCTGAAGCTGGATAAAGGAACGAATGCTGTGGCGAGCTCTCTGAACTTTCCTACTGGATTCTATACGCTTCATGCACTTAGATCTAGAGGAGTGTTGTCGGAGGTGAGGATAGCGGAGCATAGTGATGGCTACGTCTCTCTTGATACATATGAGAGGCTTATAGATGACAAAACATCTATTGTGCTTGTTGATTATGTGTCATGGATCACTGGGTATAGGGAGAGGATAAGGGAGATAGCCTCTATAGCTCATGAGCATGGAGCGATAGTTATAGTGGACTCGTTCCACGCCACCGGTGTGGTACCCATAGATGTTAAGGCAGACGACATAGATGCTCTAGTATGTGGCATGTATAAGTGGCTTATGGGCCCCCATGGGGCTGGCTTCGTTTATGTTAGGGAGGAGCTTATAGATGATCTGGAGCCAATGCTCTCAGGCTGGATGGCTATTGAGGACTCAGTGATTAAAAGGATGCTTAGAGGAGAGAGGCTTTTTGAGAGGCCCTTCAACATATATGAGTTTAAGCCTGCTAGAGACGCAACCATGCTTGAGTGGGGCACGTGGCCCGCTATAGCTTTTGAGGGTGCTCTAGCCGCCCTTAAGTTTGCTATTAGATTCGATATGCCAAATAGGTATGGGTCACATACGTCGAAGATCGTGAGGAGGCTAATGGATCTTCTGGAATCTAAAGGATATAAGCTAGTAACACCTAGAAGTAGCTATGCAGCCATAGTGAGCTTTAGACATGAAAGGCCATATGAACTAGCCTTCCACCTAAAGAGTAGAGGCATTATAGTGTCTCCAAGGCCAGGGATCATAAGGGTTTCACCCCACTTCTACAACACCTTTGAGGAGATTGAGAAATTCGTGGATAGTGTAGTAGAGTTCGACAATAAGCGCTAGCTTGATCTCTGTATCTATTCCAGTATATCTAGATATCTTCTTACCCTATTAATAATGCTGGGCTCTATGCCGTATAGCTCGATGATACTGAGATCTATGTCGTGCTCTATAGATTCAAGATCCCTGCTGGAGCACCCGCTTGAGAAGCATCTGTGAGCCTCGATAGAGAGTTTAGAGAGCTCTCTATGTATGCTGTCCCTATGGTTGTATCTAGGTAGATTAATGTAGCTTAGTAGATGAACCGACATCTGGGTCTCGACACCTATGAGCCTCATTAAAAGCCTTACTGGTGATGAGTTTAGGAAAGCGCTTATATAGTGGGCTTCATCGTGCCTGTCTGTTGGTATATACATTAGCTTGCAGTCTAGCACAGGTATTTTATGGGTGCTTGTTTTGGGATCGTAGATCTCGCTTATGACTGCTGTGTAAAACGATTTAGTTATGTATCTCCATGCAACCTTATATCGGCTAAAGATGTTCTTTGTGTTAAATATATAGTAGAAGGGGACCTCACGCCCTGATCCTACGTCTACAGCCTTATCTATATAGCTTGCTCTATCCAGCTCTACATGATCCACGATTTTCCTCCAGGAGGCTAGTGAAGATCTATACGGTTCGCCCCCTCTATTGCTGAGCTCATACATGTATCTCGCGAAATACCTGTATGCGTTTGGGTACTTTAAGACCATTTCGTCTAGAGATATAGGCTTTCCATCGCTCCTAGATGGAACAACTATATGGTGGCTGTGTCTGAATCCCCACTTGAACAGATCACGCCCCCTAACCAGCGGGTATACCAGCTCTTTCTCGATATATGCCTCTATGGGTGTAACCTTAGTCTTACCTGCAGCACCGAGGTTGATGACCTTAACTACCTTCCCGAGGTCCTCTAAAACACTAACCCAGTAAACAGAGTTCATAGATGTTACTAGTCCTGAGTAAGCTCTGTAATCTGATCTCCCAACCATTTTTCTGTGCAGGATCCTTATGTCGCTGGGGATGGTTAGCCATACACCTGTTGATTTAGAGATTGGG